>JBAXCY010000015.1:0-32036 GCA_037141235.1 Acidimicrobiales bacterium | reverse complement strand
CGGCCTTGGAGGCGATGTCGGTGGCGGTCAGGGTGACCGAGCAGGCACACGCAGTGGTCGGGGTGCCGGTGATGGCACCGGTGGAGGAGTTGATGGCCAGACCGGCCGGTAGGCCGGACTGGGTCCAGGTCAGGGCATTCGAGCTCTGCGTGGAGTAGTAAGCGGTGGGGGTCAGGGTGGAGATGCCCGCACCTGACACGTTGGATTGAGCCGATGGGGTGACCACGGACAGCGCGTCGACGGTCCAGGTAAACGAAGTGATGGAGCCGTTGGAGCCAGCGACTCCACTTGCGCCTCCGGCAGCACCGGTTGCGTACGAGATGCTCGTGGCGCCAGAAATGTAGGCAGCCGACGATCCACCACCACCACCACCGCCGGTGGATGAAGTGCCGTTGTTTTGGCCACCACCACCGCCGCCACCGAACGAACCACCACCACCGCCGCCACCACCGGCGGACGAGGTGTTGGATGCTCCGGCGCCGCCCGCACCGGCGGCGGTCGACGTGCCGGCCGCGCCACCCGCTGCACCGGTTCCGGCCGCGCCACCGGCGATGCCCGTGGCACCACCACCGGCGTTGCCGTTGGACGTCCCACTGGACCCGGCATTACCAATCATGCCGCTGCTGGTAGCTGATGTTCCACCAGATTGGGCCACGCCGCCGCTACCGCCAGATCCCCCCTTGGCTGCGCCACCACCACCGGCGCCGGCAGCTGCCTCGATCTCTGGGGTTGTGCATGTGGGTGAGGACGTTGAGGCGGTCAAGCAGATGCCGGTCGAACCACCACCCCCACCACCACCCGCAGCGCGGTTTGCGGTGTTGAACGAGTTAGCGGATCCGGTACCACCGGGTGCGCCGTTGGAGAGCCCGGCCCCTGCCGCTCCACCGTTGGCCGTGGTAGCCGAGCAACAGCTTGATCCGTTAGCGGTGCTGCCCGCCCCACCGCCGCATCCGAGGATGACGGCGACGGCGCCGGTCGTAGTGGTCAGCGGGATGGTGGCCGTGGTCTGCGCTGACGCGCCACCCGCACCACCGGCGGTGCCTCCGCCGTTACCGCCACCACCGCCGCTGGCACCGGTGATGGTCACGGTGGCCGACAGGGCGCCGTTCGGAGGAGTGGCGTAGTAATAGGTGTTGCACGCGGTGGGGGCGGAGTTCCACGTAGCAGCCGTCTGGGTGGTGTCGCCAACTACCCAACTGAAGGCCGACGAACTTGCCGCCAGGCCTTGGCTATCGGTCAGGGTGAGTGTGACCGACGAAGTGCCGACCACAGTCGGCGTCCCAGTGATGGCGCCGGTCGAGGAGTTGATCGCGAGCCCGGTGGGGAGCCCGGTGGCCGACCATGTCGCCGTCGTCGAGTTCGTGGTGTCGAACGAGCCAGTCGGGGTCAGAGTGGAGGTCGCGGTGTTGATTGTCGTGGTCTGGGCCGACGGCGTCGTCACCGAGATCGAGTCGACGTTCCAGTAGAGCATGATCGTACCGTTGGACCCGGCTGCGCTTCCGGCCGCGTAGGAGGTGGATGCTGCGCCGGTGCCAGCCACGTTTGACGAGCCACCACCACCACCACCACCGACGGCACTGGTGCCGTTGCTGTTGCCGCCACCGCCACCACCGCCATAGCTGCCTCCGCCACCGCCACCGCCACCGGCGACTCCCTTGACCGCAGCATTCCCGGTTCCACCGGCTCCTGCCGCTGTGCTGGTCCCGCCACCGCCGGCCGGCGTACCCGCACCCGCTGCACCACCGCCGATGGTGGTTGCACCACCCCCACCGCTGCCGTTGGCCGAGCTTCCGGAGCCGTTCGACCCAGCGGCTCCGCTAGCCGTCCCACCGGTCTGACCGGCACCGCCAGCGCCGCCGGTTCCGCCGACCGCAGCGCCGCCGCCACCGCCGCCAGCTGCGGCTTCAATCTGCAAGGTAGTGCACGTCGTCGTTCCGAGGCAGAATGCCGACGACCCTCCGCCACCGCCACCGCTGGCGAACTGCTTGCCAGCTCCACTGGCGCTACTCGCTCCACCGCCGTTAGCACCAGGCGTGTACCCACCGCCGCCACCACCACCGCTGACGTTGGCAGAACCAGAACTTGCGCCAGCGCTCCCGGCACACCCGAGGTCCACCGAGACAGAGCTGCCCGAGGCGTGGGTGATGGGGAAGGTGGAGGTAGCTGCGGCCCCGGCAGCGCCGGCTCCAGCGGTGGCACCGCCTCCACCGTTAGAGCCACCACCGCCGCCACTACCGGAGATGGTCACGGTGGCCGATACGGTCCCGACGGGCGGGGTGAGGGTCGCATAGGTGTTGCATGTTGGCTGCGACGCATTCCACGACGCGGCCACCTGAGTGGTGGTGGCAGCAGCGATGGTCGGGGTCGCCACGATGGAAGCGACAGACACCAGGGAGAGCGTGGTGGCCACCAGGCTGGTGACGAGGCCGGTGGAAACGAGACCGCGTCGCGTGGATGTACGACACGAGGAATGGCGTGACGAGGAACGGGGATGGCCTGGAACGGACTCGAGGGCTCCGCCCTGGTGGCCAATGCTGTTGGTCGTGCTGTGCCCGTTCCCGCTGCTCATTCTTGGGTTCCTCCCATGTAGCGATGGGGAGTCCGACTCACGTCTGGATCCCCACGTCTGCCTCGTAGGTCGTCGGTCCTGCCACCGACTTCTTCCATTCTGGTCACCGGCCGTGACCAGCAACAGGGGTTTAGGGGACCTGCCACCGACTTGCACCGAACTGCCACCGGGCAGCCACCGGCAGCCACCGTGCTGCAACCAGCGGTCGGTCCGCTCCGTGTCTGGATGATCCATCCAGGAACTCGGCTCATGGGATGTTCTGTTGCGACCGGACCCACGGTCCCGGGGGCAAAATCCCGAGATCTGGAGTCACCCGGCTCCCACCTCGCGGTCGAATGTCACTGAAGGTGACCACCCATTGACAGGAGCACATCGCCGGAGGCCGGCCCAGCCGACCCAACCGGCCCAGCCGACCCAGCTGTTGCTCGAGACTCGGACCGGGCCCGCACCGGCGATCGAGGGGGTTCCGCTTCAGCCAGATCTGAACCGATGACACGACGGACGGTCACCCCACCCGGGAACCCACCCAGGAACCCGGTCAGAACATTCACCCAGGAATAGACAACGCCCGACCGCATGACCGGCCGGGCGTTGCTGGGATCCGCGAGAGGGCATTGCCGCCCGTGTGGTTACTTCTGCTTCTGCTTCTTTGGTGGTGGAGGCGGCGGGACGAAATAGGTGTAGTTGTTGCGGCCGCTCGTCGACGTAGTGCCGGCAGGGGTGACGATCACGATGGTGACCGTTCGAGGCGAACCCGCAGGAGCAACGGCCGTCAGCAATGTTCCATGCCGGCGAACAGTGAAGTCGCTGGTTTGCACGCCACCAAAGGACACCGAGGTAGCTCCAGCCAGACCGGAGCCGCTGATGCGGACCCGAGTGCCACCGCTGACAGAACCCGAGGGCGTTACCAGTAGTTTGACTGTTGGGGCGAGGTAGGTGAACTGATCGGCCGGAACCGGGGCGTTCGTCCCACCCATTGCGGTCACAAGGATATGGACCGTTCCCGCCAACTCTGGCGGAGCAAAGGTGACGATCCGGGTGCCGTGCCGGTTGACCGTGATGGAACTGGCCTCGACTAATCCGAACTTCACCGATGAGGCACCGATGAAGTTCTGGCCGGTGATGACCACCCTGATGCCCCCGACGCCTTCACTGATGACCGGGACCACCTGCGAGATGATCGGGGCCATATTGCCGATCGACCAGGTGAACGAGGTCGAGCCGAAGGTCGGGGGATGGGAGTTGTCCTTGGCCGAGATCGTCACTGCGTAAGTGCCAGCCAGGGTCGGGGTGCCGGTGACCAGTCCGGAAGAGCGCGAGATCGAGATGCCCGGGGGCAGCCCATTGGCCGCCCAAGTGATAACCGGGAATGGAGACGTCTGCGCATCCGTGGCCGTAAGCGCGATCGGAGCGATCGGCCGACCGGTGTTGTCTGACTGATTGGCGACGGGTGCGACGGTCAGGGGGCTGAAGCTGGCCAGGTTGGCGGTGCGCGACAACCCGCTGTTGTCCACGGCCGTCGTCTTCACCAGGATAGCCGCCATGATGGCGACCAAGATCCCGAGTGTGTACAGCAGCATCCTCGGCCCGCTACCACCGGTCGGGTTCCGCTTCATCGCGTTGGTCATGCCATCTCGCCCCAAGTCGAATCCAAGTCAAACAGGAGGCGCGGGTCGACGGCGACGTCCGCCGCTGTAGATCCCTCTACGCAAGACCTTTTCATGGTCCCCTCCTGCACACTCTGCCCACCAGAGTTAGGATGATGTGCC
Organism: Acidimicrobiales bacterium; assembly: GCA_037141235.1. GTDB lineage: Bacteria > Actinomycetota > Acidimicrobiia > Acidimicrobiales > RAAP-2 > Bog-756. The sequence goes on along the minus strand of JBAXCY010000015.1, from coordinate 27,698 downwards.
TCGTCGAACCTCTGACGATGCCTGGCTTGCGCCAATCTTCCTGCCCCTCTGGATCGCCAGTTCTCTGACGACAATCACAATGTACGGCATGGAAGTGAGGAAATCAATCGAGATGACGCTCAGTGGTCAGACGGCCACAGAGGTGGATATTTCGAGCGAAATTCACTGTTTTTCGGGTCGGAACGCACCACGGTGGGGGCACAGGCCTATGCCCTCGAATGCCACTTTCGGGATTCGCAGGAATGCCTCGGCGCTCGCCCGGCGCCGGGCTCCCTGACCTTTCGTCTGGTCGCTGGGCCACCGATCCCCACTCCGACGGCGCAGATTGGCATCCCTCGGTGGCGAAGACTCCGGTCGGCACGCCGTAGGGTGATTGCCGTGGCGAACACGTCAGGGACAGCATCGGGCCAGAGCAGATCACCGGGTGAAGAGACTGTGCGCTACGTGGCCGATGCGGTCGTGCCGTGCGCCGGGTCGGTGGCTGTCCTGAGGCCCGGTGCGGTCGAGGTGTCCGGGGACTCCGTCACCCGAGTGGGAACTGTGGCTGAGCTGCGGGGCGACGGTGGTAGCAGTGGCACCGGCATCGCCGGTGCCAGCACGAATGTCCGCGAGGTCCGAGTCGAGGGCGCGCTGCTCCCTGGATTCGTCAACACCCACTGCCACTCGCCGATGACACTCTTCCGAGGCACCGGCGAGAACCTGCCGCTCCAGCGGTGGCTCCGCGAGGTGCTGTGGCCACGGGAAGCGCATCTCGAGGCTGAAGACGTCTACTGGGGGATGACCTTGGGCATCGCTGAGCTCCTGGCCTTCGGGGTGACCACGTCGTGTGAGATGTACTTCTACGAGGATGCCACTGCCGATGCGGTGGCAGCAGCCGGCTCGCGCTCGATCATCACCCCAGTGGTGCTGCAGCTGCCGGGTGACGATTCCGATGGTGACTGGTGGACGGCTGGTCTGGACCGGTTCTCGGACTTCCACGCTCGCCGTAACGGCGAGGCAGGCCGGATCGAAGTGGGGTTTGCCGCCCACGCCGCGTACACGGTGCCACTGGCCGGACTGATCGACGCCGCCGCGGCTGCCCGGCGACACGACGCGCTGTTCCACCTCCACTTGGCGGAGACCGAGACCGAAGATGCCTCCTTCGTGGCCGAGCACGGCGGCTCGGTTCCTCAGGTCCTGGCCGAGTCCGGGGTCTTCGAGGGCCGGGTCCTGGCCGCCCACAGCATCTGGCTGACGCCCGAGGACATTGCCGTCTACGCCGCCCACGATGTGGCCGCGGCCCACTGTCCGCAATCGAACGCCAAGCTGGCCTCGGGCATCGCCCCGGTGATCGACCTGCTGGCCAACGGTGTCCGGGTAGGACTCGGAACTGACGGGCCGGCCTCCAACAATGACCTCGATCTGTGGGAGGAGATGCGACTGGCCGCCATGCTGGCGCGGCTACGTGCGGGCGATGCCGGAGCCCTGCCGGCCGCACAAGCACTCGACCTCGCCACCCGGGGTGCTGGCACGGCGCTGGGTCGGTCCGACCTCGGGATGCTGGCTCCCGGGTCCAAGGCCGACATGATGGCCGTGTCCCTGGACGATCCAGCCTTCGTGCCCCTGCTGGATGATGCCATGCTGATCGAGCACCTGGTGTGGTCAGCCTCGAGCCGTCTGGTCACCGACGTGTGGGTCGGAGGAGATCAGGTGGTGGCAGCCAAGCGGCACCGCACCATCGACCTCGACCGAGCGCAAGCCGAGGTTAGTCGCCGGGCCGCCCGCCTGGCTAGGGCTGCAGACTGAACCCTCCGCTCAGTCCGCTCAGGACACCTGTTCGTCGGCATAGCGAGCCACCGACGTGGCGAACCGCTGCATCATCACCGGGAGGAAGGCGCTCAAGAGTCGACCGGTTCCCGGCCACTTCGGATCGAACGAGCCGGTCCACTCGATCCTGGTTCCCCCCGCCTGCGGCTCCAGGGTGATGTCGGAGCGGTAGTTGCGGACCGGGAACCCAGTGAGGATCCGGTAGGCCAGGTGGGTGGGCGGATCCCAGGCCACTACCTCTTCCCGTGAGCCGATTCCGAAGCGGGCGAACCGGCGCACAGCCCCGACGCCATCAGGCTCAGGCGTACCGTCGCGTTCGAGGCCAGTAGCTGTCAGGAACGACCACTCGCTCCAGCGTCGGGCTTCGGCCAGGAGCGGCCACACGACGGCCACCGGAGCGACGGACTCTGCCGTCACCTTGTAGGTGCGACCCCCCGGTGCACCTGGCTCACCCGAGCCGGGTGCACCGTGTCGGGGGGCCGAGCCGGTCATCCTTCGACGGCTGCCTTGAGGGCTTCGAGCGACTGCTGGTAGATGGTGCCCATCAGGTCGGCCATTTCGTCGGGTGCCGCGTTTACTACCCAGGTGACATGGCTGCCGTCGCCGGCGGCGGTAACGGTGATGGTGGCCTCGTGTGACTCGACGGGCACGCCGTCGACGATGCTGTAGGTGATGGCCATCGTCGCGTCGTCACGGGATACCAGCTTTTCGGTGATGGTCATGCCCATCGTCTCCAGGATCCTGTTCTCCCCCTCGACGCGACAGGAGTCCATGCCCGGCATCCAATCGGCGACACCGCCAAAGTCTCCGGCCAAGGTCCATGTGGCCTCAGGCGAGCCGGCGATGTCGATCTCTGCGATGCGCTGTCCCATGATGCTCCTTCTATTTCTGTTCTGTGTCCGGTCTGTTCTACGACCGGGGTGATCACGGTGATCGGACTGTTCGGTATCGAACCCCTGCCGACCGAGGGGCCGGAGGCGTCACGATGGTAGGCGCGACTGGGCGGGGTCACCACCGATAGCGTCTCGTCCATGGACGGAGCGCAACTCGTTGACGCCGAAGGAGACCTCCGGGTCCTGGCTGCACCATGGTGGTACTGATGGACGGGTTCCCCGAGGGCACACCGAGTGTGGCCGACTTGCTCCTGGCTCGGGCCGAGGATCAGGGTGCTGCTGTAGTGGCCGGTGACGACCGGTGGACCTGGTCGGAGGTGGTGGCCGCCAGTGCCGCTCGGGCCGGACTGCTCCGATCCCTGGTCGGCTCAGATGCGATGTTGGGCCCAGAATCGCAGGTGGGCCCAGAATCGCAGGTGGGCCGAGACTCTCAAGCGGCCCCAGACCGGCCACACGTCGGTGTGCTGCTCGGCAACGAACCCGAGTATCTGTTCTGGCTGGGTGCTGCCGCCCTGGCTGGGGCCGTCGTGGTCGGCATCAATCCGACCCGCCGGGGCGAGGCGCTGGCCGGCGACATCCGCCGCACTGACTGCCAGATCCTGGTGACCGATGCCGCGGGGGCGGCCCTGGTGGATGGACTCGCTACCGGTGTGGCGGCCGACCGGCTGCTGTTGATCGACCATCGCCACTATGCGGCGCAGGTGGCAGCCCATGACGGCGTGGCCGCCGCCGACATCACAGCATCGCTAGGTCCGGTTCCGGCCGACCTGTTCCTCCTGCTGTTCACTTCGGGCACGACCGGCGATCCCAAGGCGGTGCGATGCACTCAGGGTCGTCTGGCATCGATCGCGCTGCGGTCGGCCGAGGCGTACGGATTCGGCCGCTCCGATGTGGCCTACTGCACCATGCCGCTCTTCCACGGCAACGCCCTGATGGTGCTGTGGGGGCCGAGCCTGGTGGTGGGGGCCACCGTGGCCCTTGCCCCGCGGTTCAGCGCCTCGGGCTTCCTTCCCGACGTGCGCCGCTACGGCGCCACGACGTTCACTTACGTGGGCAAGGCGCTGGCCTATGTGTTGGCCACCGAGGCGAACGACGACGACCGGTCCTGCACGCTGCGCCGTGGCTTCGGCACCGAGGCTTCAGTGGCGGACCACGCCGCCTTCGAGGCGCGATACGACTGTGTGCTCACCGAGGGGTACGGGTCGAGCGAGGGAGGGGCGGCCATCAGCCGCCGACCGGACACCCCATCAGGTGCATTGGGCATACCGGTCGAGGACATCGCCGTGGTCGACCCGGGGTCGGCCCAGGAGTGCCCACCGGCCGAGTTCGACGCCTCGGGGGCACTGCTCAACGGGGAGGTGGCGATCGGAGAGATCGTCAACCGTTCGGGTACAGGCCGGTTCGAGGGCTACTACAACGATCCCGAGGCCACGGCCCAGCGCATCCGCAACGGGTGGTACTGGACGGGCGACCTCGCCTATCGCGACGCCAAGGGCAACTTCTGGTTCGCTGGTCGAGGTGGCGACTGGATGCGAGTCGACTCGGAGAACCTGACGGCTGGGCCGATCGAGCGGGTGCTGGTGCGGTTCGCCGATATCGCGGCCGTGGCCGTCTATCCCGTACCCGATCCGCGCTCTGGGGACCAGGTGATGGCGGCCATCGAACTGCTGCCCGACCGCACGTTCGACCCGGAGCTGTTCGCCCGCTTCCTGGCCGACCAGGACGATCTCGGTACCAAGTGGGCCCCTGCCTTCCTCCGGGTGACCCGAGCCCTTCCGCAGACGGCCAGCGGCAAGGTGACCAAGGGCCCGCTGCGGCAAGATGGCTGGTGGCGAGGAGAGGATCCCGTCTACCGCGCCAGTGCGTTGGATCGGTCCGAAAGCCTCGGGTACGAGGTGCTCGAAACGTCCGATATCGACGCGCTGCTCGTCGAGTTCGACCGGCACGGCCGGACGGGACTGGTGACGCGATGATCAAAGAGAGCGAGTCCGACGGAACGGCTGAGTCGGCTCCGACCAAGCGCATCGTGGCCCGGCTCGATGCGTTCCAGCAGCGCCATCGCAGTACGGCGGTGATCGGAGCGACCCTGGCCAAGTATGTCGAGGACAAGGCCGGCCGCCTGGCCAACCTCTTGGCCTACTCGGCGTTCCTGGCCGTCTTTCCGCTCTTGTTGCTCCTCCTCACCCTGGTCGAGGTGGTGCTGTCCGGACATCCAGCAGCCCAGCAGGAGGTCATCGATGCCGCCCTGCGCCAGTTCCCCGACATCGGTAACCAGCTCAAGTCCAACATCAGCGGCCTTACCGGACTGAGTGGCGCCTTCTTGGTGGCGCTGTTCCTCTGGCTCATCTACGGCTGCCTGCGGCTGAGTCGGAACGCCCAGATCCTGATGACCACGGTCTGGGCCGTACCTCAAGAGGAACTGCCGCGGTTCGGTCGCTGGCTGCCCCGGGCCATGGGGTTCCTCGTGGTCATCGGGATCGGCTTCGTCGCCGGCGGTGCCCTGGCCGGCTTCGGCAGCACCGGAGGGCTGGGCCGGGCCTCTGCTCTGGTGGGACTGGCTGGATCGCTGGTGATCAACATCGCCATGTTCTGGTCAGGATTTGCCATTTTGCTGGCTCGCCCCAAGGCCGGTCGCACACTGTGGCGAGGAGCGGTGGTGGCTGGCATCGGATGGACGCTCCTGCAGTACCTCGACGCCCAGCTGGTGGCGCACCAGCTCCACCACTACCGAACCTTGTATGGCACCTTCGCCACGTTCATCGTGCTGGTGTGGTGGATCGGGATCGGTACGGTGATTACCGCATTTGCCGCCGAAATCGACGTGGTCGTAGAGCACCATCTGTGGCCGCGCTCCATCGGCCGGGTCACCTTGACCAGTGCCTTGGCCGTAGACATGCCGACCGACAACCTGCCCCCCCGGGCTCTGCCCCCTAAGGCCCTGCCCCCGCAGGCTCAGTCGAGCAGTGCTGGCCCGGTGGACTGAGATCGGTCGGAATCGTCCCAATCCACCGATGTCACCGGTGACCGAGGCGGCGGAATGATCAGGCCGAGCGCCCCACCGATCAGGACCACCACCGAGGCGATGAGGAAAGCCCGCGCGTAGCCGGCGGTCATGGCTACAGCCACCGCGCCGTGCACCCCGCCCTGGGTTGTCGAATGAGGCGAGTCTCGGAGTGCAGTCGCGGTAGAGGAGGCGGCGATGGTGGTCAGCACGGCCAGCCCCACCGAAGCCCCGATCTGGCGACTGCAGTTGACCAGCCCCGAAGCCAGCCCGGCGTCCTGATGGGGGACCCCGCCAGTGGCCAGCAGAGCAACGGGCGTGAAGGCCAGGCCCATGCCGAAGGTGGCCAGGATGCCGCCGCCGCAGACCCCGGTCCAGTACGAGTCGCCGGCTTGGATGAACGAAAGCCAGAACAGTCCAATGGCCCCGATGACCGACCCAGCCAGGAGCACGTTACGAGGCCCGAACTTCGGTGACAGGCGACCGCTCAGAGTGGCGCCGATGGCTATGGCGGCCGTCTGGGGGAGGAAGGTCAGGCCGGTCACTACGGGGCTGTACCCCAGGACCTGCTGGAGGTAGAGGGAGAGGAAGAACCACATAGCGAACATGCCGACGCCGAAGCAGAACATGACCAGGTTGGCCCCGGTGACCGACCGCACCCTAAACAGCCGCAAGGGGATGAGCGGATGCGACGCCAACTTGGCCTCGATGGCCACGAAGGCGATGAGCAGCAGTGCGGCGATGGCCAGCAGCGCCAGGGTGGAAGTCGCCGTCCACGGCACCGCATCGGTGCGCGATATGGCGTAGACGAGGAGGAAGAGCGCCCCGGTCACCGTGGCCCCGCCAGCGATGTCGAGGCTCCGACGGGGGCCATCGGCCTTGGATTCGTGCAGCGTGACTCGGGCCACGGCGTACAGGGCGATACCGATGGGGACGTTGACGAACAGGATCCAGCGCCACGACAGGTACTGGGTGAGCACGCCACCGAACAGGGCGCCGGCCGCGCCTCCACCGGCGGCCACCGCGCTCCACATGCCAAACGCCCGGGCCCGGGCTCTCGGTTCGCTGAAGGTGACCGTCAAGATGGTCAGGGTGGCCGGCGACAGGATGGCGGCCCCCACACCTTGGAGCGACCGGGCGGCTATCAAGGTGGCCTGATCGGTGGCGAACCCACCGAGGAGGCTCGCCGCGGTGAACACACCGAGCCCCACCAGGAAGATCCGACGCCGGCCGAACAGGTCGGCCAGACGGCCGCCCAACAAGAGCAGGCCGCCGAAGGTGAGCGCATAGGCGGTCACCACCCACTGGAGGTCCACAGTGCGGAAGTGCAGGCTGACTTGGATGGCAGGCAGGGCGACGTTGACGATGGAGATGTCGAGCACCACCATGAACTGAGCCAGACAAGCCACGATCAGCACCACGTTGTCCGAAGACGGCAGCCTTCCCCGATGCGTGGTCACGGCCGCGTCACTCCTGTCTGTTGGGGAGTCCGGCATCCGAACGAGCGTACGTGGAGGGATGCCCCCGCCGAGCACGGGGCGTTCAGCGCCTGAGGCGCTCCGCCAACTGACGTCGGGCCGCTGGCCACTCGGTGGCCAGCATCGAGAAGATGGCCGAATGGCGCACGGTCCCGTCGGTGGCTGGCCGGTCGGCCCGCAGCACGCCGTCGAGCGAGCAGCCCAACCGGGCGATAGCTACCCGTGACCGTTCGTTGCGGGCATCGGTCTGGATCCGCACGGCCCGCACCCCCCATACCTCGAAGGCGTGGCCCAGCATCAGCAGTTTGGCCTCGGTATTGACCGGTGTCCGCTGGGCAACCGGACCGATCCACGTGTGGCCGATGCTGGCCCGATCCACCAGGCCGACCCGCTGCACCGGTCGGGCCCCAGGAGCCAGGGCCGTCCAGTCCCAGGGGTCGAGCTCGTAGAACCGGGTACTGCCTACTACGCAGTCGAGGGCGATCGAGACGGTGGCGAACGGGACCTGGCTGCCCCGGGCTGCATGCGCCAGGGCCTCTTCGACGTAGGCGGTCATCGATGCCTGGTCGTCGGGCACCAGGGTGTACCCGAAGCTAGACCGGTCGCCGGTGGCCGCGGCGACCAAGCCATCCACGTGTCGCAGCGCCAGCGGCTCCAAGCGGACGTGGGCGCCCTCCAGGTTGCAGGGTTCGAACATGGACACAGTCTCGCCCATCACCGCCGCCTGTCGCCTCGTTCGGAGTCGGACGCCGATCGGCCACCACGGTCCGTGGAGTCGGCCCGCCGCCCGTAGTATCTGGTCGCATCCCCCGTTCCACCACCCAGTCCCGAAGGAAGCGCCCCGTGTTCCGCCCGGTCCCCGCCGAAGTCGATTTCACCGCCCTCGAAGACGAGGAGCTCGCCCGGTGGGGCGCGCACCGGATCTTCGAGCGCTCGGTAGAGCTGCGGGCGGGTGGCGAGCCCTGGGTCTTCTACGAAGGTCCGCCCACGGCCAACGGCCGGCCCGGACTGCATCATGTGTGGGCCCGCGTCTACAAGGACCTGTTCTGCCGCTACCGCACCATGCGCGGCTACGCCGTCCCCCGCAAGGCCGGCTGGGACACCCACGGACTGCCCGTCGAGGTCGAGGTGGAGAAGCAGCTCGGCATCACGGCCAAGCGCCAGATCGAAGAAGAGGTCGGGATCGCCGAGTTCACCCGTCTCTGTAAGGAGTCGGTCCGCAACTACGTAGGGGAGTGGAAGAACCTCACCGAGCGCATTGGCTATTGGATCGACATCGACGATGCCTACTGGACGTTCAGCCCCGACTACGTCGAGTCGGTTTGGGCCAACTTGGCCGCCCTGTGGGACCAGGACCTCCTGTACGAGGACATCAAGGTCGTCCCCTACTGCCCCCGGTGCGGTACCGCCCTGAGCAGCCACGAGCTCGGCCAGCCCGACGTCTACCGCGAGGTCACCGACGAGTCGGCCTACGTGCGCTTCCCTCTGACCGACGACGGGGAGTCCGCCGCCGGCCTGGCGGCCACGCTGGGTCGTGACTCGCTCGAGGGTCTGGCCCTCGTGGCCTGGACCACCACGCCGTGGACGCTGCTCTCCAACACCGGCGCCGCTGTCGGCCCTGGCCTGGAGTACGCGCTGGTGGGCTCTGACATCGTGGCTGCCACTCTGGTCGAGCAGGTCTTCGGCGAGGGCGTCACGGCTGACGTGGTGGTGCCCGGTGCGGCTCTGGTCGGCCTGCACTACCGCCGCCCTTTCGACGACATCGAGCCCGGGCCGGCCGACTCCGGCCGGATCGGCTGGCGGGTGGTGGGCGGTACGTTCGTGGAGGCCGACGAGGGCACTGGCATCGTCCACCTGGCCCCGGCCTTCGGCGAGGTAGACCGGCAGGTCGGACGGGAGAACGACCTGCCTACCCTCAATCCGGTGGGACCCGACGGACGGTTCACCGAGGATGTGGCGTGGCTGGTCGGACAGGCTGTGCGCGACACCAACGGAGCGGTCAACGATCGTCTGGACGCAGCCGGACTCCTGGTCCGGCGCCATCCTTACGTCCACCCCTATCCCCACTGCTGGCGGTGCAGCACCCCCCTCATCTACTGGGGGAAGCCGTCCTGGTACATCCGGACCTCAGACCGCAAGGCGGATCTGGTAGCCCAGAACCAGACCATCGGGTGGCATCCCGAGCACATCCGCGACGGACGGATGGGAGAGTGGTTGGCGAACAACGTGGATTGGGCCCTGTCCCGCGACCGATTCTGGGGCACGCCGCTGCCGATTTGGCGGTGTGGGGAGGGCCATCTGCGCTGCGTCGCCTCGCTGGCCGACCTGTCCGTGCTGTGCGGTACCGACGTCTCCGACATCGACCCACACCGTCCGGCCATCGACGAGGTCGTGTTTCCTTGTCCGGACTGTGCCGAGGCCGGCACTGCCACCGACAACGACGAGGTCTCCGAGATGCGCCGGGTGGAGCCGGTCATCGATGCCTGGTTCGACTCTGGCTCGATGCCTACGGCCCAGTGGGGCTATCCCGGATCCCCAGGATCCGACGAGCGGTTCGTCTTCCCGGCCGACTTCATCTGTGAGGCCATCGACCAGACCCGGGGCTGGTTCTACTCGCTCCTGGCCGTGAACACCCTGGTGCGTGGAGCGACCCCGTACCGCAACGTGCTCTGCCTCGGCCACATCGTCGACGCCGACGGACGCAAGATGTCCAAGAGCGTCGGCAATGTCATCGACCCGTGGGAGATCCTGACCACCCGGGGCGCAGACCCGCTGCGCTGGTGGATGTTCTCCCAAGGCTCCCCATGGACCCCCACTCGAGTCAGCTTCGAGGCCATCGATGCCTCCATGCGCGACTCGCTGTTGACCCTGTGGAACACCTGGTCGTTCTTCACCACCTATGCCGACCTCAACGGGTTCGACCCGGCCGATGCTGGCATACCTGATGCAGTCGACCGGTCGATGTTGGACCGGTGGATGCTGTCGAGGCTGCACGCCACCGTGGCTCGGGCCACCGAGTCCCTTGACGGATATGAGCCGTTCCCGGCCGCCACGTCCATCGCTGAGCTGATCGACGACACGTCGAACTGGTACGTGCGGCGCAGCCGGCGCCGCTTCTGGCGCACCGACCCCGGTGCCGATCCGGCTGACTCGCTGGGTGCCCAGGCCACGCTGCATGACGTCTTGGTGACCGTGGCCCGCCTGCTGGCTCCGATGACCCCGTTCCTGGCCGACCGCATGTGGCGCGACCTGACCGGGGCCGAGGAGTCGGACTCGGTCCATCTGGCCGACTGGCCCGACGTCGACGACACGTTGATCGACCCGCTACTGGAAGAAGGCATGGCTTTGGCGCGTCGACTCTCGTCGCTCGGCCGGGCAGCTCGGGCCGAAGCCGGGGTCAAGGTGCGCCAACCCCTGGCTCGCGCCCTCGTCTATCTGCCTCCGGGCAGCCCGGTGCTGCCACCGGGCATCGTCGAAGACGAACTCAACGTGGATCGCGTAGAGGCCACCGACGAGCTCGGTGACGTGCTGGCCTACGAGCTGGTCCCCAACTTCAAACTCCTCGGGCCCCGGATCGGCAAGCGAGTGCAGGATCTGCGGGCGGCCATGACTTCGGTCGACGGGGTAGCGGCCGCAGCCGACCTGGCCGCGGGGCGACCAGTGGTGGTGGCGCTGGCCGACGGCCCGCTCGAGTTGAGCGCCGAAGAGGTGGAGCTACGGGTTCGAGCCCAACCCGGGTTTGCCGTGTCGCGTGACGGGGCCGAGGTGCTGGCGCTCGACCTCGCCCTCGACGACGACCTGCGACGTCGGGGGCTGGCCCGCGAGGTCATCCGCAACGTCCAGGACCTGCGCAAGGCCTCCGGCCTCGAGGTCTCCGACTGGATCCATCTCCACCTGGTCGGTCTCGATGACCTAGCGACGCTGTTCGATGCCATCGGGAGCGAAGTGCTGGCCCGCACGGTCTCGTCAGTCCCACCGACCGACGCTGGCGACGGGACAGCGATCGATCTCGACGACGGCGAGACGGCTCGTCAGGCCACGGCATGGGTGGCCAAAGCATGACCAGGGGCGAAGAGGCATGACCAGGGGCGAAGAGGCGTGACCGGGGGCGACACGGCGTGAGCGGAACCGGTCCGGTGACGGGTGAGGCTTGTGTGTTGGCCGTCGACCTTGGGACCGGTGGGCCGAAGGTGGCCGTGGTGACCGAGACCGGCCGAATCGTGGCTCACGCCACCGAGCCGGTGGCGCTCCACTTGCTCGATGGCGGCGGGGCCGAGCAGGACCCCGAAGAGTGGTGGTCGGCGATCTGCCGTGCGGCCCACCGAGCGCTGGCCGATGCTGGCCCGGTGGAGCTGATCGGGGTCGGGTGCACGGCCCAGTGGTCGGGGACGGTCCCGGTCGATGCGGCCGGGGATGCCTTGATGCGGGCCATCATCTGGATGGACTCGCGGGGCAACAGCGCCATCCGCAAGGTGACGGGCGGGCCGGTCAACGTGCTCGGCTACGACCCTCGCAAGCTCATGCGGTGGGTGCGGTCCACCGGAGGTGCCCCGGGGCTGTCGGGCAAGGATCCGGTGGCCCACATCTTGTTCATCAAGGACGCCTTCCCCGAGGTCTACGCCCGCACGACCACCTTCCTTGAGCCGGTCGACTACCTCAACCTGCGGATCACGGGGAAGGTGTCGGCCTCGTACGACTCGATTGCCGCTCACTGGGTGACCGACAACCGCAACATCGACCATGTCACCTACGACACCAAGTTGTTGGAGTGGACCGGGCTGGACCGAGCCCGCCTGCCCGACCTCGTGCCACCGGGGAGCATTGTGGGCGAAGTGACCGACCGGGCCGCTACCGATTTGGGCATTCCTGCCGGGCTTCCGGTCACGACTGGATCCGGGGATGTCCACTCGGCGGTCTTCGGATCGGGAGCCGTGGGTGACTTCGAGAGCCACCTCTACATCGGCACCTCGTCGTGGATCTCGGGGCACGTCCCGTTCAAAAAGACGGCCCCGACCTCCAACGTGGCCTCCATCCCAGCCGCACTCGCTGGCAGTTATCTCATCGCCGACGAGCACGAGACGGCCGGTGCCTGCCTGACCTTCGTGCGGGACAACCTGAGACTGGCCCCGAGCTTCGAGGCCATGAACGAGATGGTCGACCGGGTGGCCCCGGGCAGCGGTCGGGTCTTGTTCACGCCGTGGCTGAACGGCGAGCGGTCACCGGTCGATGACCACACGGTGCGAGGCGGGTTCCAGAACCTGTCGCTGTCCACCACCCGCGACCAGATGGTCCGGGCCGTGTTCGAGGGGGTGGCCTACAACTCGAAGTGGCTGCTCGACGCGGTAGAGGAGTTCGCCGGCCGACGGCTCGACTCGCTGGCCTTCGTCGGCGGTGGTGCCAACTCGGACCAGTGGTCCCAGATCCATGCCGACGTGCTCGGACGGGAGATCCGCCAGGTGGCCGACCCGGTGCTGGCCAACGTGCGGGGGGCCGCGCTGCTGACGCTGTTGGCCCTGGGACGGATCACCCTTGGGGACGTCCCGGGCATGGTCGAGGTCAAGCGCACCTATCAGCCCGATCCGGCCACGGCCGCCGAGTACGAGTTGCTGTTCGGCGAGTTCGTCACCCTCTACAAGCAGACCAAGGGGATCTTCAAGCGCCTCAACCGGTTCTAGCGGCAACCGGCCTGACCTGAGCCCCCCGGGCCGACTCGACCGGGGCCGAGTTGACCAGAGCTGGCCGACTTTCGTCAGGGGGCAGGAGCCCAGGGCTCGGCCTGGTCGACGGGACCGACGGATGGGACCGGTCTCGGTCGGCGGATACTTCCCTCGGCGCCAGTGCCCACGTAGAGCAGGTCAAAGGCCAGGGTGTGCAGCGCACTCGGCGACGTGGTCCAACCAGCCCGCCGGTCGATGACGGCGCCAATGGTGGGGAAGAACTGACGGAAGGTCTTGCCCGGCACCTTCAAGACGTGCAGCAGCAACGAAATGTAATACGCGACCAGGTACCCCAGAGTTTCGAAGGTCCCGCCGAACACCATGACCTCGCCCTCGGCAAACAGGGGATCGCATAGGTGCTTGAGGCCCTGGGCGGTAAAGCGCCAGTAGTCGTGGTGGTCGTGGCGGGGCACGGCCGAGGGAACCGACAGCAGGATGGTGCCGCCGGGCTTGAGGACCCGGGCCAACTCGGACACCACGGCGGCCGGGTCGGGCACGTGCTCCAGCATCTCGAGGGTGATCAACGTGTCAACGGAGTCGTCGGCGAGGGGGAGCATGGTGGCATCCGAGGAGAAGTCGACGTTGTCTAGGACCCTCAGGTCCGTAGCCAAGTAGCGCGAGTGGCAGTCGGCCTCGAACCGTCGTACCAGGGCACAGCCCACATTTACGACCAGCGCATCTGCGGGAAGTCCGGCCAGGTGGGCCTTGATGTAGTCGTCGCGCCGCACGATGGCGTCGTGCTTTCCGTACTCACGGAAGGCGGATACCACGCGGGCGGTCAGACCTCGTGGATCTGTGGACATCTGACACCCCCTGTTTCGGATTAGCGGCCCGCCCAGTGGCGAGCGGACGAGAGAGCGTGATCGTACCCTGTCACCAGGGCATTTCGATAGGTCCGTATCCCGAAATGTGCCCGAGATGCGATCGATCTGGCCCATGGTCCTTCCAATGACCTGAGGCACATCATGATGCAAGTCCGTGATGTTATGATGATCTAATGCGGACCACGGTCACGATCGACGACCATCTGCTGGCCGAGGCGAAGGCAGTGGCCGCCAGCAGCCATCGCACCCTCGGCGAGGTCATCGACGACGCGCTCCGGGTGTCGCTGGCCCAACGCCCGGCGGATTCCTCCAAATCGCCACGAGTGAAGTTGCCTACACACGGAGGGAGCGGGCTCCGGCCTGGGGTCGACCTCGAAGACAAAGAGCACATGGCCGAACTGCTGGGGGAGAACGGGGCGATGGATGCTGCTTCCTGATGTGAACGTGTATCTCTATGCCATGCGCGAGGAAAGCCCTGACCACGGTGCCTATCGGGAGTGGCTCGAGGACCGCCTCGGCGGTGTCGAACCGGTCGGCGTCAGTGAGTTGGTCCTGAGCGCGTTCCTCCGGATCGTCACCAACCACCGCGTGTACAACGAGCCCACGGCATTGACCACCGCTATCGAGTTCTGCCGGGTGGTCCTCGATGCACCTGCGGCCGTCCCCGTCCGGCCCGGGCTTCGGCACTGGCCGATCTTTCTCGACCTCTGCCACCGATCGGGGGCGCGGGCGAACCAGGTTCCTGATGCGTACTTGGCGGCGCTGGCCCTCGAGTCCGGGGCAACGATGATCACTGCAGACCAGGGGATGCACCGATATGCCGGCTTGCGTGTGGCCCATCCGCTGGGAAACTGAGCAAGACGCCCAGCAGCACTGGCCGATTACGCGGTGCGACCCCGCGATTGGTTTGCTGCGCTGACCACGGCGGCCAGCGAGGCATCCAGGATGCTCGAGTCCATGCCCACGCCCCACCAAGTGGAACCATCGTCTGCCTCAGCCTCGACATAGGCCACCGCCGAGGCGTGGCTGCCCGAGGTGAGGGCATGCTCGCTGTAGTCCTTCACCTCGAACCTGACGCCGAGGTCGGCTCGGAGTCCGCTCATCAGAGCGTCGATCGGTCCGTTCCCCTCGCCCATGACCGTGTGTGGCACGCCGTCGACGAGCAGTTGCGCAGTCACGGTGGTCCGGCCGCTGCCGGTGATCATCTCGCTTGACACGATGCGGATACCGGCGTCATCGGGCATGTACTGCTGGGCGAACACGTCCCACATCTCGCCGGGCCGGATGATGGTGCCCGAGTGTTCGGTGACGGCCTGGACCTGCTTGGAGAACTGCACCTGCAGGCGGCGGGGGAGGGCGAGGCCGTGCTCGGTCTCCATGATGTAGGCCACCCCGCCCTTGCCGGACTGGCTGTTCACCTGGATGATCGCCTCATAGGTCCGCCCGGTGTGGCTGGGGTCGATAGGCAGGTACGGGACCTCCCACAAGTCGTAGTCGTCCCCGAGCGCTTCGAAGCCCTTTTTGATGGCGTCCTGATGCGATCCCGAAAATGCGGTGTAGACGAGGTCGCCGGCATAGGGATGGCGAGGGTCGACGGCCATCCGGGTGGCGAACTCGGCCACCCGGCGCACCTTGTCGATGTCGCCGAAGTCGAGGGCGGGGTCGACTCCCTGAGAGAACAGGTTCATGGCCAAGGTGACGATGTCGACATTGCCGGTCCGCTCACCGTTGCCGAACAGGGTGCCCTCCACCCGGTCGGCCCCGGCCAGTACGGCCAGCTCGGCGGCGGCCACGGCCGTGCCCCGGTCGTTGTGGGGGTGCAGGCTGAGGACGACCGACTCGCGGTTCGAGATCGTCCGGCCGAACCACTCGATGACATCGGCGTAGACGTGGGGTCCGTACATCTCCACGGTGTTGGGCAGGTTGAGGATGATCGGGCGGTCGGGGGTGGGCTTCAGCACGGCCATGACCGCCTCGCAGATCTCCACGGCGAACTCGGGTTCGGTCCCGGTAAAGCTCTCCGGTGAGTACTCGTAGCGGATCTCGGTGTCGGGCAGGGTGGCCTCGAACTTCCGACACAGCTGTGCGGCGTTGACGGCGATGTCGATAATCCCTTGGCGGTCGAGGCCGAATACCACCCGGCGCTGCAGGGTCGACGTCGAGTTGTAGAAGTGCACGATGGCTCGCTTGGCACCCCGCAGCGACTCGAACGTCCGCTCGATCAACTCCTCGCGGCACTGGACCAGGACCTGGATGGTCACGTCATCAGGGATCAGGCCGCCGTCGATGATCTCGCGCTGGAAGTCGTAGTCGGTCTGGGAGGCGGAGGGGAACCCCACCTCGATCTCCTTGAACCCGATGTCGACCAGGGTCCGGAACAGCCGCAGCTTGCGCTCCGAGTCCATGGGGTCGACCAAGGCCTGGTTGCCGTCGCGCAGATCGACGCTGGCCCACTGGGGTGCGACGGTGCACTGGCGGTCGGGCCAGGTGCGGTCTGCGAGTACCAGCGGCACATTGGGGCGGTAGAGGTGGAAGGGCATGGGGGAGACGTCGCACGGCATGGCCAGACGTGGTCCGGTGGTGCCGTCTTCGGTGGTGTGGTCGTGGTCACTCATCTGGTGCTCCCTTGGTGCTGCGGTGTCCGTTGCTCATGGTGCGGCGATGCGATGCGCTGCAGTGGTCCAACTCCGACGCTGATCGGTTCCGGCCGACACTGGTGTCCGCCCATCAAAAAACCCCCTGGCCGGAGGCACAGGAGGTTGCGGGCGAACGCGATGTGGCGTTCGCTCTCAGGTAAGGAGGAGGTCCGTGGTCATGGTGTACATAGCCCCACCATCGTGCCAGCGGCGAGCCGGTGAGTCAAGGAGGTGAGCCCGGTTGGCACACCTCCCGGCAGATCGCTGGCAGATGGCACCGTCGCCACTCCACCCGCAAGGCGTACCTAGATCCGCTCGAAGTTGCGGGCCAGCTCCCAGTCGGTGACGACCGAGTTGGACTTGGCCCACTCCTGGCGGGCCGTGTTGACCAGGTGGTGGTGAACCTCGGACCCGAAGGCTTCGGCCGCCACCTCGCTCGACTCGAGGCTGGTAATGGCCTCGGCCAATGTGGTGGGGATCCGGGGCATCTCCGGTGTCCGGTAGGCGTTGCCAGTGAAGCCCGGGGCCAGCTCGATTCCGTGGTCGATTCCCCACAGCCCGCCAGCGATGGTGGCAGCCAGCGCAATGTACGGGTTGACGTCCGCTCCCGGTATCCGGCTCTCGATCCGGCGGCCGACCCCGTGGCCCACAGCTCGGTACCCGCAGGTGCGGTTGTCCTCTCCCCACGCCACAGCGGTGGGCGCCCACGAGTCGGGCACATAGCGACGATAGGAGTTGACGTAGGGAGCGAAGCACCAGGCCAACTGGTCGGCGGCCTGGAGCTGGCCGGCCACCCACTGGGCCCCGACCTCAGAGAACCCCGAGTCGGTGGTGGTGCCGTCAGGCGGTGCCATGAGCGCCACGCCAGTTGTCGCATCCCACAGGCTGGAGTGGATGTGGCACGAGGAGCCAGCTGAGTCCATCGACCACTTGGCCATGAAGGTTGCCGCCCGGCCGTACTCGCCGGCGATCTCCTTCACGCCGTTTTTGAAGACCAGGTGGCGGTCGGCTACCTCGAGCGCGGTGCCGTAGGTGATGTTGACCTCGTGTTGGCCCATGCCGGCCTCGCCCTTTGACGATTCGATGGGGATTCCGGCCTCGAGCATCTGATTGCGGATTCGACCGATGATGTACTCCTCCCGGGACGTCTGGAGCAGCTGGTAGTCCTCGATGGACGTGGCATGAGGGGAGAGCCCCTGCCACCGCTTCTGCCCAGCCTCGGCGAACGAGTCGAGGAAGAGGTAGAACTCGAGCTCGGTGGCGCACTTGACCACGAAGCCCCGCTCGGCGGCTCGTTCGATCTGGCGCCGCAGAATCCGCCGCGGCGACACTTCCACCGGATCGCCGCCCATGGTGAGCAGGTCGCACAGGACCAGGACCGACCCAGGGAGCCACGGCAGGGGGCGGACGGTCTGGGGGTCGATGACGGCGTTGAGGTCGCCGTAGCCGGTGTCCCAGTTGGCGAATTCGTAGCCCGGTAGCGGATCCATATCGACATCACACGCCAGCAGATAGTCGCAGACCTCGATGCCGTGGTCGAGCACGTGGTCGAGGAAGAACGCACCGGTCACCCGCTTGCCCACCGGTCGGCCCTGGAGATCAGGAAAGGCCACCACGACAGTGTGGACATCGCCGGATCGGATCTGGTGCGGCAGGGTCTCGAGCGTCAGCATGCATGCACTCTGGCCCATCACGGTCTGGTCGTCCACCACCCCCACTGGATTCCGCTCACTTGGCTACTGGCGCCACTCGTATGCACGGATACTGCGGAGTGGGATCTTCACCCGCACGTGCAGGCCCGTGAGTCGCCTTCTCACTCCACCGGTCGGTGCAGTCGTTGGCCAACGATGGAGCCGGGTCCGGTTCGCTGTGCCGAGGTCATGGGCGGTTCGATTCGATCACCGGGCAGCATCGATGTCCTGGATCCACCCGTTCACCTGGCGCAGTGAGTCGTCGAGGTCACGGTCGACATCCGCCTCGGAGCACGCGCGGGCAAAGTCAGCAACCCAGTTGGCGTGCGCCACGACGACAGGCGGCCAGGTGCGTGGGGGCAGACCGAACAGCGGACATTCCGCTGCGCGGGATTCGAAGAGTGCGACGCATGCGAGGCGCAAGGCTGGCAGTTCCGAGTTGCCCGGATAGAAAGCGTCACGCAGGAGCAGCAGGTCGACGACGTCTCGCGCTCTACGGTTCACCGAGCCAGGAGGGACATTGGGGTCGGTACACGCGTGGAGCTTCTGGGCGACCTGGTCGTCAACGGCGATACCTGCGAGTGCTCCCGGCGACGGAAGACCGAAGTGGGCCAGAGAGGCAGCGGGGGAGTTGTCGAACGATCTTCCGACCCCCGCTTCGTCGGCCGACACTTCGATCTTGACCTTGCGCCATGTCTTGCCGTTCACGGACAGCACCATGAAGAAGCGACGCGGCTTGATGACCCGTGGGACGTCGTCGATGATCTCGATCTCGGTTCGGCTGACCACGAGCGGGCCCCAGGACGTGAGGCAGGAGTCCAATACATCCACGAAGTCATCGAATGTTCCCCGGAAGAGCGTGTCGACATCCTTGGTGGCTCGTGCCTTGAGTCCGAGTCGAAGTTCGAGATACGCACCTCCCTTCAGCAAGAACCGCGGCCCTTCATCTACATAGGTGGCCCTCTGGAGGACGCCGACGGCGATGCTCGATGCCAGTATCCAGCCGAGCCGCCCATCCGTGAGGCCGATCGTTCGGGCGGTCTTGGCCACCCAGCCGTCGAGTTCACGCTTCGATCGGGGTGGGTTACGGACCGGAAGATCGTCGAAGGGATGAGTGCTCACTCCCGCACATCCATCAAGGAGATCAGAGTGTGTTCGTCGGCAGCCGTAATTGACCCTACGGCCCGTGCTTTGTCGATTGCCTGCGCGATGAGATGACCCTGCACTCCGGATTCGATGCACTGACGAACGGCCGTTGCCGGTCTGACGATCGGCATCTCCTCGAAGTGGGTTATTTCTTGGGGGGCAAGGTCCATGCGGTGGATGTCGTAGCGGTGCGCACCAGTCCGGCGAGGGGTGTAGCGGCCGGTCTTGGATATGCAGATGTGGATCCGAGTCGGGTTGATGTCGCAGAGCTCATAGAGCTCGAGGGCAGTGTCATGGCTGAGGACGCCGCGACCTCCCGGCCACAGCGTCGCCTCCATGTACGAACTGAGCGGTGTCACGGGAAGCTCGGGAAACCGGTAGATGCCGTAACTGACGTGCTCGAGCTTCCCCCTCGATGCCAACTTCCCCAATTCGATCACGGGAATTCCGAGCCGCCGTGCATCTTGGGATGTCACGAAGCCCTGCTGGTCGAGAGCGACTTCCCAAAGTACCGATCTGAAACTCGTTGCCACCGCTTCCTCCTTTCTGAAAAGATTACCATTTTCAGTATACTATTGCGTATTACTGGACTGCGGACACCTATTGGACGCAAAACAATACGGTTTTCAGTAATGTTTTGTGTGCTCACGGGCCCCGGGTTACGGAAGGGTGGCATGCCGTGGCATCTGTTGCCGTCCCCTGAATCGGCGTCACCTGGAGGGTCAGCTAAGTAGGCGGCACGTGGCCCGGTGGATGGGATACTTGGTGGCATGTCCATCTCCGGCGCGCGGCCGCTCATCGGCGTGACCTGTTACCGCCAGAAGACCCAGTGGTGGTCGTGGGACCGGGACGCGGCGTTGGTCCCCGGCGCCTACCTCGACATGGTGGTGGCCGCTGGCGGGTGGCCGGTGCTGATCCCACCGGGGGCTGGCACCGCGGCTGACGGTGCCGCTGGCGGCGATCCTGGCGTCCGGGCTGCGCTGACCGAATCCGTCGACCGGGTGCTGGACGCCCTGGATGGACTGCTGGTGATCGGCGGGGGCGACGTGTCGGCCCGTCGCTACGGCCAGGAGCCCGACGACCGCAACGGCGGAACGAGTGAGTGGCGGGACGACCTCGAGTTCCAGATGCTCGACGCCGCCCTCGACCGCGACTTGCCACTGCTCGCCATCTGTCGGGGTCACCAGGTGCTGAACGTCCTGCTCGGTGGCACCCTGGTCCAACAGTTACCCGACGCCTTGGGCTCGACCATGCACCAGCCTGGTGCCGGAGCGTTCGGGAAGGTGACAGTGCACGCGGAACCGACGACCCACGTCCACCGGCTGCTGGGGGCACGGTCCGAGGTCCTGTGCAGTCATCACCAGGCCATCGACGTGCTCGGTGACTCGCTGTTGGTTTCAGCCCGCAGCGACGACGGAGTGATCGAGGCGGTCGAGGTCCTCGGGCGGACGTTCGCTGTCGGCGTCCAGTGGCACCCTGAAGAGAGCGGCGACGTGCGGCTCTTCGACGGGTTGGTAGCCGCAGCCCGGGCAGCCCGGGCTCCACGTACCGCCAGCGCTTCTGGAGTAGCCGCCGTGCCCCAACCCGATCGCCAACCCGTGTCCCAACCCGAGCCCCAACCCGTGTCCCAACCCGATCGCCAGCCACCCGAGGAGCACCCATGAGCGGAACGACACGAATCATCAACCCGGCTACTGAGCAGGTCATCGCCGAGGTCCCCGTCAACGGCATCGAGGAGACCGACGAGGCGGTGGCCCGTGCCCATGCGGCCGGTCCGGCGTGGCGGGCAGTGGCTCCGGCCGACCGAGCCCGGCTCATGCGCCGGTTCGCGGCCCAGGTAGAGGAGCACGCCGAGGAGTTGGCCCAGCTCGAGACGGCCAACGTCGGCAAGCCGATCGCCGAGAGCCGCGACGAAGTGGGCATGGTGGCCGAGGTCCTTTACTTTTATGCCGGGGCGGTGGACAAGCACCGAGGTGCCACGGTGCCGGTGTCGGGTGGCGTCGACATGACCTTCCCCGAGCCCCTCGGTGTCGTCGGGGCGATCATCCCCTGGAACTTCCCGGTGGCCATCGCCTCGTGGAAGATCGGACCAGCCCTGGCCACCGGGAATACCATCGTGGTCAAGCCGGCCGAGATCACCCCGCTGACCGCCGTGCGACTGGCCGAGTTGGCCCTCGACGCCGGTCTTCCTGAGGGGGTCCTCCAGGTGGTCACTGGCAAGGGGTCTGTCGTGGGTACCCGCCTGGCCGAACACCCCGATGTGGCCAAGATCGCCTTTACCGGGTCGACCGAGGTCGGACGAGACGTGATGGCCCGGGCCGCGGGCACCATCAAGCGGGTCACCTTGGAACTCGGCGGCAAGTCAGCATCGGTCGTGTTTGCCGATGCTGATCTGGCCAAGGCGGCGGCGTCCACCCCGGGCAGCGTCTTCGCCAACGGAGGACAGGACTGCTGTGCCCGCAGCCGGGTGCTGGTGCAGCGGTCGGTATTCGACGAGTACTTGGAACTGCTGGCCGATGCCGTGCGGGCCTGGACGGTAGGCGACCCTACGGATCCGGCCATCAAGATGGGGCCCATGGTCACCGCGGCCCACTGCGGCGTGGTGTCCGGCTTCCTCGACGAGGGCATGGGCGCACCCGGGGATCCGGTGCCGGTCCACACTTCAGGAGTCGTCCCTACGGGTCCTGGGTTCTGGTTCCCTCCCTCGGTCGTGGCCCCAGCCGACCCCGACTGGCGCATGGCCCGAGAGGAGATCTTCGGGCCGATCGTGGCGGTCATCGCCTTCGACGACGAGGCCGATGCCGTCCGGCTGGCCAACGACACGCCTTACGGGCTGTCGGGATCGATCTGGACCCGCGACGGGGCTCGTGCCTTGCGGATGGCTCGGGCCGTCGAGGCCGGGAACCTATCGATCAACTCCAACAGCTCGGTGCGGGTGCAGACCAGCTTCGGCGGCATGAAGCAGTCCGGCTTCGGACGTGAGCTAGGACTCGAGGCGTTGGCCTCGTACTCCGAAATCAAGAACGTCTTCGTCTCGACGGTCGACTGATGACGACCCCCGGTGACCCAGCGGCAGACACCCGACATTCGGGCTTAGTCGCCGTGGTCACCGGTGCTAGCCGAGGGATCGGGGCCGGACTGGCCACCCACTTCGCCTCTCGTGGGTTCGGCTTGGGCCTATGCGCACGCTCGGTACCCGAGGTGCCTGTTGGGGCTGATGGGGTGGCCGAGGCGGTGGATGTGACCGACCCGGTCGCCATCGATGCGTTTGCCGCCGCCGTGGTGGACCGGTTCGGGCAGATCGACCTATGGGTGAATAACGCTGGGCTGCTCGAGCCCATCGGCCCGCTGGCCGATGCCGACCCGACCGACCTGCAGCGCCATGTGGCCGTCAACGTCCTGGGCGTGGTGCACGGGTCTGCGACCTTTGCCCGCCATGTCCGCAGCCGTCGCGGGGTCGGCTCACTGGTGAACATGTCATCAGGTGCGGCCACATCGGCTTCTCGGGGGTGGGCCGTCTACTGCGCCTCGAAGGCGGCAGTGGAGATGGCGACCGAGGTGATCGGCCTAGAAGAGCGCGATGCTGGCTTGCTGGCCTATGCCGTCACCCCAGGCGTGGTCGACACCGACATGCAGGCGCTGATCCGGGCCACCCCGGTCGAGTCGTTCCCGGACGTGGCCCGGTTCCACCGCATCCACGAGGCCGGCGCTTTCGCCACGGCTGAGTGGGTGGCCCACTCCATCCTCGAGTGCTGCGTTGACCCGCTCAGCAGATTGGAGCCCGAGGCCGGGCGAGGTGCCGTGCACTTCCGGGTTCCGGACCCGGTGGCCCGCCCGTAGGGACCGTCGGTCCTCGAGATCAGGCCGGTGGTGCCGGAAATCCGGGGCGATCGACCAGGTGGGCGAAGTTGGGCCACAGGCTGAGGTCGATCTCGGGATAGCGGGCTGCGAGGTCGAGCACGCTCGGAACATAGAGGCGGTCGAGCATCACTTCGATATCGCGGTCGAGGCCCCGCTTGGACTGGGTCTTGTTGACCGGGGTGCGGATCTGCGGGGGGCGGTAGGAGTCGTCCACTCCGAGGAACCGGAAGGTCTGGGCCAACAGCTCGTCAGGAGCGGCCAGGCACGCTTCGAACTGCAGCACCAGCATCTCCTGGGGGGCATAGGCCTGCTCCCACGGCTTGAGCACATCTGAGTAGAGACCGTTGAACATGGCCCGGTAGCGCAGCAGATCGAGCCGCTTCGACGAGGTCTTGCGAGATACGTCGGAGCGGTAGCGCTCGACGGGGTCCCGGAGCATGAAGAGCAGCTTGGCGCCGGGGGCTGCCACACGGAGCACTGGTGGGAGCTGATGGGCGAAGGCGTAGTGCGGGGTCCACTCTCCGGTGATGGATCCAGCAGGCCGGGGGAACCACTGGCGGTAGGTCTCCACGTCGGACTCGGTGATCTTCCCCGCATCGAGCAAGCGCAGGAAGTGGATGTTGAAGAACTGCAGCTCCTTCTCGTTCTCCACATGGATGTCCGGGTGGGACATGATCAGGCTGAACCACCACGTCGTCCCACACTTGGGCACACCGACGCCGACAAAATCAGGAGAGCCGGTGGTCATGGAGACCGGGACCAGCGGAGCGACAGGGGGCACGCCGGAGTCCCAGGCCGAGTGCTTGTCCATGGCGCCAAGTACCCGGCGTTGCACCGACAGGGGACTGACGCGCAGCAGATTTCGGGCGGAGCCTCTGGCTCGGTCGCCTAACGACTTGCTCATCAGTGGCCCGCCGGGCAGGTCGTGCAGGTGGGGCAGGTCGGGCAGGTGGGGTAGGTCGCCAGTCTGGGTATGTCCACGATCGCTCCCCACGCCTCACTCGGACCAGACCAGGGGAGTGCGTGAGGTTCAGTGTACCGCCACTGCTTGCGGCTTCTCTCTATCTGATGGGCACGATGCGGGCATCGCCGGAGTGCCGGTGTGCGTCAGCGTCCACACGGTGTTCGACGGAGTCGCCGGCGGTGGCATCGAGGTAGCGGGCCGCCAACTGGGCGAACTGCCACGAGGACATGATCGGGCCCGAGCCGGAGTGCGTCGCACTCTCGTTGTCTGGTGTCGCGTTGCCCCTCGACGTACTGCACGAGGACGGCGACTCCGGCTCGGAAACTTGGATGGCCGGCCCTGGTGCTCCCGGGGTCGTGCCATTGGGTGTGAAGCCCTCGAACCCGGGATGGGCCCGCTCGGCGACACGGGGAACGGTCGGACGAGGAGTGGTCGTGTCCGACCCTCCAGATCCGTGGATCAAGGTGAGGGTCGGGCCGCTGCTACGACGTCGACTCTGCTCGGTTTGATTGATTTGGAAGGCGCTCCCTTGCATGGAGACCATCGTGCCGGTCGCGCCTAAGGCGAACTCAAGGAAGGGATAGGAGAACAGAAAGAAGATCGGAAGAACTAGATGAGAATCTGACGGTCCGTCGGCTGACGTGCCTGTGGCGATAGTCCGACGGGACCCATGCACTCCGGGTATCGTCACTACATGCCCGACCGCTCGCACAAGATCGCCAAGCCCGCCGCCGCATTCGGCGTTGTGGCCACTATGGCCAGCATCTGGTGGTTCGCCCTGCGCCCTCGGCGCAAGGCCAAGAGCACCAAGTAGTTGCGGCGGGTCGACCCGACGCCGTTGTCTGGCCTGAAGCCGATGCCGCCGACGCCGACGCCGACGCCGACGCCGTGCGGGGCGCGTCGTAGCGGATCCATCGGACGGCGGGCCCGAGACCGGTAACCTTGGCCAGTGGCCCTGGCTTCGCTTCGCCCGCTCCGGTCACGGAACTTCGCCCTCATCTGGTCGGCCGCCCTAGTCTCGAACCTGGGTTCGTGGATGCAGACTGTGGCCTTGGGTGTGCTGGTGTTCGCCCGCACCGGACGCCCGGGTTGGGCTGGGCTGGTAGCCGCCGCCGGGTTCATCCCCATGGGCCTGCTGGCGCCGATAGGCGGTGCACTCGCCGACCACCTCGACCGGCGCCGATGGCTGATCACGACCACTGCGGCCGAAACCATGTTTGCTCTGGTGTTGACCCTGCTGGTCGGCCTGCACCTGGACCCCCCGTGGGCACTCGTCATCCTCTCGTTTCTAGGAGGGGCAGCCGGGGCGATCGGGTTCCCCGCCTACCAGGCGATGATGCCCGACCTCGTCCCACCCGAGGACCTCTTGGGGGCGGTGTCGCTGTCGTCAGCGCAGTACAACATGGGCCGGGTCATCGGACCCGCTCTGGCTGGCCTGATTCTTCTCACGCAGAACTTCGCCATCGTCTTCGCCGTCAACGCCGCGTCGTTCGGAGCCGTGGTCATCGCCCTGCTGCTGGTTCGTCTACCCAAGCCAGTTCCCCATGACGGGCACCTGTCGATGGCGGCACGCATTGCCGAAGGGGCCCGGGCGGCACGGACTGAACCGGGCTGCCGGTCCGCCATCATCTGGATCTCCGTGGTCGCCCTACTGGCCTCGCCGTTCATTGCCCTGGTGCCGGCCATGGCTCACGTGGTCCGCCCGTCGGGATGGAGTTTGGGTCTGACCACCGCCGCGCTGGTCACCGCCCAGGGCATCGGGGCAGTGGCCGGGGCTCTTGCCCTGCCGGGCATGGCCATCCGGTTCGGTCGGCTCACCATGCTGCGCACCGCACTGTTCGCCCTGCCGGTACTGCTGTGTGTCTACGCGGTGTCCCCCACGTTGCCTGTGGCAGCTATCGCCTTCGTGGCCGTAGGGGCGGCCTATATCTGCATCCTGTCCGGCCTCAACACCGTGGTGCAGCACCGGGCGCCGGTGGCAGCCCGCGGTCGGATATTGAGCATCTACATGATGGCGCTCGGTCTCATCTATCCCCTGGGGGCGATCATCCAGGGCTCCATCGCCGACCTGCACGGGGTGCGTGCCGTGACCATCGCTGGGGCCCTGGCCCTACTGGCCCTGGTGACGCTCGCTTCGTTCTTCCGGCCGACCGTGCTGAGCAATCTGGGTGACCCAGAACCGACGGCCAGCCCGCCTGGAAGCAAGCCCAATGAGCCCACCGAGCCCGACGAGCCGCCCGTCATCGACGTGCTCGAGGCTGATGCTGCTCAGTCCGGGGGTGCCGCATGACCGATCCTGGGACCGTCGAGGTGTTGACCGCGGCCGATGCCGAGTTGATCCAGGCCCGCATGGCAGGTGCCTTGTTGGCCGCCGGCCTGGCGGTGGGGGACCGGGTGGTGTTTTGTCTGCCGTCGTCGAGTCGGCTTCTGTGTGCAGTGCTCGGCGCACTGCGGGTAGGCATCGTGCCGGTGCTGATGAACGCCACGCTTCTCGATGGCGAGCGCGACCTCCTGATCGCCGATGCCCAGCCTGTTCTGTCGGTCCTGGATGATCATGGTTTGGATGCCCTCGACGCCGGGAGCCCGACGGAGTTGGCCCCTCGCCCCATGGCTCGACCGATGTACTTCACCTCGGGCACAACTGGGCGCGCCAAGGGCGTGTGGTCGGGAATCTGGGACGAAGAGGCGGCCGTGGCCGCACTGGCCGATGAGGCCGACCTGTGGGGGTTCGGACCCGACGACGTCCACTTGGTGTGCTCGCCGATGTACCACTCGGTGTCGATCCGGTTCGCCGGCGGGACCCTCCTGGCCGGCGGGACCTGCGTGATCCTTCCGCACTTCGACGCCGACATGGCGGCTGGCGCTCTGGAGGGCAGGTTCGGCCCCGTCCCGACCACCACGTTCCTGGCGCCGTCGGCCCTGACCCGGCTGTTGGCTATGGACGACAACGGGCCCGAGCGGTTCTCCCGGCTACGTCTCATGGTCCATGCCGGCTCCCCGTGTCCTCCGGCACTCAAGCGAGCCGCCTTCGACGTGGTCGGACCCGGTGTCCTGTGGGAGTTCTATGGAGCGACCGAGGGTCAGTTCACCGTGTGCTCGCCAACCGAATGGGCGGAGCGACCGGGCACGGTGGGCCGGGCCAGGAGCGGACGGACCTTGGCCGTGGATGATGACGGCACCGTGTGGTGTCGACCGCCAGACTTCTCTCGTTTCGCCTACTGGGGTGACGAGGACAAGAGTTCGGCGGCATGGAGGGACGGGTGGTTCACCGTGGGGGACCTGGGGCGACTCGACGCTGACGGCTACCTCTACCTGGATGGTCGCCGCGACGATCTGATCATCACCGGCGGGGTCAACGTCTATCCGGCCGAAGTAGAGGCCTCCTTGTCCAATGTGCACGGGGTGGAAGAAGTAGCCGTCTTCGGACTGACCGACGAGCGATGGGGCCAGCAAGTGTGTGTGGCCGTGGTGATTACGGCCGAGGGCGACGCCAAGGCTGTGATCGACGCCCTCCGCCGCCACGCCGTCGACCACCTGGCGGGCTACAAGCGGCCCAAGCGTTACGAGGTAGTGGAGGACCTGCCCCGCACGGCCACTGGCAAGGTCCGGCGCCTGGCGCTGCCTGAGGCGCTGAGCCTCGAGTGAGACGGGCGCTGAGCCTCGAGTGAGACGGGCGCTGAG
>JBAXCY010000014.1:0-32829 GCA_037141235.1 Acidimicrobiales bacterium | reverse complement strand
CTCGCGAGGCGACCGCCACCTTGGAGGAGATGCTGACTGCAGCTGAACTCCTCGAAGCAGGCGAACCGCTTTCGCCGACCCTCGAACTCGCGCTGCTCCGCGGCTCCTCCGTCGGTGGAGCCCGGCCGAAGGCCCTGCTTAATGATGGCACCCGCAGGCTCATCGCCAAGTTCTCGTCCACCGGCGACCCGTTCCCAGTCGTGCAGTCGGAAGCGGCATCGATGTCGCTGGCGAAGCGCGTCGGAATCCAAGCCGCCCTCACCGAAGTGACGGCCAGCATGGGTCGAAATGTGCTCCTCGTCGAGCGGTTCGATCGCACAGAGGTCGAAGGGGAGCGTCGGATGATCGTGTCGGCGCTCACCATTCTGGGGCTCGACGAGATGATGGCCCGCTACGCAACGTATCCTGACCTCGCCGACCAGATCCGAGCGCGCTTTACCACTCCGGACGCAACGCTGAGGGAGCTCTTCTCACGGATCGTGTTCAACATCTGCGTAGGAAACACCGATGATCACGCGCGAAATCACGCGGCGTTCTGGGACGGTTCGAATCTGTCACTTACGCCCGCCTATGACATCTGTCCCCAGGTTCGTTCCGGGGGTGAGGCCGTACAAGCGATGGCCATCGATCGCGAGGGCAACAGGTTCGCCAAGTTGGCCACGTGTGTGGACGCCGCATCCATCTACCACCTGTCCGAGGCTGACAGCCGTCAAATCATCGACGGTCAACTCGACGTCATCCACACACAGTGGCCGGCCGCAGCTGATGAAGCAGGGCTCAGCAAAGCACAGCAGACGCAGCTTTGGGGACGACAGATCCTCAACCCGTATGCCCTCGAGGGGTATTGAGGGCCATCTGGCGCTGGTCAGCCAGCCACCCTCCAGAGTCGGCCGTCGATGAGCTCGCGAGCCGAGTCCAGATGGCCGGCGTGACAGGCCGTTTCCGTCATCACGTGGAGCAGCACGTCTTGTAGATCGGCAAATCCCTGGAAGCCGAGCTCCTCCGGCCAGAATGCAGGAGGACGATCGAGTGGCGTGTCGGCAAGGTACTGATCGGTCCGAACGATCGAAGTGCGGTAGTCGTCCAAGATGGACTCAGCCGATCGGCCGTCGGGCACGACCCACGGCGACTCGTCTCCGGCGGCCGGGTCCCGCGGATGGCGACCACGGCACCCCCGCCAACTACTCGGCAGGGGTGCCCCCGCTGGCTACTTGGCTTCGGCCTTAGCGTCGGCCTCGATGGCCTTCTGGTCGGCCTTGAGTTGCTTGGCCTGGATCTTGTCGGCCCGCTTCATGGCCCCTTCGATCTTGGCCTCCATGTCGGACACTGCCACCACGACCAAACCGGCCTGGCCCGCATCGAGCGCTTCGCCGAGCTCCTTCAGATCGCTGCGGCTCATGCCGGCAGCGGCGTGTCCGGCCAGTGCACCAAGAACCGCTCCCCCGGCACCGAAGGCCAGGAGGAGGCCGCCGCCGATGGCCGCGGCCGGGAACAGAGCGATAACCAGTCCGGTGGCCAGTCCGACCCCGGCACCTGCTACCCCTCCGACCCGGGTGGGGGTCTCGTGCTTCTTGACGATCTTGACCTTGCCATCATCCTTGCGCTCCACGACAGCGGCGTCGTAGGCGTCGATCAGTCCGAGCTCCGTGTGCAACACGTGGACTGTTTCGTAGTCGGCCAGCGCGTCCTCAACGTTGGAGTAGGTGCCTGAGTAGGCGAAGAAGGTGTCGATGGCCATGATGCATGCTCCTTGGGTCGGTGTCCGTCCACGCGAACGGGTGTTCTGATCTGGCTCGATGATACACATGACTGACGAATCACATCTTAAAGATGCTGATCCGTCCAACGGCAGGTCGTGTCCGGGACGATACGGAGATGCGATCGGGCCGTCAGGAGAAGTCTTCAGCCTCACTGGTCGCGCCACCGCGATCGCGAGCGAACGTCACCGCTCCGAAGTAGATCAGCGGCACAGAAAATAGCAGCAGAGTGCTCGCCGAGGTCGAAACTGAGGCCACACCGATGGCCACCAGATAGAGGATGATCGGGACACCGGCCAGGATGAACCCCTGCCTTGTCTGGTGGCC
The DNA here is from genome assembly GCA_037141235.1 of Acidimicrobiales bacterium. Classification (GTDB taxonomy): domain Bacteria; phylum Actinomycetota; class Acidimicrobiia; order Acidimicrobiales; family RAAP-2; genus Bog-756. Next base: position 30,745 of record JBAXCY010000014.1, on the reverse strand, counting down.
AGGCTCTTGGGCCACCATCAGATCGGGGTGACGAACTACGTAGGCGTACAGGGCGAGTCGCATCAGCGATGCCAACGTCACCACTAACCCGTAGAGCTGCACGGCGATACGGGCGTCGGGGTATTCGCCGAAGACGGAGGCCGCAAACGGGATCACGGCTGTGGTCAACAAGAACAGGAGGTTCAACCACACCAGGTCGCGGTTGACGGCGCGCACCCGGGCGAAGATGTCGCGGTGGGCCACCCAGTACATGCCGATGATCAGGAAGCTGATGATCCAGGCCACCATGGTCGGCCGCAGCTCATGGAACGCCCCCTGTAGCGACCGCGTCGGCAGGTGACCCGGTACTTTGATCTCGAGGACCAAGATGGTGAGAACGATGGCGAACACACCATCGGTCAGCGAGATGACCCGGTCCGGGCTGCGCAGCCGTTCGGCCACCAAATCGACCGGCACACTCGGTATCGGAGTATCGGCTTGCTCACTCATAGCGCGGACTCCTCTGGCTCTGGGATCGAGCTCCTGCGGGCGACGTGGCCTGTCCCTGGGAAGGTCCCGGGTGGAACACCGAGATCGTAGTACTGCAGCGAACCGGCCAACAGGTGCGCCTCATGGTCGCTGGATCGACAGATGCGTGTCGGAGTCATGCCGGCCTGCGGCGGTCAGCTACCACTCAACGCATGGAAGGCAACGGCCGCCGACGTGGCCACGTTTAACGAATCGACTCCCAGTGCCATCGGGATCGACACCACCACATCAGCCGCCGACATCGCTGCCCTCGACAGTCCTGGACCTTCGGCGCCGAACACCAGTGCCACTCCGGTCGGGTCACCCCCTGAGCCACTGTGGCCCCCACCGGGACCGTGTCCCGCCTCCACCAACCGACTCCTGAGTTGAGCAAGCGAGCTCCCAGGAACACCCCGGCCGGCAAGACCGTGATCGTCCATCTGCGGGTCGGGCGACAGGGCGGCAACCACGAATCCGGCCGCTCGGATCTGGTCGAGTCCCTCCGACCAAGGCGCCAAGCGTGCGAAGGGAACGTGCAGGACGTACCCCATCGACACGCGGACCGACCGGCGATAGAGCGGGTCTGCACAGGACGGGTCGAGCAGGACAGCCCCTACCCCGAAGGCGGCCGCATTCCGAAAGAGCGCCCCGATGTTTTCGTGATCGTTGAGACCTTCCAGCACGGCCACTATGGGCAGAACGCCCTCGGCATGCGGTCGGCCAGCAACCTGATCCAGCAGTTGGAGAGCATCCGAGGGCTGCGGTCGGTCAGCTATGGCGACGACACCGCGATGGATCGGGAATCCCACGGTCGCCTCCACCACGGCACGTGCTCCGACGTAGACCGATGCGCCCTGCGCTCTGACTGATTCGACCAGATCGCCAGCCAACGTGACCTGGTGATCGTCGACCAGTAACGAGCGGACTCGGTAGTCGGACTCGAGTAGGCGAGCGACGGCGATCTTCCCTTCCACCACAAAGATCGACTCGTCTGTTTCGTACCGTCTTCGGCCAGCGGGGTCGTTGAGGTGCCGGTAGTGCTGGAGTCGGGCGTCTTGCGGGTCGTCCACTATGACCAGGACACCGGGCCCATCAACCGAGCGGTCCTGGTGGGAGGTCGACATGGCACCAGTGTCGCGCAGGCGCCTCCAGCGATGACCGTCCGGTCGATCCACCGGTCACTCGATCGTGTCGGGCCCAGCACGACCGGTGAGGTTCGTTAGCATCCGGCGATGGGCACACCACCGAGAAACGGACTCACCACAAGCACCGATACCGCCATGTCGGACTCGGACGCCATGGGTCTGGCCCTGGACGAGGCAGTATCAGCGGTCGCCCACGGAGACGTTCCGGTCGGTGCGGTCGCCCTGGTCGACGGGATGGTGATCGCCTCGCGCCACAACGAGCGCGAACTGACCGGCAACCCAACGGCACACGCCGAGATCCTCGCCCTGGCCGACGCTGCAGCTTCGGTCGGTACCTGGCGGCTGCCGGAGGTCACCTTGGTGGTGACACTGGAGCCGTGCCCGATGTGCGCTGGTGCCCTGGTGGCATCGCGCCTGGGTCGGCTGGTCTACGGGGCGTCCGACCCCAAAGCCGGCGCATGTGGCTCGCTCTACAACCTGTGCACCGACCCCCGTCTCAACCACGAGATTCCGGTGACGGCTGGCGTCCGCGCCGATGAGGCGGCGGCGCTGCTCACCGAGTTCTTCGGGGCCCGCCGTCAGCAACGCTGACCCCGACTCATTGCCCGACTGACGCCGACTCATTGCCCGACTGACTGCTTCACCTACCGACCCAAGGAGACCGCCATGACCAAGATGCAGGCGCTGCAGGTGACGAAGAACGGATCGCCGGGAGAGGTGCTGGCCGTGCGCACCGTCGACCGTCCGGTGCCCGGTCCTGGCCAAGTCCTGGTCGAGGTGCATGCCGCTTCACTCAACTTCAACGACATCGACCGATGCCTGGGCAAACTGGTCTCGGTGCCGACCCCGCCGCCCTACACGCTCGGAATGGACGTCTGCGGCGTGGTCGCCGAGACCGGGCTGGGCGCCGAGTCCTGGATGGGCCGACGAGTGGTAGCCATCACCACCACCGCCCTGGGCGGTATCGCCGAGTACGCACTAGCCGATGCCGTGTCCGTCTTCGACGCACCACCGGAGTTCGACGATGTCGAAGCCACCGCCTTCATCATGACGTTCCACACCTCGCACCTGGCCCTGTTCCGACGGGGACGCCTGGTCGCCGGCGAGACGGTCGTGATCCACTCGGCCGCCAGTGGGCTCGGTACGGCCGGCATCCAACTGGCCAAGGCCGCTGGGGCCCGGGTCATCGCCGTGGCTGGGGGCGCCGAAAAGGGTGCCCTGTGCACGGCTCTCGGCGCCGACCTGGTCATCGACCACACAGTTGAGGACTTCGCCGAGGCCGTGCTCGTGGCCACTGATGACGTGGGAGCCGACGTGGTCTACGACCTGGCCGGGGGTGACTTCGTCGAGCGTTCGTGGCGGTGCACGGCCCGGGGCGGACGGTACCTGGCCGTTGGGTTTGCCGACGATGACGACAACGGCATGACTGGTCGCCCACTGCGGATGGCGTGTATCGGCAACATCGACCTGGTCGGGGTGATGGTGGCCTGGGTGGCCTCGGTCGACCCCGGGATGCGCCGCTTCGGCTTCAATCCCTACGGGCGCGACGTCGCCGAAGAGGTCCACAACGACCTCCTGGCTCTGGCCGCGGCCGGGTCCATCCGTCCCTATGTGGGCCGACGGGTGACGATGGAAGAAGCCGGCGCGGCCCTCGACGACCACCGGGCCCGACGCACGATGGGTCGGACCGTGGTCGAGGTGCGTGGAGCGAGCGGCTCTTAGCCGTCCAGCTGGTGGCGGTGACCTGGTTGTGGGTCATCGGCACTGCACCACAAGTCCGAACGTCCACATGTCTGCCGGTGGGGTATCGACAGACCTACGTCCACGACACGATCAAGGTGCCTGGAACTCCAGGTAGGCCGCGATCCCGAGGCCAGCGCCCACGACGACCCAGCGCAGTGCCCGGTCAGGAATGCGGTGGCCCACCTTGCCTCCGATGAACCCACCGACGAACGTTCCCACCCCGATGAGTACCGCGGCCATCCAGGCGATCGACGTCGTGCAGATGAACAAGATCGTCGCCACCCCGTTGACGACGAGGGTGAGCAGGTTCTTGGTGCCGTTCAGCCGCTGGAGGCTGTCATCGATGAACACGGCCATGACGGCCATCAAGATGACCCCTTGGGCCGCTCCGAAGTAGCCGCCGTAGACACCGCTCAGGTACATCGCCAACCAGAGCATGGCTCCTGGTGCCGTCGCTCCGTCGTTCCGTTGTTCGATCCAGCGCCGCAGCCAAGGCTGCACAGCCATCAACAGGGCCGCGCACGCGATCAGCAACGGCACTACAGCCCGGAACACGCTGGCGGGGAGCGCCAGGAGGAGGACTGCCCCGCAAAGACCCCCGAGGAGCACAGCGCTGCCGAGCCTGATCGCCCGATCGCGCTGGCCCACGAGCTCAGGCCGATAGGAGAGCACTCCGGACACGTTTCCGGGGTTCATCCCCACACAGTTGGTGACGTTGGCCAGCACCGGCGGATAGCCAAGGGCCAAGAGGGTGGGGAAGGTGATCAGCGATCCTCCCCCGATGATGACGTTGACCGCCCCAGCCACGATGCCAGCGACCAGGATCAGCAGCGCCGCAGTCAGACTCACCTAGCGAACGGGCGACAGAGGGGACAGCGCATTCGCCGACCCCTGCTCACGGGTCGACAGACGCACGAACCGATGCCTTCGAAGGGATCGACCACGTGGCGCAGAGTTCATCGATCTGCCGGTCGGCATAGTCGAAGAAGTTCATCCCGGCATAAGGATCCATGGTGCAGGCCCGTCCCCGGTCCAGTGCATCAGCCAAGCGCTCGGGGAAGTCCGCTTGCTCGAGTTCGTGGCCGCGGTGCAGACCGCTGGCCGCGCTCTCGAACCACGCGCTCTGATAAAAGATCAGGTCGCCAAGGAGGGCCAGGCTCGCCCCACGGAAATCGGTGGCCATCGCCCGAAATGCCGAAGTCTCCACCTCGCCGACGGCATCGGAGTCGTAGTCGCACATCACATGGAGCCAATCGTGCTGGGCAAGGGCGAGATTGGCCCCACCGACAACTCCCGGAAACGGGAACTTCCGCTGCTTGTAGAACTTCCACTGCTCGCGGCCCAGTGAACCTGCGTCGCAGGCTTGGAGTGCCTCGTACTTCGCCTCGAGTTCGGGGTCGGCCTCGACAGTGAAGCAATAGGCGCCCTCGCCGAACCGTTCCTGGAGGGCGGCAAAGTCGGGAGTCCCCCCTCCCCACTCATCGAAGTAGCTGGATCTGTAGAGGTCGACGTGGGCCTGCGCGGTTGCACCCCGAGCGATGTCTCGGGCCACTTCGAGTTCAGCGGTCGCCACACCGAGGGCCTGCGCCCACTCCTCCACCGACTCGGCCAAGCCGACGGGTAGAGGATTGCAGATCATCTCCACCGCCACCATGAGGTCGACGATCTCCACCCGTTCCTCCAACCGGGGCTTGGCGGCCAGCACGGCATCTAGCGCCAGAGGCTCCACCGTCTCGAAGTCGATCTCGACCCCGTACATGGTCGAGAACATGGCATGGAGCATGCGGGGCTGCAGTTCCATGACCCAGCCATCACCCCGACATGCGCCGACGATGGCGCCCGCCATCAGCGGGGCGTCCTCGATCGTGGTGTGTTTGAAAAACATATGTCCTGCGACTCTCTCGAACGCCGGGTGTGGTGACGGGTGATGAGACAGCCAGTAGCCGCCGCTGGGAACTCATCCTACGTTGGGCTGCCATCGTCCCCACCGGCACAGGGGCTCGCTCAGCGGCACCAACCAGCACGTACGCCGAACATGTCATCCAAGGCCGCTGCCAGCGAGCACTCAGTGGTTGTTGCGGCAATAAGCATGTGGGAAATCACAAGCAACATCTTGGGAAATGGCCACCACGCCACCAACAAATCTCCAGCGCGGCTCGGTTACGTCGTCAGCCCACTATCCGAATGTCCGATCAACTGGCGGGTGGGGTCACATACGAGTAGTCGCAGCGGAATCCGTGGGTGCTGCCGCTCGTGGGTGGATCGTCGAGACGCTGGAAGTCTCCGTTGACGACCTGGCCAATGAGGTAGCAGTTCCCCACCTTCTTGTCGGCCGGGTTGTTCGGCCCGATGAGGTGATCACCGTCGAATGTGGTGATCTTCCCCAGCTCGGTCAGCAGCGATCCGCGGCTGGGGTTCGACCCGGCGGTCTTCAGCGCCTGAGAGAAGAGCTGAGCCGACAACCATCCATACAAGGTAAAGAGGTCGGGCGTGAACCCGGGTGAGGCCACCTGCACCCACTTGAGGAAGGTGGCCACCGCCGGGATGTCCGCCTTGTCCTGGCCCAGGTAGAGCGACGTGCTCTGGTCCAAGAACGCACCGTTCACAGCCGCTGGGCCCCCAGAATCGGCAACCAGTTTGTTCGTGTAGGTGGCGGCGCCCAGCACGATGATCGGATGAAAGTTCTGCTGGACCAGATCCTTCAAGAGCGAGGAGGCGTAGGTTTCGGCCATCGAGTCGACGTAGAGGATCTTGACCCCGGCGTTCTTCATGGCGATCACGTTCGGGGTGAAGTCGGTCTGGGCCACCCCGTAGTTCGCCGCGTAGGCGATCTTGTAGCCCACCTTCTCCATGACGTACTTTTCCCCCTGCCACGCCGTCTGCGCCGAGGGGAGTTCCGCGATCATGCTGCCGACGGCCTTGACCTCAGCCGGGAACTTCTTCTTGAAGTACTGGAGCCCACCCTCCTGCCAGCCGCCATTCAGCGGCACGGCGCTGTAGACGTTGGGCAGCTGTCCAGTGGTGGTGTCCAGCACGTTGGCCACCGCGGGCATGCCGGGGTTGGCCGCCAGTGCGGCTCCGCCGTAGCTGTCCTCGAGGGAGAAGCTGCCTACCAGGGCGAAGTCGTTGTTGATGGCGTTCTGCGTGGCCTGCTTGTTGGTGGCCCCCGAGAATCCGTCATCGGCGCCGTCGACTTTGATCTTGCGGCCGTTCACCCCGCCTGTCGAGTTGACGTAGGCGGCGTAGGCCTCGGCACCCACCACGGCACCCTTGAACAGGCCACCGAGCGACAGGGTGGAGACGTTGCCGACGGTGACCGAAGTGGCGGTGATGCCGGTGTGGTCGCTGAAGGCGCTCGAGGGGATCTTCGACGAGTTCGATGAGCCCCCCGCAGCCGTCGTGGTGGTCGATGTCGAGTTCGTGGAGCCGCAGGCCATTGCGGTAGTGGCCAGCAGTAGCACGAGGCCTGCTGCAGCCAGCCGAGTCTTCCCGGACGTACGTGTCATGTCTCCCCCTGGAGGTCGCGCCTGTCCCGGTGCTTCGATCCCCCACCGGTTCTGGCGTACTGCCTGATGTGCTGACGCTACCTTGTGCCACGCCTCGACGGGGACCACCAGGACGACACCGAGGCCAGCGGGGCACTCTTCTGTTTCTGGTCCAGATTGCCGGATCGTTCTTCGCCCCACTGCCACCTCCGTTACACTCGCCGACGGAAGGGTGGCAGAGCGGACTAATGCGCACGCCTCGAAAGCGTGTGAGGTGAAAGCCTCCGGGGGTTCGAATCCCCCCCCTTCCGCCAGGTTTCTTCAGCCTCCGTGGCCCCTAGCCGGGTCGGACGGATCTCGGTCCATGGCGCATTGGCCGCTGAAGCAGAGCGGATCAGGCGTGCGGTGCGGATCGCTCCTGGATCCGGATGCAGGCTGCCCGTAGATCATCGAGCGGAGCATCGATCGTCCTGCGCACGACATCGGTGCTCACCCGGTGGTACTCGTGGGCAAGGAAGTTCCGCATGTCCACGACGTCCTGCCAGGGGATGTCCGGTTCCGATCGGGTCAGTTCGTCCGGCAGGGTCCTGACAGCTTCGCCAATCACGACCAGGTCGTAGAGGATGGCGTCGAGCGCGGTGTCTCCAGTTTCGCTGTCGTTTGCTGCATCTGCTGCCACCAACTGCCGCTCGGCGATAGAGACGCGCTCGATGCGGTGCAGGATGTCGTCGATCCGTCGATTGATCCGTCGATTGATCCGGGGGGGTCGGCTTGCTCGCCGCTCTCACCATTCACACCGACACCGCTTCGCGGACGGCCTGCTCAAGGATCTCCGGCCGCAAGAGCTCCTCTGTCGTTACGTCCACCTCGCATCCGAGGAGTTCGGACAGCTGACGGCGAAGCCGGACGAGCGGCAGGACCCCGAGCTCGTGAACGGGGAAGTCGACCAGCAGATCGATATCACTCTCCACTGTTTCGTCGCCCCTCGCAACCGAGCCGAACACCCGCACGTTGCGAGCACCTGCAGAACGTGCCAGGCGCTCGATTTCCGACCGGTGCTTGCGGAGCAGGCGCAGTCCCGTCCCTGATCTGTCAATCGGTGCCGAACGCAGCGCGGTCCCGACGACCAACTGAGCCCCAGCAGCCTGAAGGAGTCGCTCGAGCGTGGAGACGGATGGGGAGGAGACACCGGCTTCGTAGCGGGCCACCGCTGGCTGTGACGTTCCGGCGCGCTCTGCAAGACCCGCTTGGGTGAGCCCAGAACGGCTTCGAATTTGTTTGATCAACAGCCCTACATCCACTACCTGATCATATCAGTACCGGTATATAAGAGTTGGATGCCCTGTCTCGGCCCCGAGGCCCTCAGCTCACCGGCAGCACCACCGACTCCTCAACGCTGGCAGGGGGCTCGACGTCGACCTCGACGCCCAAGTTGGGGACGATCCGATCGAGCCAGCGGGGCATCCACCAGTTGGCGTCACCCAGCAGCTCCATGACCGACGGCACCAGCACCATCCGCACAAGGGTCGCATCGATGAGGATGGCCGAAGCCAGTCCGAGCCCGAAGACCTTCAGCACGTGCAGCGGGTCGCCGAACACGAACGACCCGAAGACGAAGATCATGATGGCCGCCGCCGCGGTGATGACTCGTGCCGTCTTGGCCAGCCCGTCGGCCACCGCGGCCGAGTTATCGGCGCTGATTCGCCACTCCTCGCGGATCCTCGAGAGAAGGAACACCTCGTAGTCCATAGATAGTCCGAAGAGGATGGTGAACATCATCAATGGGATCCACGGATCGATCGGCCCGGTCGCCCCGATGCCGAAGAAGCCGCCGAGCCAGCCCCACTGAAACACGGCCACGATCACGCCGTACGAAGCGGCGACCGACAGCAGATTGACGATCACGGCCTTGAGCGGAACGGTCAACGATCGGAACACCGCCATCAGAAGAAGGAACGAGAGCAGCAGCACAGCGCCGATCACCCAGGGGAGGCGGGCCGACAGATACGAGGCCGCATCGACCGAGCCCGCGGTCTCTCCGCCGACGTAGGCGGTCACCCCGGTGCCAGAGGTGGCCGCTGGAATCACGTTGTCGCGCAGGTCATGGACCAGCGCCTCAGTCTGGGCGGCCTGCGGGTCGGTGGTCGGATAGGCCACGATGACCGCCGCGGTGCCCGAAGCATTGGCCTGGGCCGGGGAGGCGAAGGCAACGCCCGGGGTCGCCCGAACGGCGGCATCGAGGTGCGCGATGGTGGCCTGTTGGCCGGCTGGCACCCGGGCCGCGATCACGAGCGGGCCGTTGAACCCGGGGCCGAACCCGGTGGCTAGAGCATCAAACGCCTGGCGAGTGGTGGTCGACGTCGGGTCGTTTCCGGCATCGGTGAAGGCCTGGCGCATGGAGAGCATCGGCAGGGCCAGGCAGAGCAGGACCAGCACTGCAGCCCCACCCGATACCACCGGATGACGCTGGATGGTGCGGCTCCACCGATACCAGAAACCGCGGGCTGTGGGCTCAGCGCCACTTTGGAGCAGGCCAGGGATGGCCAGCTTGTCGATGGCCCGACCGGCGAACCCGATCATGGCCGGTAGCAGCGTCAGCGCGGCCACCATCACCAGCATGACGGCAGCGATGGCGCCGACGGCCAGACCTCGCATGAACGGGAGCTGCAGGATGAACAGCCCCATCAACGAAAGGATCACGGTGCAGCCGGCGAAGACCACGGCACGGCCCGAGGTGGCGAGCGACACCGCCGCGGCCTCCCGCGGCTCGCGGCCCTCGGCCAGGCCCTGTCGGTAGCGGGTGACGACGAACAAGGCGTAATCGATTCCTACGCCCAGGCCGATCATGGCCATGATCTCTGGGGCGAAGATCGGCGTCGTCACCACATGGGACAAGAGGTCGAGCACCGCGAAGGCCACGGCGATGCCGAAGAGGGCCGTGATGATGGGAAGGCCCATGGCCACCACCGACCCGAAGGCCAGCAGCATGATGATGATGGCGGCCAGGATGCCGATCCCCTCTGCCGGGCCGGGCTTGGCTCCGGCCACCAGACCGATGGCCTGGCCCCCGAGCGCCACTTGGTAGCCCGGTGCGGCGAAGGACTGGGCAGTGTCGATCACCTTCTGGATGGCGGCGTTGGGCAGGTTGCCCGCCGCCTCGTCGAAGTTCACCCGGACGTAGCCGATGTGTCCGTCCTTGGAGATCTGGGCAGCGCCTTCGGGTGCGAACGGGCTGGTGACCGAAGACACATGGGCCAGAGGACGGAGCGCCGCACCCAACTGTTCGGTGCGGGTTTGGTTGGCCGCATCGGTGAAGGGTGCCGTCGTGGTGATCACTACCTGCACCGGGCTGCCGGACAGCCCGGGAAAGTCAGCGTCGAGGATCTGCTGGGCCGACTGGGTCCCCCCGGACAGATTGTTGGAGAAGTTACTGCCGAGCCCCTGGGCCGCCACGTTGGCGCCGACCAGGCCGATGATCCAGATGATCAGCACCCACCATCGATGGTCGTGACACCAGCCAGCCAGACGCGCCAGTGCACTGTCCTGGGCCCGCTGCGAGGTTGGTTCGGGGCGCACCGCAGTGCCGGGGTTCTCCTCGATGGTGGCCATGGGGTCCTCCACTGTGGTCAGCGCCCGCGGGCTCCATCAGATGTACCGGATCGTTCTACCCGGAAACCGGCTCGTTTCGGACCGGGTGCGGCGTGAGAACTACTCCGCGCCATGGTCCGCCGGGAGGATACGGATGGCGGTGTTCACCGAATCTGATAGCAACCGTGGGCGTTGCCCCAGCTCTGGTCAGCTGTCCAGATCGTGGCATCCATCCGTAGACCGACGGCCAGACAAAGTCGATCACCGAGCGACAGTCCGCTACCTGCAGACCAGAGCGACGCAGCGTGTTCAGCATCAGCGCGGGTGACCGGTTCGACCTGCAGTCCATAGCTCGAAAGCAGTGCGGCGGCGAGCTGCCAGTCCCGGTCGTGAGCGATCACCTTCTGTGCCACCTCGGACCAGTTGGCCGCAGCACATACCCCGCCGTCAAGTAGCGCCTGCTCGACTACATCGGCCCCGACCTCATCTTGGAGGAACGCCAGAAGCGCCGACGAATCAAAGACGTTCACCGTGCGTCGTCCGTGATGGCTTCCGCTCGACGGTCCGCCAACAGTTCTCCCATGAGGTCGAGTCCGCAAAGGTCCGCCCGCACCATCGTCTTCAGTTGGTCCCGACCCAACAGCACCACCCCGCCGGTGGTCTCCACCAGCACGACCGGTGTGCCCTCGAGGAGACCCGCCCGCTGGCGGAGTTCCGCCGGGATCACCAGTCGACCACGATCGCCCATCACCACCTGGTACGTACCATTCATGTGCACATTGTACCAACATGATCCTGTTGTGGGAAGTCAAACTGCGATTCCCACAATCGATCTCTGCCGGGCCAGCGATCAGCCAATGCCTAACGACGCGCCCTCAGCCGGCAGCCTCGGGACGCAGCATGGGGAAGAGGATGACGTCGCGGATGGCCTCTACTTCGGCCAGCAGCATGATGAGGCGGTCGATGCCGATGCCGATGCCTGCGGTAGGGGGAAGTCCGTATTCGAGGGAGCGCACGAAGGCCTGGTCGGCCGGGTGGGCTTCGGCATCGCCTCCGGCCTTGGCCGCCGACGACACCTCGAACCGCTCGGCCTGCTCCTCGGGGATGTTGAGCTCGCTGTACCCATTGGCGAACTCCCGGCCCACGATGCACAGTTCGAACCGGTCGGCCATCGTCGGGTCATCGGCGGTGTGCCGGGCCAGGGGGGAGACCTCCACCGGGAATCCGATGACGAACACGGGGTCCACCAACCCCGGCAGGAGGACCTGGTCGTACAACTCGAAGACCAGCTTGCCTGGGCCCCACGTTGGCAGCGGGGTGACCCCGTGGGCCTCGCATACTGCCACCAGGTCCTCGCGAGGATCGGTCGGGTGCACCCGGCGGCCCAGCTTCTCCTCCAGCATGTCGAGGAGCTGCAGTCGGGGCCACGGGCCGGCCAGATCAATCTCGGACTCGCCAGCAGCAAACGTGGTCCGACCGGTGGAGGCTTCGGCGGCGGCCATCACCAGCGCCTCGGTCAGGTCCATCCCATCGTCGACATCCCCGAAGGCCCGATACGCCTCAAGTGCAGTGAACTCGGGACTGTGCCGCGTGGACACGCCCTCGTTGCGGAAGTTGCGGGCGATCTCGAAGACCCGCTCGAAGCCCCCCACCACCAGGCGCTTCAGGTAGAGCTCGGGGGCGATCCGCAAGCTGAGGTCGATGTCGAGGGCGTTGGCATGGGTGAAGAACGGGCGCGCGATGGCCCCGCCGGCCTGGGGCTGCAGGATCGGTGTCTCGACCTCGACGAAGTGCTCGGCCTCCATGTGGCGGCGCATGGCGGCAATGGCGGCGAACCGGATCTCGAAGACCTTGCGGCTGTCCGGGTTGGCCAGCAGGTCGACCTCGCGCTGTCGGTAGCGAGTGTCGGTCTCGGTCAGGCCGTGCCACTTGTCGGGCAGCGGCCGCAGGGCCTTGGACAGTAACCACAGCTCGGTGGTGTCGACCGACAACTCACCGCGGCGGCTGGTGATGACTTCGCCCTCGGCCCCCACCCAGTCCCCGAGGTCCAGCGAGTCGAGCACGGCAGCGGCCTGGTCCGACATCGCCGCCACCTGCAGCAGCAGCTGCATCGACCCCGAGGTGTCGGCCAGCGTGGCGAACGAGAGCTTGCCGTGGCGGCGCACGGCGGTCACCCTGCCCGCCAGGCGCACCTGCTCGCCGGTGCGGATGTCCGCCTCTAGGCCCTCATGGCGCTGGTGGAGCTCACCAGCCAGTGCAGTGCGGTCGAACCGCGACGGGTAGGGATCGATGCCGGCATCGACCAAGGCGGTGCGCTTCTTGCGGCGCTCGGCGATCAAGGAGTCGATCGTCGGTGCGGCAATGTCTTCTGCCGGCTGGTCGGTCTCGTTCGTCACGGCTCGTTCCACTTTCTGGGGGTCCCGACGGCGGAATGAAACTGCGGTGGCCGCGGAGGAGTCATCTTAGGAGAGACTCCCCCGTCACCCTTGACCCAATACGACCGACCTGCCGTGACCGGTCGCCGTTGCACAACCGAAACCTGCCGGTGGCGCCTACGCAGACTGCTCCGTGGGCTTATGCTGGAGATGCGCCCCTAGCTCAACGGTGGAGCACCGGACACTTAATCCGGAGGTTGGGTGGTTCGAGTCCCCCGGGGCGCACGCAGCAGGCACGGCAGGTAGTCAGATCCCCGCTGCTCGGAAATGATCCTCGAGGCGTACTGCTGTTCCCTCTTCGGAGGAGCCAAGAACATCAAGACCGATGACCTCTGATGGCTAGAGCGGAGACGTGTCGAGTGGTGTCGTCTCTTCTTTGCCACGCAAGGACGTGGACGCCGGTACGACGTAGGGGATCTCCACTGGCTCGGCGTCGAGGTCGCCGAGCGTCAGGCCGCTCGAGACGGCGGTCGCACCCGCAGGGCCAGTTCCTCCGCTCTTTCCAGCGTGCGAGTCGATCAGGTCGTGCATGTGCGATCCAAACTCGATCATGTCGGATGCCACGATGCCGGACTCGGTCAGCTGTTCGCGGACCTCGTCGCTCACATGCACGAAGACCATGTGGATCCCCAGATCGTTCACGTATCTGGTCAACCGGAGCAGCACCTCGCCCGAGGTGAAGTCCACATCGGCGATGGCCGCGCAGTCGATGCAGATGCGCTCTGGTGGGACCGGGGTGCACAGGCTGCGGACGTCCTCGAGGAAGCGCTCGACGTTGGCGTAGTAGAGGGCAGCCTGGAACCGGTAGATGATCAGCCCGGGTGCGGCTTGGGTCTGCTCGGCTACGTCGTGCAGGAGCCACGCACCGCGCTCATCGAGCGTCAACAGGTGGTTGCTCGGGTTGTAGCCGTGGCGTACATGGTTGAGCAGGCAGAGCAGGATCGACAAGAGGATGCCGTACTCGATACCGAGCACGATCACCCCGACCGCAGTAATCAACGCGATGACGCCTTCGTCGCGACGCTGGCGGAAGAGTTCGCGCAACGTGGAGATGTGGATCATTCCAAGGGCGATCCAGAACACCACAGAGGCGAGTACCGCCACCGGAAGCAGTGACAGGGCCCCGGTGATGGTGAACACCGCCACCAGCACTGCAGCTGCGGCCACCAGCGAGGCCCATTGCGTGCGACTCCCCAGCCGGTTAGTCAGCTCCGTCTTGGTGACGCTGCTGTTGACCACGAACGCACCCGATGCCATGGCGGCGAAGTTGGCCACGCCCAGGCCGACCAGGTCGTGGTCGGCGTCGAACGGCTCGTCGTAGCGGGCGGCGTAGGCCCGGGCCAGCGACGAGCTTTGGGCCAAGATGACCACCACCAGCGACACTGCGGTAGCCACCAGATGAGGCCAGGCCCCGGCCGGTACGTGGGGCATGGAGAGCACCGGTAGTCCGGCGTGGACGGTCCCCACGCTTTGGATGCCGTAGTCGTGGAGCCCGATGAATGACGCGGCGGCGATGCCGAGGATGATGACGACCAGCTCGGTGGGGACGCTCTTGAGGCGGGTACCGATGATCAGAACGAGCAGGCAGATCCCACTCACCATGGCCGTGGGCCACGAGATCAGGTTCCAGTCCCCGATGATGCCGCCCACCACTGCCCACAGCGAGTGGCCGGTGATCGACAGGCCCAGCATCTTCGGGATCTGCCCGACGGCGATGGTCACCCCCACGCCCAGCAAGAACCCGACCAGCAGGGTGCGCGACAAGAAGTTGGCCAGGAATCCCAGATGAAAGATACGGGCCACGATCAGCATCAGCCCGGTGAGTCCGGCCACCAGACCGGCCAGAGCGACGTAGTTCTGCGAGGCCAGCGGGGCCAGCCCGACCAGGCCAGCAGCCAAGATGGCGGCCGAGGCGCTGTCGGCCGACACCGACAGGTGCCGGGAACTGCCGAAGATGGCGTAGGCCAGGGCCGGCAGGATCATCGTGTACAGCCCGGTGGCCAGCGGCATGTGGGCGATGGTGCAGTACCCCATGGAGATGGGGATGCCGATGGCGGCCAACGACAGCCCGGCGACGATCTCAGCGCGCACACGACCGCGTGGAAGCGGCTTGAGGCCCGTGAACAGTTCCATGGGTCCCTTCCCCTGATCAGCGTGCGGTCAACCGTGTGTTGACAAGCCCCACAGTACGGAGATGCGTTACACAGGCGCCAGTGAGAACCGATGAACTCTCAGTGACCAAAGTGAACTTTGTCAACAAGCGGTTATCGCCACCTGACAGCAGGCTCACAACCAGGCCTCCGCCCTGGTCGGGCTGGAAAATCAGCCGGCGGGCCGAACCGTCCACCCTCTTCGCCCGGGCCTGGCTTCTATGGCCCCGCCTTACCGGGCGCTGCCGGTCGGTCGACTACCGCCCATGGCTTGGCGGGCCAGGCCGCTGAAGACGTGAGCAGTGGTGGGCTTGTGGTGGCCCGAGATCTTGGTGGCGGAGTTCACCAACGAGACGTGGGAGAACGCCTGAGGAAAGTTGCCCACCAGCCGGCCGGCCACCGGGTCGTACTCCTCGGACAACAGCCCGAGATCGTTGCGAAGGGCAAGGAGTCGGTCGAGGAGCTGACGAGCGTCGTGATCGCGACCTAAGAGCGACAGGCAGTCGGCCAGCCAGAACGAGCAGGCCAGGAACGCCCCTTCCCTTCCGGTCAGCCCGTCCACCTCGCCCGAGTCAGCCGTCCGGTATCGGAGTACGAAGTCGCCTTCGATGAGCTCACGCTCGACGGCCTCGATGGTCGCCTTCACCCGAGGGTCGGTGGCCGGGAGAAAGCCGACCAAGGGGATCATCAGCAAACTGGCGTCGAGCTGATCGGACCCGTAGAACTGAGTGAACGATCCCTTTGATGCGTTGAACCCCTGCTCACATACCTGGTCGTGGATCTCTTGGCGGATCTGGCGCCAGCGTTCCACCGGGCCCTCGACCCCGAACTCCTCGACCGTCTTGATGGCCCGGTCGATGGCCACCCAGGCCATGACCTTGGAGTGGGTGAAGTGACGACGCGGACCGCGCACCTCCCAGATCCCGTCATCGGGCTCCCGCCACCCGGTTTCGAGGAACTCCATGAGCGCAAGCTGCAACTCCCAGGCTGGGCCGCCATCGTGGTCCCCGGGTTGGGCGGACTCGTAGAGGGCCGACATCACCTCGCCGTAGACATCGAGTTGGAACTGGCCGGCGGCGGCGTTGCCGATCCGCACCGGCCTCGAATCCTCGTACCCAGGGAGCCAGTCGGCCTCCCACTCGTCCAGCCGTCGCTCACCCGCTGGTCCGTACATGATCTGCATCTGCGACGGATCCCCCGCCGTCGCCCGCAACAGCCAGCTCCGCCAGGCCATGGCCTCGGAGTAGAACCCGCCGCGCATGAGCGACTCCAGGGTCAAGGTGGCGTCGCGCAGCCAGCAGTAGCGGTAGTCCCAGTTCCGGCCGCCACCGAGGGCCTCGGGCAACGAGGTGGTCGGGGCGGCCACGATGCCCCCTGTCGGCTCGTAGGTCAGTGCCTTCAGGGTGATCAGAGAGCGCACCACCGCATCCTTAAACTCGCCTTGATACGTGCACTGGGTGACCCACTCCTGCCACCACTGCTCGGTGTCCGAGATGGCATAGTGCGCATCTACCGGCCGGGGCGGTGTGTCTGTTGCCGGGTACCACGACAGCGAAAACGGAACGGTCTGACCCTCGGACACCGTGAACTCAGCGGTAGTCGACAGGTCGCCCCCACTGATCGGAATGGGCGTCCACAGCGACAGTCCATCGGGACCGGCCACCGCCGTCATAGTCCCGTCGATGTGGCGCACCCAGGGCACCACCTGCCCGTACCCGAAGCGGATGGTGAGGTCCATCTGCATAGTGACCGTGCCCCGCACCCCTTGGACGAGGCGCACCACCTCGGGATGCTGCTGACGGATCGGCATGCAGTCGATGATCCGAACCGTCCCCTCGTCGGTGACGAACTCTGACTCCAGTACCAAGGTGTCGCCGCGGTAGTGGCGGTTGGTGGCCAGAGAGGCGCCCTTGGGGGCGATCCGCCACGATCCGTGGTCCTCGGTGCCCAGCAGTTTGGCGAAACAGGCGCCCGAGTCGAAGCGGGGCAGACAGAGCCAGTCGATGGAGCAGTCCCGTCCGACCAGAGCCACCGTGTGGAGGTCGCCGATGATTCCGTAGTCCTCGATGGGGAGTGCCATGGTCACTGTTTAGTCTGACGGTCGATCAGGCCGCGGTGCACGCCCCGGTGCTCACCGGACGAGTGACGGGAAGGGCCAGGGCCACTCGGCTCAGCACGTCGGGCGAGGTGAGGGCGTAGCCGATCCCGGCATCGGTGGTCGAGCGGGAGAAGACCACACCGATGACCTGGCCGGTGGGGAGCACCAGTGGCCCTCCGGAGTTACCCGGTCTGACCCGAGCATTGATCTCGTAGATGCGGCGCACGGTCAGGCTCTTTCCGTAGATGTCCCGGCCTTGGGCCTCGAAGGTCGCCATGATCCCCGCGCCATCTACGGTGAACGGCCCGCCGTTCGGGAACCCGAGCACGGCAGCCTTGACGCCACGGTCGACGGTGGTCGGGTCGAGATGGAGAACGGGGGCGGTCAGTCCCGGGGCTCGCAAGACGGCGAGATCGAATGACGGATCGAACAGGAGGACTTTGGCGGAGATGACGTCGCTGCCCACCTGCACCAGCGGCTGGGCGATGCCAGCCACGACATGGGCGTTGGTAACCACCACCCCGGGGGCGACGACAAAGCCAGAGCCCTCCTGGATCACCCCGCACCCGTAGCCCTCGACCTTCACCGTGGATGGCCCGGCGGCTACCACGGCCCGGCGGAGGTCGCTGTCGGTCGGCAGCGGCACCGGCCTGGCCGACGCTGGCGCAAGCGCGGCAAACACCGGAGGAAACCCTTCGGCGGTGAGAAACCCCTGGGCCTGAGAGAACACGGCGGGTGGTGGTGGAAGCACACCGTTCAACGAGGTGATGACCTTCGACTTGAGGATGGCTGAGTCGAGGGTGGCCGACGAGCTGTTGACCATGGTGCTGGCGAGCAGCCAGACGGTCACCAGGGCCGCCACCACGGCCACCACCGACCCGACGGCGACATCGGCTGAGCGGGCCAATCCCGAGTGGACGCGAGTCACGAGCATGCCGCCGAATATCCGGCCGATCATGCCCAGGGCGAACGCCACTCCCACCATCGTGGTCAGGGCCACCGCCGTCTTGGCCGTCGGGTCGTGCGCCCACTTGACGGTCACCGAGGCCAGCCGTGCCCCCAGATACAGCCCACCGAAGAATCCGATGATGGCGAACACCTGCACCACCGCACCCACCCGGGCACCCTGTATGACAGCGGCTACGACCACGACCACGATGACCACATCGACGACGTTCACCGACACTCCATGGCGACCACCACGGGGGATCGGTAGGGGGCGAAAGGGGAGGTGGTGACCACCGGTTCACGGTAACCGGCGCCACGGCCCACGCGCCGTCATCATCTCCCGGTCATCAGGCGATCGGTCGATCAGTCGGCTGCTCGACTGGTCGGCCGTGCCAAGATCAGTGTGATCTGGGTCGCCCCTAGCGACACACGATGCGATGGCTCCGGCCAGAGAGGGATGGACCATGTCTGCTGTCGGAGTTTCGAGGTGGGTCCAACCATGATCCGTCGACTCCTGATGCCGATCGTGGCGCTCGCGACTCTCTCGTCGGCTGCGGCCTGCGGGACCTCCAACTCTGCCGACAAGCCGCCAGCGACCCCGCCACCTACGTCGGCTCCACTGGCCCCGTGGACGGGGTCGTTCGTATCGGACACCCTGCCGACACCGGTGCAGGCGCTGGGTGCTGTGGCCTGTCCCACCGATGTTCGGTGCTGGGCTGTTGGCTTCACCACCGCCATCGACCGGACCCCAGCGACGGCTGCGGTGGTGGCCAGTAGCGACGGAGGGCGTACATGGAAGGTCGAGACCATTCCGGCCACCGTCGGCTTCCTCACTGACATCGCCTGTTACTCGGCACGCGCCTGCACGGTTGTCGGGCAGACCGGCGGAACGGGTGCAGCCTCGGGGGTGATCCTCACCACCCAGGATGCGGGAGCAACCTGGGCCTTGCAGACCGTTCCTGCTGGCACCTCAGACGTCACCGCCGTCAGCTGCCGGGCCGGCGGCCGGTGCATGGCCTTGGCCAACGTCTCGAACCGGGTCACCGCACTTACGTCTGCCGCCGTTGGCGCTCCCTGGGTGACGGGTGGACCGCTGCCAGCGACGGTATCGGCCGGCACCGGCCTGTCGTGCCCCGATGCTGCGGACTGCTGGGCCTCGGGAACCAGTCCGGCCGACGCTGGGCACGTGAGCGGGGTGGTGGTGGCCACCGCGGACCGAGGGACCACCTGGGCCTTGCAGACCGTGCCCACGGGACTCGG
This sequence comes from Acidimicrobiales bacterium, assembly GCA_037141235.1. Lineage (GTDB taxonomy): Bacteria > Actinomycetota > Acidimicrobiia > Acidimicrobiales > RAAP-2 > Bog-756. The sequence continues at coordinate 11,386 of JBAXCY010000014.1, read as the reverse complement.
ACCGCTCCAGGACATCACCTGTGCCACCGCTCCGGCCTCGGGGGCGGGGACGGGGGCGTCCCCATCAGGCAAGGTGACCTGCACTGCTGTCGGGACGACGACCACGGCTGTGGTGGCAGCCCGGACCGGAAAGGGTGTGGTGCTGACCACGTCGGACGGGGGTATCACCTGGGTATCGGCGCCGGTCACCGATGGCAGTGCCGACCTCTATGCGGTGTCGTGTGATGCCGGTCCGTGCATCGCCGTCGGCACGACTGTGGCTGCAACGGCCCAAGAGGGCATCGTGCTCGCGTCTGGCACGTCTGGCACGGCTGGCACGCCTACAACACGGTCGGTCGGATGGCGAAAGGCCAAGGTCGCCACTGTGGCCCTGCCGCTGTCCGGAGCGGCTTGCCGGTCCCTGTCGTCGTGTGTGGTCGTCGGCGAGTCGATCACCGCCCACCTGTCTGTCCGCTGACGTCTGTCCGCTGACGTCTGTCCGCTAACTGGCCAGCAGCCGGCCGGCCGTCGGCCAGCACAGCCCTAGTGCGCCCTCCCATCCCAGGGAGGCGCGAGGCGCGCCGGTAGCCTCCGATTGATGGGAGCACGCCCCGACACCGTCCCCGTGGATGAGTCCGCTGCTCCGGCCGCACGCCGCCGAGCTACCACCACCTCTGCATTCGGCGTAAGCCGACGCGAAGGCCACGACTCCTCGTCGTTTTATGCTCGGTTCACCCCGCCTCGGCTGTCCGATGCCGAGACTGTCAACCCACCAGCGGCGGTAGATGCCGTCTGGGTCGGCGACGCCCGGGCCATGGCTGCCTGTGGAGAGGTGGCCGACAACTCGGTGGCACTGGTGGTGACCTCGCCTCCGTACTTCGCTGGCAAGGAGTACGAGCAGGCCATGGGCGTCGGCCACGTGCCCGCCGACTTCGCCGATTACCTAAGCATGTTGCACGACGTCTTCGCCCAGTGCTTCGACAAGCTCGAGCCGGGTGGCCGGATCGCCGTCAACGTGGCCAACCTCGGCCGCAAGCCCTACCGCTCCTTGGCCCGGGATGTCATCGACATCTTGGAGGGCCTCGGCTATCTGCTGCGGGGCGAGATCGTCTGGCGCAAGAGCCAGGCCGCGGGTGGATCGTGCGCCTGGGGCACCTATCAGCGCCCGGGGAACCCGGTGCTGCGCGATGTGTCGGAGCGAATCATCGTGGCGTCCAAGGGCCGCTTCGACCGAGCCATCACGGCCGAGGAGCGGGCCCGCGCTGGGCTGCCGAGCAATGGCACCATCACGATGGACGAGTTCGTCGATGCCACCACCGACGTGTGGGACTTACCCGCCGAATCCGCCACCCGGGTCGGCCACCCGGCTCCATTCCCCATAGAACTCCCCCGCCGGCTCATCGAGCTCTACACCTACCGGGGCGACCTGGTGCTTGATCCATTCATGGGATCGGGATCGACGGGGGTGGCGGCGGTGCGCACCGGTCGGCACTACATCGGCTTCGACACCGACCCCGCCTATGTGGCCCTGGCCGAAGCGCGCATCGCCGGTGAGCGCAACGCCGATGTAGCTCGCCCACGGGTGACCGTCACGCCGGGGCGCATGCCGCCGCCAGGGGCGGCCACGGTGACTGAGGCGCACGCTGTCGCTCATGGCTACAAAGCACGCGACATCGCCGAGCAGGCCTTGACTGCTGCCGGCTTCACCGGCATCGAGACTGGGGTGGGCTTCACCGATCTGGGTGTCGGTGTCGACTACCGGGCCAGGGATAGCCAGGGCGGCGTCTGGCTGTTCATCTTGAATGGTGCCTACTCAGCCACTCGACCGGGCCTGAAGCGGACCGATGTGCTGTGGCGCACCCTCGGCCTCGCCACTGTCGTGCATCAGGCCCGTCGATCCGACCCGGAACGGGGCGATCTTGGGCCGCTAGTACTGCTCACGACCGATCTTCCTCCGGACCGGAGTCCCGGCGGCAAAGCCCTGCGCTCGGTCACCGGCGACGACCGTGCCGTCCACGATGTGTGTCTGCTGCTCGACCCTGGCTCGCTGGAACGGCTCGCCGCCTTGGCCTCGGCGAGTGGGGGCTGAGCGTGGCTGACGGGATCCCTCCAGCCGAACAGCCGCCCGGGCACACCGAGTGGGACGGAGCCGCCTACCAGAAACAGTTCGACGATCTGGCTGCCTCCGGTGCGGAGGTGCACGGCGAAACTGACCTGATTATGAAGCTTTGCCCGGAGTCGGTGCTCGACGTTGGATGCGGCACCGGTCGGGTGGCCGCCGAGCTCCAGCGACGGGGCGTCTTGGTGGTCGGCATCGATCGTGACCGCTCGATGATCACCACCGCTCGCACGCTCGCCCCCGACGTCGAGTTCATGGTCGTCGATGCCGCCGATGCCGACCTGGGTCGGACCTTCGACTTGGTGGCCATGGCTGGCAACGTGCCGCTGTTCACCCCCGAGGGGACTCAGGACGCACTGTTGGCCGGGTGTGCCCGTCACCTCGCGGTGGGCGGGCGGCTGGTGGCCGGGTTCCAACTCGGTCGCGGCTACCCCATCGAGACCTACGACCAGCACTGCTCGATGGCCGGCCTGGTTCTCAATGACCGGTGGTCGTCGTGGGACCAAGGCGAGTTCACCCCCGACTCGGAGTACGCCGTCTCGGTGCACCGCCGGACGGCATGATCCAGTGACCCAGTGATCCAGTGACCACCACCCCACCGGAACCGACCACCATGCGCAATGCGATGTTCGTCTACGACGAGCGGCTCACCGATCTGGTCTTCGACTACTGCCGGTGGCGGCTGTCCCTCGATCCCGTGCCGCTCGACTACGGAGGTGCTGGCAGTCAGTCGCTGGCCGCCAGCCTCGAGGGGCTGATGACGGCCGGCGGGGTCGATCCGGCTGTGGTCATGGATCTGTTCGACAAGACGCTGGCCACAGCGGTGGTGTCGGTGGACAGCCCCAAGTTCCTGGCGTTCATCCCGGCGGCCCCGACCAAGGCCGCACTGCTGTTCGACATGGTGGTGGCGTGCTCGTCCCTCCACGGAACGTCCTGGATCGAGGCAGCCGGACCGGTGGCTGCCGAGAACCAGGCTCTGCGTGTCCTGTCCGACCTGGCCGGCCTGCCTGAGGGTGCTGGTGGCTGCTTCGTGGCTGGCGGGTCGGCCGGCAACCTATCGGGCCTAATGGTGGGCCGCGACACTGCCGCCTACCGGATGGGTGACCAGGCGCCGGAGCACCCGGTGGTGGCCATCAGCGAGGAGGCGCACTCTTCGGTGGGCAAGGCCTTGCACGTACTCGGCATCGAGGCGCTGCTCGTCCCGTGCGAGGACCACCGGCTGACAGGCCGGGGGCTGCGGGCTGCACTAACCACCGACCCCCGTGGCGGCGACGTCATCGCCGTTGTGGCCACCAGCGGCACTACCAATGCCGGCATCATCGACGATCTGAATGGTGTGGCCGACGTGGCCGAGGAGCGCAATCTGTGGTTCCACGTGGACGGGTCCTACGGCGCGGCCGCCCTGTTCGCTCCCTCGGTCCGGAACCGCTTCAACGGCATCGAGCGGGTCGACTCGTTCGTCGTCGATCCCCACAAGTGGCTGTTCACCCCGTTCGACTGCGCCGCACTCCTCTACCGGGATCCGCGGCTGGCCAAGGCCGTCCACTCCCAGGACGCCTCGTACCTCGATGTGTTGCATACCGGTGCACCCGAGGAGTGGAATCCGAGCGATTACGCCTACCATCTGACCCGCCGGGCCCGGGGCATGCCGCTGTGGTTTTCGCTGGCCGTCAACGGCACCGATGCCTACCGCGACGCCATCGAGACCGTCCTGGCCGTCACGCAGCAGGTGGCCGACCTGGTGGACGCCACCGCGCAACTCGAACTGATCCGTCGGCCCGAGCTGTCGGTGGTCCTGTTCCGGCGCACGGGATGGGGACGGTCCGACTACGAGGCCTGGTCGGATCGGCTGCTGGCTGACCAGATCGGGTTCGTGATGCCGACCACCTGGGAGGGGGAGCCGGTGGGTCGCCTCGCCTTACTCCATCCGGACACCACCATCGAACTCGTCGCCGAGATCCTGGCCACCACCGTCTGAGTCTGGCTGAACCGGTGTCCCATGCTGGCGCCTGTGGGCCAGCACCCACAGGTCGGCTGATTGCTCAGAGGTAGCCCGAAGCGATGTGCTCGATCCACCACGCCGGTGCGGCGTTCATCAGCGTGGAAAGGTCCCAGTAGTCCCACCAACGGATGATGGATCCACCCGACAGTTCTTGGACGGAGACGAACGGCAGGGTGACCTGCTCACCGGTGTGCCAGTGCCACGTCTCGGCATGCTCGGTGACCACGGTGCCGCCATCGGCCACCATCAGTCGGAGTTCGTGCTCGTAGCTCGAGATCTTCTCGAGACCGAGACGCAGACGGGCCACCACTTGGGCGGGCCCACGGGCGATGTCGTCGGCGGGCGACGGGACATCGGTGTACTCGCTCTCCTCGGTGAAGAACGAAGCGATGCCGTCCCAGTCACGGGCGTATAGGGCGGCCCAGAACTCCTCGACTATTGCCTTATTGGCGTTGTTTGCATTGTCTGCTGCGGCGGCGTCAGGTGTGGTGTCGTCGGTCATGGTCCCTATGCTCGCGCAGTCGAGCGAGGCGGTGAGCGCCACGTCCGTCCTCTGTTCCTGATCTCCTACCATGGGGCTTTGGCGCATCGACACGACCATGTCGATGGAAACTATGGAGGCGTGGCGTGACCGACGGAATCAAACTCGACGCACATCACCGCAAGACGGTGGAGAAGCTCTTCACCCATCCGACCAGCCACAACATCCAGTGGCACGACGTGCTGTCGCTGCTTCGGGCAGTGGCCGAAGTGGAGGAGACCCACGAAGGTCGGTACCGGGTAACACTCGGTCCCGAGACCGAGACGTTGCCGGAGCCCAAGGGCACCGACATCGACATCCAGATGGTCGTGGACCTGCGCCGGATGCTGAAGGGTGCCGGCATCGGACCGGAGTAGGGCCCAGCCGCCCCTACTGCTGTGACGAGCCCCGCTCCTACTGCTGTGACGAGCCCCGCTCCTACTGCTGTGACGAGCCCCGCTCCTACTGCTGTGACGAGCCCCGCTCGATGATCCCGTCGCGCTTGGCCTGGAAGGCTGCCGGATCGAACCGCTCCGCCATCCATCGACCCGACCATCGGGCCTCGTCCCGGTAGGACTCCTCGTCGCCCCGGTGGGCAAGGGCTTGGTACATGGTCCGCAACTCGGTCACGGTGGCCGGATCCGACTCGGCGATGGCGCCCGCCAGCGCTAGGGCACGGGGGAGCAACTGGTCGTGGGGAACCACCTCGTTGACCAGACCCCACGAACACGCAGTGGCGGCATCTACGAAGTTCCCCGTCAACGACATCTGTCGCGCCCGGTTGACGCCGATGAGCTGGGGCAGCCGGATGGTCATCCCTCCTGCCGGCAACACACCGACCCGGGCGTGGGTGTCGGCGAAGCTGGCCCGCTCCGAGGCGATCAGGAAGTCGCACCCGAGCGCCAACTCGAGTCCCCCGGTCACAGCTGGGCCGTTGACCGCCCCGATACGCGGCGTCGACGACTCCGGCAAGAGCCCTCGTCGGACAAGAGCAGCCCCAGCAGCACCTTCTCCCCCACGGGGTGCGGCGGCCACCTCCTCGTAGGTGCGGGCCAGGTCGGTCAGGTCGAGCCCGGCGCAGAAGGCTGGGTCCCGTCCGGTCAGCACGATGGCAGCCACCCCTGGGTCAGCATCGGCGGCGGCCAACTCGTCGGCCAGCGAGGCGATCATGGCACCGGTCAGCGCATTGCGTGCCTTCGGGCGGTCGAGGATGACGAGGGCTACTGGCCCGTGGCGTTCAGTGGTGATCACGTCCCTCTCTCTACCACCGTCGCTGTGTCACCGTCGCTGTGTCACTGTCGCTGTGTCACTGACGCTGTGTCACTGTCGCTGTGTCACCGCCAGGCCGAAGCACCGTGGGCTGACGTCGACCCCGTCCTGGCAGAATGATCAGACCTCGCCTTTGCCGACCGGGGGTACGCCATCAGTTCGGCCGACCCCCCAGCAGCTCGAGACCGACGCCCCCAAGGAGTCCCTGATGTCCTACCGCCCCCTCGCTGATGCGCCGTCGTGGTTCGTACGCGCCCTGGCCGTACCCCAGGGCGACCTCGAGGTCGATGTGGATGGGTGCATTATCCACGCCCTTACTTTCGGGGCCCCGGGCGCACGCGGGCTGGTCTTCGTGCACGGTGGTGGCGCCCATGCCCACTGGTGGACCCACGTGGCTGCCACCTTCAGCGACGAGTACCGAGTGGTCTGCATCGATCTGTCCGGACACGGCGACAGCGGGCACCGGTCGTCCTACTCGCTCGAGCAGTGGACCGACGAGGTCATGGCGGTGGCCGAGGCCGCAGACATCGCCGAGCCACCCGTGATCATCGGCCACTCCATGGGCGGCTTCGTCACCATAGGAACGGCGGCCCGCCACGGCGACCGGGTCAGCGGGGCCATCGTGTGCGACTCCCCGGTCACCGAGCCCGATCCCGAGATCGCCTCCTACCATCTGAAGGAAGCATTCGGGCAGCCCCGCATCTATGCGACCGAGGCCGACGCCATCGCCCGCTTCCGCACCGTCCCGGCCCAGGATCACTACCTCGACTACGTGATGGACCATGTCGCCCATCAGTCGATCCGCCACACCGGCGAAGGGTTTCAGTGGAAGTTCGACCGAGATGTGTTCGCTCAGTTCGGTGGAGGCATGCGCGGCGTGGCGTTCCCCTACCTGTCTCGGGTGCAGTGCCGGTTCGCCCTGTTACGGTCCGAGCACGGGCTGGTCACCCCCGACATCGGTCGGTTTATGTACGAGACGCTCGGCCGGGTTACTCCGGTGATCGAGATCCCTGAAGCCGGCCACCACGCCATGCTCGACCAGCCCCTCATTCTGCTGACGGCTCTGAGGACCCTGTTGGGTGACTGGGACCACTCGGAGCCCCGCCGCCGCTTGTAGGAGTGCGCGAGCCTCGGTGCTCGGCAGGATCTGGGCCGGATCTGGGCCGGAGTCAATCAAATCGACCGGTCCGGGGATCGACCAGCACCCGACACCTCGTTCGTGCCAGACTTCTCTCGATGGGGGAAGCACGACCGATTAGCCGGAGGGACCTGCTGCGCCAAGGGGCGTTGGGTGGGCTCGCGCTCGGGGCCATAGGGGCTACCAGTGGCGCCATCCTGGCCGCCTGCGGCTCGTCGACAACTACCCAGGCGGCCTCGTCGCCTTCCACTACTGCACCCGCTGATGACCCGCGCGCTCCCTGGTGGCTCGAGGGCAATTTCGGGCCGGTCCATACCGAAACGACGGCCACCGATCTCACCGTGACCGGGACGCTGCCAAAGGCGCTCACCGGTCTCTACGTCCGCAACGGCTCCAATCCGCTGAAAGGGATCTCCCCTCACTGGTTCTTGGGCGACGGCATGGTCCACGGCGTGCAGCTCGAAGCGGGCAAAGCCACCTGGTATCGAAACCGTTGGATCCGCACCGGCTTCTACGAAAACGGGGGCGGGCTCGGGGCCACCGGTGCCCCGGGTGGCACCGCCACCTTGGCCAACGTGTCGGTGGTGAACTTCGCTGGCCGGGCGCTCGCCCTCGGTGAGGTCGGAGCGCCCTACGTGCTGGATCCGACCGACCTGTCCACCGTGGGTCCGTCGTTGGCCGACGCCGGGACCAACAACAACATGACCGCTCATCCGAAGATCGACCCGGTGACCGGCCACATGCACTCCTTCGGCTACGGGTTCACCCAGCCCTTCCTCGAGTACCGGGTGCACGACGCGCACGGCACCTTGATCTCCAACCAGCCGGTGACCCTGCCCAAGTCGGTGATGATGCACGACTTCGCCATCACCGGATCCGATGTGATCTTCATGGACCTGCCCGTGCTGTTCGACATGAATGGCGCCATAAAGATGGTGTCGGACCCAGCATCTGGGGCCGTCCCTTACCGATGGGATCCGACGTCCGGAGCCCGCATCGGGGTGATGCCGCTCGGTGGTCCCACCAGCGCACTCCGGTGGGTGGAGATCGACCCTTGCTACGTGTACCACACCATCAATGCCACCCGACAGGGTGGCGACATCGTCCTCGACGTCTGCCGCCTGGATTCGGCCTTCGGTCCACCGAAGTTGGCCAGCTCCTCGACCCGGCACCGGTGGACCATCCATACGGCCGGCAAGGACCTGACATTCAGCGACCACGTCATCGACGTGCCGCCTGCCGACCTGCCGACCACCGACCCTCGCCACCGCGGCCGTCCGTGGCGTCATGCCTGGTTGGCTGAGCTCACCTCCCGGCCGGGACAGGTCGCCTTTGCCGGATGCCAGCACATCGATATGGCCACTGGCCGGCTCGACCGTTGGGCGCCCGGAACTGGTCGGCTCGGCGGCGAGTGGCTGTTCGTGCCCGAGGGCCCAGGTGAGGGCGAGGGCTGGGTGATGGCCTTCGTCTACGACGCCGCCACCGAGCGGTCCAACCTGGTGGTCCTTGATGCTCTGCACGTGTCCAAGGGCCCGGTAGCCGAGGTGCACCTTCCGGTGCGGGTTCCCTACGGGTTCCACGCCGCCTTCGTCACTGTCTGAGGACAGAGGAACCAGGCGTCGGATCAGCGCACACGGAGTTGACCGGGTTGGTGCTTTCCGAGTTCAGCGTCCCCGGCCGCCAGTGGCCCGCCGGAACTCGGAGCGCAAGAGCAGCACCGCCACGGCTACGAATGCGAACTTCACCACCATGGGGATGCCGAAGGTGAGGTCGCGGCTGAACCGATGGGCGGCACTGGTCGGGGGAACCGGCCCGAGCGCGGCCTCGTGGGCACGGGCACGACCGCTGCCGAGCATCCCGATGAGGCCCACCAACATGACCACTACGCCAGCCACGGCCACGACGTTGTGAGTCAGGAAGCCCGCGTAGGTCAACAGCGCTCCTGATCCTGCCACCACAACTGACGGATGCCGGGCCGGCCACGACGGCACAGAGTGGGAGATGAAAGGACGGGCGTCGGTGTCCTGCCCGGGCGGCCAACCGGTGGCATACGCATCGGCGGCGGGGGCGGCGGCATGCGGGTCGTAGGCGTAGGTCGAGGGCTCAGGGTCGAAGGGCGGTCCGGTGAGTCCCAGATAGTGGTCGTAGGCAGCCCGGCGGCCCGGTTCCGACAGCGTCTCGTAGGCGTTATGCACCTGATGGAACAGAGCACTGGTCCCCCCAGCGTCCGGATGCACCCGAACCGACAGTCGCCGGTATGCGGCCCGGACCTCACCGGTGTCAGCGGAGGGCTCGAGTCCCAGGATGTCGTATTCGGTGGCACCACTCATCTCGGCACCCTGGCACGGAGGTGTGACGTCTTGGCTGGCCGTCCCACCACAGAGGCAATATTGCGCATGATTTGGCTGCAGAACTCCTCGGCCTCTTCGCTTGAGGCCGAACGGCAGGTCCACGGATGCATCTGTGTCATCCCTCCCCCGGCTGGTCCGCCGGTAGGTAGCATCAGCAGCGAAGGCGTCGGGATCCAGCCGGGTCCCCGATGCCCACCGTTCGCCTACCGACATCGGGAGCAGTCATGAGCAGTCCAGATCTCCGCGGAAACATCTTCCTCGACCCCACCCTGTATGCCGATCAGCCCAAGTGGCATGCAGTGGCCGCCGACCTGCGCGACAACGACCCGGTGCTGCGCGTCGAAGAAGAGGGTTACACCCCGTTCTGGGCCGTCACCCGCCACGAGGACGTCTTTGCCGTCTCGCGCGACAACGAGCACTTCCTCAACACCCGCAACTCCATCATGGCCCCCGATCTGCAGATGGAGTACCTGAAGTCGATCGGCATCGAGGGCGAGACCCTCATTCATATGGACGGGGACGAGCACTCGGGCCACCGGGGCCTGGCCAACGATTGGTTCCGCCCTCGGGCCGTGGCCAAACGCCAGGAATCGATCGAGGCCATCGCCGATGAGTTCGTCGACAAGTTCCGCCAGATGGATGGGACGTGCGACTTCGCCCGCGACATCGCCACCCCCTACACACTGCGCGTCATCATGGGGATCTTCGGGATTCCGGTCGAGGACGAGCCCACCATGTTGAAGCTCACCCAAGGGATCTTCGGGGCGGCCGACCCCGAGTACCTCGGTGACCTGAGCGACCCGATGGCGCTGTTGACCGACACCCTGGCCCAGTTCGACCAGTACTTCACTGAGCTAACCGATGACCGCCGGGCCCACCCGACCGACGACCTGGCCACGGTCATCGCCAACGGCGAGGTAGACGGCTGCCCGCTCGGCAACAACGCCCGGCTCTGGTACTACACGATCGTTGCCACCGCCGGCCATGACACCACCTCGTTTGCCCTGTCCGGTGGGTTGGAGGCCCTGCTGCGCGACCCGGCCCAGGTGGCCCTGCTGCAGAGCCGTCCCGACCTGATCAACAACGCCGTCGACGAAATGATCCGGTGGACCTCGCCGGTCCGCCACTTCTTGCGGTATCTGACCCAGCCAGCCGTCCTGTCCGGGGTGGAGATCCCCGAAGGGGACCGGCTCCTGCTGTCGTATCCTTCGGCCAACCGGGACGAGCGCATGTTCGACGACTCGATGATCTTTGACGTAGCCCGGCCCAACGCCAATCGAATGATCGCCTTCGGCGGCGGCGAGCACTTCTGCCTGGGCTCGACCTTCGCCCGCCGGGAGCTGCGCACCATCCTGCCGAAGCTGCTGGCTGCCGTCGACACCATCGAAGTGTCCGGTGAGCCGGAATGGGCTCAGGCCGCCTTTGTCGGTGGGGTCAAGCACCTGCCGGTGGCCGCCACCTTCCGGTAGTCGGTGGCGTCCGCAGCGATGGCGTCGACCTGATGGCCACCGAGGAAGATTGGGCGTCGTACCTGGCTGCGGTGGTGGACATGTCGCCACCCGACGGTGCCCCGTTCCGCGTCAGTCCAGTCCCGTCGGGCGAGTGGGGTCGGTGGCCGTGTGGCCCGACTCCGCTGGTTCATGTGATCACGGCATGGAACCCGGACAGCGTGCTCCTGTCAGCCATTGAGAACCAATCCCGCCACGACCAGTTGGTGGCCGATCTCGACCATCAGAGGCTCGCCTGGTGGCCGGCAGTCGGGCGAGATCCCGACGGTCAGCACTTCGAAGAGGGGGTCGCAGTCGTGGGACTCACCGATGCGGCCGCCGTCACCATCGGGCTGGCCTACGGCCAGGCCGCCGTGTTCGCGTGGTCGCCCCAGGAGTGGCAGGTCCTGTCGTGCACGGATGAACGTCGGCACAGCAGTGGATGGCGGACCGGACCGGTGCCGCCGGGCTGACCGGACGTACCTCGTTGGTCAGAAGACGTGGTTGACGACCTTGGCGAT
>JBAXCY010000013.1:0-33014 GCA_037141235.1 Acidimicrobiales bacterium | reverse complement strand
ACGCATCTCGAGGGCAGACGCATCTCGAGGGCAGACGCATCTCGAGGGCAGACGCGGTCGGATCCGGCCCGTGAGCCGGATCCGACGCGTGCGGCACTTCTTCTGCCCGGTGTGCTCCCTGATGGGCAGGTGCGACTACTTGTTGGGCTGGGGGGTGACCCGCAGGTACGGCTTGAGCGCCTTGAACCCCTTGGGGAACCGCTCCTTGGCCTCTTCGTCCGACAGTGCCGGGACGACGATGACGTCGTCGCCGTCGGTCCAGTTGACCGGGGTGGCGACCTTGTACTCCGACGTCAACTGCAGCGAGTCGATGACCCGCAGGATCTCGGTCACGTTGCGTCCGGTCGAAGCCGGGTAGGTCAGCGTCAGCTTGATCTTCTTGTCCGGGCCCACGATGAACACCGACCGCACGGTGAGGGTGTCGTTGGCATTCGGGTGGATCATGTCGTAGAGGTCGGCAACCTTGCGGTCCTCGTCACCGATCAACGGGAAGTTGAGGGCTGTGCCCTGGGTCTCCTCGATGTCGCCGGCCCACTTGCCGTGCGAGGTGACGTCGTCGACCGACAGGCCGATCAGCTTGGTGTTCCGCTTGTCGAACTCCGCCTTGGCCGCCGAAAAGGCGCCCAGCTCGGTCGTGCAGACCGGGGTGAAGTCCTTGGGGTGGGAGAAGAGCACGCCCCAACTGTCCCCGAGGTACTCGTGGAAGCTGATCGTGCCTTCGGTCGTGTCCGCCGTGAAGTCGGGGGCCTCGTCGCCCAAACGGATTGCCATCTGCTGCTCCTTGTTCTGGTGGTTGGTGGTCCGGATCTACCGGACGTGTGGCCGGATCGGCCTGGCTCGGGTGGCGTGCGAGGCCTTCCTCGCCACTGCCTGCATCCCGTGACCATCGTCGACCCCGGACCATGTAGTCCAAGCCGACGCCGCACCACAGTAGCCGGGTCACCATCAATTGTCGACCTGATTCGTCAGGTATTTGGACCCTCCCTCATGGCGACCCTTCTAGGCGCCCGCCGCACTCCGGATCAGGAGAACTAGCGATCACGCTCTCCCTCCGCCATGCTGGGTAGATGAGCGGACCTATCCGAGTGGACCGGCGCGGGCCGGTGATGGTCGTGACCATCGACCGGCCCGAGCGGCGCAATGCCGTCGATCGGACCACGGCCGATGCTCTGTCAGCCGCCTTCGAAGCCTTCGACGCTGACCCCGGTGCCTCGGTGGCGGTGCTGACTGGGGCCGGCGGCACGTTCTGCGCAGGAGCTGATCTTCAGGCCATCGCCTCGGGCGACGGCAACCGGGTGGCCGAGGATGGTGCGGGGCCGATGGGGCCGACCCGGTTGGCCCTGAGCAAGCCGGTGATCGCCGCGGTCGAGGGGCACGCCGTGGCTGGTGGTCTGGAACTGGCCGTCTGGTGCGATCTGCGGGTGGCCGCCGTCGACGCCATCTTCGGCGTCTACTGCCGACGCTTCGGCGTACCGTTGGTCGACGGGGGCACCGTCCGCCTGCCTCGACTGGTGGGCCAAGGCCGGGCCCTCGATCTGATCCTGACCGGGCGGAGCGTGGGTGCCGACGAGGCACTGGCCATGGGCCTGGTCAACCGGGTGGTCCCGACGGGTGGAGCCGTCGAGGCTGCGATCGCTTGGGCCGACGAGATCGCTGCCCTTCCTCAGGCCTGCATGCGCAACGACCGCCTGTCGGCCATCGACCAGTGGAGCCTGTCCGTTCCTGATGCCCTGCTGCACGAGACCCGACTCGGCTTCGACAGCCTCCGATCCGGTGAGGCGCTGGCCGGGGCTTCCCTGTTCGCTCAAGGGGGTGGACGAAGCGGGCAGACCCTCGATGCCGCTGGTGATTCCGCTCGCCGCACGTCCGAGGGGACCACCACCATCGAGGAGCCGGCCCGATGACCGACGTCGCAGCCTTCGATTTCGACGGCACCCTCACCACCGGGGGGAGCGTGTTCGACTTCTTGGAAGCCGTAGCCGGCCGCAAGGCGGTTCTTAGGGCCTCGGCCGAGCTCGCCCCCAAGATGGCCCACGCCGCCCTAGCCGGTGGAACGGTGGCTGACGAGACCAAGGAGCAGCTCTTCACCCGGGTGCTGGCCGGTATCGACGCCGACTACTTCCACCAGGTGGGTGCTGAGTTCGCCGCCTCACACATGGCCGGCCATATGCGTCCCGAGGTCCGGCGGCGCCTCGATTGGCACCGGGGACGAGGCGACCGGATCGCCATCGTCTCGGCCTCGCCCCATGCCTACATCGGTGTCGCAGCCAACCGTCTGGCCGCAGATACCGCCATCGCCACGCTGCTCGAGGTCGATGCCGGGGGCCGACTGACCGGTCGCTACGAGGGTGGCAACTGCCGGGGCGAGGAGAAGATCCGGCGCCTCCGGCTGTGGATGTCCGAGACAGGTCTCGACGGCGCCCGCCTCTGGGCCTACGGCAACAGCCGGGGTGACCTGCGCATGCTGCGGGCCGCCGACACCGGCGTCAACGTCGGCCGACTGGGACGGTTCGGCCGGCTCCGAGACTTCAAGGGCCTCGACGAGACCGGCCCGCTCGGCCTGGTGGGCTGAACGACCCAGGATCCTCGGCTGTTCCCCCTTGACTCCAAGGACTCGGCCTAGTCAGGCACCACCCGGTTGCGGTTCCGTCCAATGACCAGCACCAGGCTGAACGCCGTCAACAGGTGGCCGACGGCATAGCAGTAGAAGAGCGCCGTGTACCAGGTCGAATGGAACCCGGCGGTGGGATTGAGGGCGTTCATCAGGTAGCCCAACGACCAAATGAAGGCACTGGCGATCCCGGTCACGATGGCCAGCTGTCCGAACCGTCGGCCAAGGTGATCGACGTGGGCGGTTATCCCTAGGGCCACCAGTGCGGTACCGATCGTGGCCAGGATCCACCCCATCCGGCTGCCGCCCGGCTCCACCATGAGCTGCAGGAACCCAATGCCCCACACCAAGAGTCCGACCGCCGCCGTGGCCAGGGTGACGAACGAGGCATGAACCACGTCTTCGCACGGGCAGCCGGCAGGGCAGACCTTGCCGTTGCGGGCGAAGACCGACTCCTTTCGAGCCAAGGTCAGGGCCACACTGCAGAACCCGAGGACGAGCCCTGTCCCAGTAGCCCCGTAGCCGAACCGCATCCCGCTGTCCGAGGCGAGCTCAGCCGGGTTGATGGCATAGGGCAGGGTGGCGATGGCGCACGCGGTTGATCCGAGCACTCCGAGGATCACCGCCACGAGGCCGATCCGGCGAGTCAGGTGGTCGATGTAGGTGATGATTCCGACAGCAATCAGCAGGGGTCCGACCACCTGCAGGATCCATGCGACATGCGAAGACCGGTCGGCGATGAGCAGGAACCAGCCCAGCGACCATAGGGCGAAGCCGAGTGCGCCCGCACCCAGCGACAGCGTGGACACCCGAATCTCCGGGGGTGCGGCAGTGGTGGTCAGATCTGCAATGGTCATCGTCAACTCAGTTCTCTCGGAAGCACCCGGACCGGACCGAACCGAACAAGCGCATCCTATGCGTATTCCAAGTGTGAATCGCTTGATGGCGCCGAGCTCCGGCTCCCAGCAGTCGAATCTCGACCCCGAGGTACCCGCCTACTTGGTCTGCAATCTCACTCTGCGTATTTTCACGATCACTCATTGCGCTATTTACACATCGAGGGTTACGATGGTCATAACGGCAACGCGAGATCTGATGCGGAGCCTGCAAGAAGACAAGGCAAACCCACCGCGAGGTGGGGACGCAAAACCACGGGACTCTCTGAGTCAGCCGGGCTGCCGGAGCAGGCACCCTTCCAGGTCCGACTCTGCACTCCGACACCGTGATGGTGAACGGAGGGGCAATGTTGCAAGGGCAGAAGTTCTCATCGAGGGACTCGACCACCAAGAGCCACGGCGGTACTCGCCGGATGGGGATCGCGTTCGCTGTACTCGCGACACTCGGTTCCGCCGCCTTCGGGGTGATCCATCCCGATGCAACTGCGGCTGGCGCCACCGCTCCCACGGCCAAGGTCACCACGACTACCGTCGCCACCCCGACCCCCACCACCACTGTCACCACGACCACTTCGCCGCGGTCGACCACCACGTCGACAACGACAGTCACCACCCAGCCGACAACGGTGACGACCACCACCGTGACCAGGGTCACCCCCACCACCACTGGGACAACTGGGACCACGCAGCCCATCAAGGCGACCACGACCACTACGACGACCACCGTCCCTGTCGCTCCAACGACTACCGCTCCAACGACTACCGCTCCAACGACTACCGCTCCAACGACTACTCGGTCCGACCCCAAGCCCACCCCCAAGACCACCACCACGACTACGACTGCACCGTCGCCCGGGCCAGCCTCGTTCGACCCCACCTGCACGAAGTCAGCACTGCCTAATCTGCAGGACTACATCAACTCACTTCCTGCCGGTTCGGTATTCCAGTCCTCGACAACGGCCTGCTACCTGGTGCCGGACGGCATCTTGCTCTCCAAGCCGATCACCATCATCGGTGGCACCTTCTACGATCCGCTGGTCGAACGCCTCACCAATGTGCGCCCCTACGGTGCGCTGCACCCGATCATCTTGATCAAGAACACCTCTCACGTAACCCTGTCCGGAGTGAGCGTGCTGGGAGCGAATACCATCGGCGGATATCACGCTGATCTGGTCGGTGAGGCTGGGGTCAAGATCATGTCGTCCTCAGACCTGGTCCTCACCGGGGTCAGCGCCAAGAACACCTTCGGGGACGGCCTCGAGTTGGTGGCTAACTTCACGGACCACATCAACACTCCGGTGAACCGCCTGAGCGTCGACGGCTTCACCACGATCAACGCGGGACGCCAAGGCATCACCGTGGCGGAACTGACCAACAGCACCCTCAACAACCTGAACGTCATCAGTCCGGCCGCCTCCGGAATCGATTTCGAGTCCGACCTTCCCTACCAAGGCTCCGGCAATGTGGCGATCACCAACTGCGTCAACGAGGCCGGCTTCAACATGGTCGAGTACTACACTGGCCCGATCACCATCACCAACTGCACCGGGTTCCATCACGTGACGCTCAGGACGGACCAGAAGGTCACCCCGATCACCTTCGTGGGAGGGACCCTGACCTGCAAGCGAGCCGTTCCTCAGCCCTGCATCGACGTGACCGGTGGATCGCTGACCTTCACCGGAGTCACCATTGCTCGCATGCCTGGAGTCCTCAAGATCTCCACACCCGTGTGGTCTGTGGAGCGAGCGGGCACCCTTCGATTCGACCGTTCACCGATCGAGACAGGGTTCGGGACCGTACTCGACGCAGCCTCGGTGAACTTCGCTCGGTAGCAGGTCGGTCCATGACTGCTAGCCGGCAGCCGACCCGTAGAACCCAGCAGATCCGTAACTGAAGAGGCCTCCATCCGAGGCCACCATCCAATAGCCGCTCCCGTCCGGAGTCCTGGACATACCGACAACCGGCCGGACCAGAGAAAGCGCACCTGCCGATCCGAGGAACGTCGCAGACCCGAAGGAGAAGATGCCGCCGTCGGAGGCGACCATCCAGTAGCCAGCTCCTCCAGGAGCGCTCGACATTCCCACCACCGGTTTGTTGAGGTGCTGGCCGCCCATCGAACCGTAAAAGTGAGCGTTGCCGAAGGCGAAGATCCCACCGTCAGATGCCACCAGCCAGTAGCCGTGCCCGTCATCGGTCCGAGCTATGCCCACGACCGGGAGATTGAGCCGGATGGCACCGGTCGAACCGTAGAAGGCGGCATCACCGAAGGCGAAGATCCCTCCATCGGACGCCACCAGCCAGTATCCGGCCCCACTGGGAGTGCGGGCCATGCCCACAATGGGCTTGTTGAGTCGCAGTGCCCCGGTCGATCCATAAAAGTGAGCGTTGCCGAATGAGAAGATGCCGCCGTCACTAGCCACTTCCCAGTAGCCGCCACCATCAGCGGTCTCGGCCATTCCCACCACGGGCGCCGACAAGGGGACTCCGGCCATAGAACCCAGGAACTTCGCACTCCCGTACGCCGCCACCGAACCATCAGAACCGTTGATCCAGTAGCCCTTTCCGTCCGGGCTCGTTGCCATCGCCACCGCTGGACTCGACAAGCTGTTGAACAGGGTGAACCAGTTGGAGCGCAGATTGCACGCCGCCGCGAACTGATCACCGGTGATGACCACGCTCTGGGACGAGCCGGTCAGCGTCATCGACAGGACCCGCCCTCCCCATTCACCGTGACCGTTGCGGTTCGTGACCGATATGGATTGCAGCGTCCCGAGTTGGGGCCACGTCGACTCGACCGAGGCCACGGCAACAGTGGTCTGCCATGTGTGGTTGGGATTGCACGCTCCGTTGACTCCTGGCGGGCACACCGGGTCACCGGCGTCAGGAACCGCGGGAAACTTACCCGCCGCGCTATAGCCACCGGTAGATGACGAGTACTCCGTGGTCAGTGGGATCCCATTCCCGCCGGTCTCCATGACGAACCCAGCTGTGGCCAGGGTGGCGGCGTTGGTCAGCGGGTTCTCATTGCCAAGTCCCCGGTACGTCTGACACGCCAGGTCGCAGATATCGGCGTATCCGCCGTAGCTTCCCAAGGCGGCCATGACGTAGGACCGGGCGGCCACCGCTTGGGCTTCCAGCTCCTGGAACCCCCAAGCCTGCGCTTGGGGGCCCGGGCCGCCGAGCTGCCCCCAGTAGGCCGGTGACTCATTGGGCACCACTCCAGCCACGTAGCTCTCGAGAGGAACGACGTTGACCGTGCGAGCTTGCGGTGTGCCACCCGTGGTGGTGGTGGCTCGGATATAACCGCGCATGGAAAGGTTCCCTCCCGCCTGACAGAGCTGGAGCGCACGTGCGGACGCGTTCGGGTCCCCCGGCAACGACGTGGCGTCAGGTACCGCCTGGGGGTCGCGCACCGCCGAGGCGAACGGGGTGGCCCAGGGTCCATCACAGGTCGGACCAGTCATGAGATTCCACGTCCCCGAACCAGTGGGCTGCATCCGTATTGCCGTGCCACCAGCGACGTGGGCAGTGCCTACGGTGAAGGCGGTACTGCTGGTGACGCGGACATCGTTTCCGTTGTTCTCGGTCAGGGCCACCCGCACCAGGGTCTGCTGCTGTGTGGGGTTCAGGGGTGTTGGCGTGCTTCCCGAGTAGTAGTGCTCGAGGATCGACTGCCACGAGGTCTGGGCTAAGGCGTAGCCGAATGCACCCCATTGGCCCATGCCTCGACCGTGCCCGTATCCATGCCCGTCGAGCGTGATGACGGCCGACGGATACGCAGCCGCCGATGGTGCGAGTACGACTACCCCACCGACGGACACTGACGCGGCGGCGGCCACCGAGGCCACCGCTCGCAGGCGTGACGCACCATCACTGCGGCCGCGGCCCTCGGTCCTCGTGTCCCTGACGCGCAGCTTCCACATGGACCCAACGATACGACCGAACATCCCGAAACGGTGGGCATGCTGGCGGACAGAAGCGGTCAAGGCCCACGGCGGTCAGCCAGCAGGCATTGGCCCTAGTCGGTTCCTGTGGGTGCAGCGAGCACCTCGGGCATCGATCCGTAGAACCCGGCAGTACCAAACGCGAATATTCCACCGTCGGCGGCCACCATCCAGTACCCACTGCCACCAGGAGCGGCGGCCATCCCGACGACGGGGAGGACGAGGGACAACCCACCCGTCGACCCCCAGAAAGGTGCAGAACCGAAGCTGAACACTCCTCCGTCCGATGCGGTCAGCCAGTAGCCGGCCGCTCCGTTCGAGGCCATCGACACAATGGGACGATGCAACGGGAGCCCGCCCATGGATCCGTAGAAGCTGGCGTCACCGAACGCGAAGATGCCCCCGTCAGAAGCCACCAGCCAGTAGCCCCGACCCGTGGGAGAAGAGGCCATGGCCACGATCGGGCGGTTCAGAGAGATAGCACCCGTGGACCCGAAGAAACCGGCGTCGCCGAAGGCGAACAGCCCGCCATCGGAGGCCACCTCCCAGTAGCCCTTGCCGTCCGGGGTGGACGCCATCCCCACAACCGGTCGGGCCAACGAGCGACCGCCCATGGATCCATGGAATGCCGCATCGCCGAAGGCGAACAGCCCGCCGTCCGAGGCCACCTCCCAGTACCCCTTGCCGTCCGGGGTGGACGCCATCCCCACTACAGGGCGGGCGAGCGCCTGGCCACCCATCGATCCGTAGAAGGTTGCATCCCCGAAGGCGAACAACCCGCCATCCGCGGCGACGTTCCAGTAGCCGCGCCCTCCGAGGGTGGGGGCCATGGCCACGATCGGCGAGTTGAGATGGCCTGGTGTTCCTGCAGTCAGCCAACCGGTGAGCTGTGGATTCTGATGGAACATCGGCCAGGACCGCAGGCCGAGCGAACCTCCCGTCGAACCAGCCACGACGTAGTGCTGGACTACGCCCTGATTCGAGGCGTTGTAGCCAGCGATGGTGATCCCTATCGAGCCACCTGGGTCCACGGTCACCAGGGGCGAGTTCTGCAGTGCCACTGATCCTGAACCCAGGGTGGCCACCACCTGTGCCGTCGCTCCGTCCAGGATCTCGAGGCCGGCTGTCGTGGGAACCAGCACATCGTTGTGCCCGCTTCCGTCCAGGTCGGCCAGGGCGACCCCGCCGATCACCCGACCACTGGTAGCGACCGGCCATCCGGGCAGTGCTGCACCGTTCGATCCGTTGAGCGCCCACACCCGGCCGGAGGACCCCGTATCCACTCCCTCGACTACCTGCTCGCTGCCATTGCCGAGCACGTCCCCGATAGCCGGACTGCTCACCGTGTTGCCGCCCAGGTTGGTACGCCAGGCGATGTTGCAGTGAGCGTCAGAGGCGAACAGCGTGTTCGAATCCGATGCACCCGGAAAGTACGAGCCCGTCCCGAAGGCAATCCCCACGGCCCCACCCAAGAAGTTGCCCACCGCCGTCGACGAGTCGACGGTCTGATTGGTGTCGTAGTGGCAGATCAGGTTACCTGCGCCGTCGAGGATGCGGAGGTGCCCCCCGTTTGTGTACTGCTGCCCCAGGGCGTTTCCTGCCGACGAATCGCCACCCTGGACGATCTCGGTCTGGCCATTGCCATAGAGGTCCACCAACGATGGTGTCGTGAACCCGCTATCGGCCGTGAAGAAGGGCCATCCCGGCAATACGGCTCCGCTGGCGGCGTTGAGTGCGTACGCGTTCTGCCCGAGCGACGGTGCCACTACTGCCTGGGTTCCCCCGATAGAGCCGACCGCCAGCGACGCTTGGACGCCGTAGTTGCCGTTCGGATCCGTGGCGGGCCGGGACCACATCAGGGCTCCGGAGTGGTTGAGACCGACATAGCCACCTGTGTTCGGATGGGCAGCGTTTCCAGTCCCCACGTAGATGGAGTCAGTTCCCGATCCGTCCGGGCTCACCGACGGGGTCGAGTCCACCGGAGCACCGAGGTGGGCTGGCCACCCAGCTACCCCGGACCCGTTGGCCAGATGGAAGGCGTAGACACCACCAGCACGATCACCGACGACGACGGAAGGTCCGCCACCATCCAACGTGGCCACGGTCGGAGAACCCTGGGCAACCGGGCTACCGGCATCGGGCAGGACCTGCTCCCACGCCAAGGAGATCCCCAGGGCGTGAGGGGCAACGGCGGCACTGGCCATCGACGTCGGCCCGCCCATGATGGCAAGGGCGGGGCCAGCGGCAAGCGTCGCCAGGAGTAGGGCGCTGGCCATCGCCCGGGGACCATGGCTACGTCGGGCACTTCCGCCTCGTTCCGATCGGTCCAGCCGCTCGGCCAAGCACCGGTCGCCGTGATTCGATTCTGCACGCATCGCGTCTCCTACTTCGTCCCTGCCGACTCAGCTCCTGCCGACTCAGTTCCTGCCGACTCAGTCCCTGCCGACTCAGTCCCTACGCTGGCTCTGTCGCTACTGCGCATCGCGTCGGATATCGGCCCAGAGTCCATCAATCTCGGGTATCGGCAGGAATCCCCAGAACCTGAGGGGTTAATCGCACGAGGTAGCGGGACGGTACACGGGATGGGCTGCCCCACTGGGTACCCTGAAGTATGTCCACCAAGATCATCGAGCCGACGGTGGACATCGTGGGTGCGACCCACACGGTAAGGCCGGGGCGGGCCAACTCTGACCGGTCCAGCACAATCGGACTCCAGATCTCCGACCTGCTGATTCCCTGGGTCATCGGAGTCACCACACTGGTGGCTCGACTGGCCACCGCCGCTAGGGGACCCACCGACTGGGACTCCGCGCAGTACGCCGCCGCAATCGCCAGGTTCGACGTCACCCATGGACGGCCCCAGCCGCCGGGCTACTGGCTCTATGTGGTGGCCGGCCGCATCATCCATGCCATCGGACCTGGGGTTATCGACTCACTGGTCTTGGTATCGGCTGTGGCCTCGGGTGTGGCTGCCGGGCTGGTCGTGGTCGCTGGACGAGAGCTCGGCGGTCGGTGGGTCGGCCTGGCCGCTGGGATCGTCGTCGCCGCGTCGCCGTTCGCATGGTTCAGCGGCTCGATCGTGGCCTCGTACTCATTCGACCTGCTCATTGCCCCGGTACTGATCATTCTGGCCTGGCGGGCTAGGCCCCACTCCTGGCATGGCGCAGCCGCCCTTGCTGCCCTGGGTCTGGCCGCTGGATTCCGCCAATCCTCCCTGCAGATCTTCGGACTGCTTGCCCTTGTCGCCGTCCTCGGTTCGATCCGCCGCCTACGCGAAGGGATCACTGCGGCGGCCCTCGGCCTGGCCGCACTAGCGGCCTGGATGGTCCCCATGTCGGTGGCCCAACCGGGCGGGCTCACCACTTGGGTGCGGGCCTGCCGGATCGAGACCTTGGGAGCGATCCGAGCTACATCGATTCTCGATCATGCCTCGGCCGGAGTCACCAATGTCGGGACCTTCGCCGCCTATGCCACCGTGGCCCTGGCTCCTCTGGCCGTCCTCACCCTGCTCTCCGCCGTGGCCCTCGCTGTCAGGTACATCGTCCGCCGTCGTCGCACACGTCGTAGTAACCGAGGTGACGCAGACCGAACCAGAGGACCAGGTCAGTTGGACGGATCGGTCAGATCCGATGGACGGATGAGCACCGCACACCCTGCTGGCGCTCCTCGCATCTGGGTCCGCCCTTGGTTCCAGTCCAGGTGGGCCGTACTCACAGCCGCCACGGCGCCGGCGATCGCGGTGGTCGTGCTCGT
The DNA here is from genome assembly GCA_037141235.1 of Acidimicrobiales bacterium. Classification (GTDB taxonomy): domain Bacteria; phylum Actinomycetota; class Acidimicrobiia; order Acidimicrobiales; family RAAP-2; genus Bog-756. The sequence continues at coordinate 21,810 of JBAXCY010000013.1, read as the reverse complement.
GCAGTTCGCCAAGGGTGGGTATCTCTTGGCCATCCTCCCCGGAGCCGTCATCGCTCTACTCCTGGCCCCCGGGGAACTGGTCTCGCCTCGGCAACCGCCAGACCCACGGCCGTACCCTTCGTTGCGCCTGCAGCCCCAGCGCCACCTGTCGACCCCATGGCTGATCCTGGTGTCGCTGGCGGTCCTGGCCGTCGCCTCGATCGGAGCAGATCGATTTTTGCACGGAACCGGCGTCCTTCCGGCCGCCGCCACTACCTCCACCCGCTTGCACTGGCTGTGGCTGACCCAGGCCCGCTACCAAGCCCCCTATGCCGACACCCGATCGGCCGTGCACACCGCCGACCAGATCGACACCGGACTGGCGCACCTCTCCCCCCTGGTCCACGCCGACCGAGACGTCGTGGTCCTAGACATGATCGACGGAGGGGCGTCGTTCTACCGGAACGCCGGATGGGAGCTTCCCCGTGACCGAGTAGCGCTCATTGCTCCAGGTGCGGTCATCTACAACCAACTACAAGGCTCGCTGTACTACGCCTCTGGGTCGACTCTGCCGGTCGGCGTCGGAGGCGTGGTCTACCTCATCGCCCCGCCCAGCCTCCCGGGCATGGCCCAACTCACCAAGGACGGGGCTGCCTCCGGGATACCACTGACTACGCCTATCGGTGACTACCGCCTGTGGATGATCAGACCGGGAGCATCGATTCTCGGTGTACGCATTGTCGTCGAGCCCGGGTTCCGACCACTAGGGACCGGTATCAGCAACTGACCCGCCATCGATGGCCAGCGACACCTCCTCGCCTAGTGCCCCGTTGGACCCGCTCTCAGCCGGCCCAATGGTGCTCCCCTGCTGGCGGCTGATGCTTGCCTACACCCGTTCGGCCCGGGCCACCACCGACTCCACGAAGGCGGCATACCGCTCCACGATGAGCGGCCAGCGATACCGGGCATCGACGTAGGCCCGTCCTCGGACTCCCAAGTCCCGGCTGAAGGCCTCGTCGGCGACCAACCGATCGACGGATACTTCGAACTCACCGAACCCGGCGAAGGTGAGTCCTCCGCCCGAACGACGGCAGTGCTCCACGGTGGCTGCGCACTTGGCATTCACCAGGACCGGTGTACGTGCACTCCAAGATTCGGCCACTACCAAGGAGAAAGCCTCCCAGGCCGAGGGCGACACCAGCGCCCTGGCCCCAACCAGCAACGCCCACTTCTCATCGTCTGACACGGCGCCGAGCAGATCGATCTCGGGGTGGGGCGGAGGTGCGTCCACCACTGGACCGGCCAGGAGCAGCCGGAGCGGACCGGGGTGGCGCTCCTTGTAGCGGGCGAAGTACTGGGCCAGCAGGCCCGTGCCCTTATGGCTGTCGACCCGGCCCAGGCACAAGAGGAACGGCTCCTTGGGCACAGACCCTGACGCCCTGCCCCCTGACGCCTTCGGGGACCCGACTCGGTCGGCGACATCAGGGTCGTCCACTCCCAGGCCGAGGAGGAGTTGATGATGGGTGGCGATCGGAAACGTCGCTTCCACCAGGTGGCGCTCGGCCTCAGTTTGGAACACCAGGGCATCGGCACCGGCAAATACGTCAGGGAAGATGGGCAGGTGGAGGGCGGGCTCGTCATGGGCAGCCGGGTGGAGGATGGTCGGCACCTGCACCCGGTTGATGGCCCGGACCGTCGGGTAGTACAGGTAGGGATAGAAGACCATGGCGTCGCCGTCCCAGTGGCCAGCTGCATCTACGAGGGCGGGGGCCACCGGGCCCTGGAGTTCCAGCCACTGCTCCGCCTCCTCCCTCGATGCCGAGCGAGGGTCGGCCAGGAGTCGAGCGGACAGCGGGTGGAAGGATGGCTGGCGGCCAGCCTTCGAGCGAAAACGCAAGACACGTACACCACTGATCCATGACTCCCCTTCGTCATAGACGTCTTCCCAAGTGACGAAGTCCTCAGCACAGGTGGTCAGGACGTCCACCGCCCAGTTGCACTCGGCCACCAGGTGCTCGGCCAAGAGTCGGGCCGCCGTCTCCGCACCGCCGATGATGGCCGGGCCGTACCGAGGCACGACGAAGGCGATCCTCACGACGGCCGGCCACGCACTCCGACGAACGGTGTCACGCCGCGGCCGCTGCCTCGAGGGCCGCCACGAAGCGGTCCTGCACCCGGGCCAGAGCGAACCACTCGACCCGATCGGCCGCCGCCCGTGCCAACTCGGCGCGCAGGTGGGCGTCCTCGATCACCCGATGGATGGCCGCGGCCACCCGGGCCGGCTCCTTGTCCGGGAGGATGAGCCCCGCTTGCCCAACCGTCTCGGGAACAGCTGTATTGGCATACGAGACGACGGGCAGCCGGTGGTACATGGACTCCAACAGGGGTACGCAGAAGCCCTCGTGGTTGGATAGGCAGAGAAATACGTCGCACCCGGCGTAGTAGGCAATCAACTCTTCGTGAGTCACTGACCCCGCCATCTCCACGGCATCGCCCAGGCCCAGCTCATCGGCAAAACCCAGGACCGCCGATAGGTACTCTTCGCTGATGGCGCCACCCACGATGTGGAGTCGGGCCCGCGGGTCATACAGGCGACGGTAGGCAGCCAGGGCCTTGATCAGGTCGTGCTGGCCCTTGTGGGGTGAGACCTTGCCCACGAACAGCAGGTCCGCTCCGCCATCGGCTCGTTGGCGGGCCAGGCGGGCAGCCAGCGCCGGATCGGCCGATCCGGTGAAGCCGTCCGGGTCGATGAGCAGCGGCACGGTGGCCGTCGACCGGTAACCGGCATCGCGGAGCTCGCGTTCGTTGTACATCGAATCTGCGATGGCGAACTCGGTGACCGGGGCGAGGTCGCGCAGCTGGGCCCTCCCCCATCGCACTTCCTCGCCGATGGCCGGTACCCAACCTTCGAGCAGCTCGGCCGGGGTGATGTTGTGGTAGTTCACGAACTTGCGCTCGGGCCGCTCCCGGAAGATATCGGCCACGCCACTGCCGATCGACAGCTGGTAGAGCAGCACCCGGCCGCTGCTCGAGGGATCGCCGATCCGGGTCACCGGATACCCCTCGTCCAGTCGATCAGGGGTGGCATTTCCGTAGAAGATGTCGGACTGATATCCCCTCGACCGGAGCAGGTCTCGCAGTTGCATCACATGGCCGCCGATGGCATCCCGGCTGGCCAACGAAGGGATCACCTGGTCGATCCTGGCGACGGTCACGCCGTGGACTGCTCCCAACCCGGGAGGGCTAGAGGCGACGGGTCGCTGCCCACCACCGGCACCTCGCCGGTGTGGCCGGCGGAGCGAAGTCGGAAACTCACGTCGAGAGGCAGACGGACCCGACCGGTGGATCGACCCGGATTGGCGACCTCGAACTTGGTCACTTGGTCCTTCCAATCGAAGATGGCGGTATCGGTGGCGCTGCGCACGCCAACACTGACCGAATAGGTTCCGTCCAACAGCGGAACCTCTGGGAAGTGGAACCGGACCATGCCCCCTCCTTCGGGGACCTCGATGGCGCACATCGGATCATCGGGATCCGACGCGAACACCAACTCGTTGGCATCGTCGTGGATAGCAATAGTGGCCATGGCGTTGGCCACCGGGGCCAAACTGTCCAAATCAGCCGTGATGGTCAGCGACTCCCCCGGGTAGAGGTGCAGGCGCTGGCCGCTGCCACCGTGCTCCGCGCTGACACTGCCGATAGCCAGGACGTTCCCCTCGATGCCCCCCGACTCCGACCCTTCGAGGGTACCCACCCCCAGCAGATCGGCCAGGAACACCCGGATGCCTTCACCGGGCTCGTCAACGGTGATGACCTTGCCATGGTTCATCACCATGACCCGCGAGCAGTTCTGTCGCATCACGTCAGTGGAATGGCTCACCACCAGGATGGTGCGGCCCTCCCGCTGGAACTTCTTCACGTGATCGAGGCACTTGCGCTGGAAGGAGGCGTCCCCGACAGCCAACACCTCGTCGACCAGCAGCACATCGGGCTCCACGTTGACAGCCACGGCGAACCCGAGCCGCACGTACATACCCGACGAGTAGAACTTCACTTGGTTGTCGATGAAGTCTTCGAGTTCGGCGAAGGCCACGATGTCGTCGTAGCGCTTGGCGATGTCGGCTCGGGACAGGCCTAGCAACGAACCGTTCAGATAGATGTTGTCCCGACCCGAAAGGTCCGGCTGAAAACCGGCCCCGAGCTCGAGCATGGCGGCCAGGCTGCCTCGGACCCGGATCTCTCCCGACGTCGGCTTAAGGATGCCGGCGATGCACTTGAGCAGGGTGGACTTCCCGCATCCGTTGCGACCAAGGATGCCGAAGGTCTCGCCCTGGAAAATGTCGACATTGATGTCTTGCAGTGCCCAGAACGGTGTGTACGGCATCTTGCCGCCACGAATCACCCGCTCCTTGAGCGACGTCCGTTTCTCGGTGTACAACTTGAACTGCTTGGAGATCTCCCGCACTTCGATTGCCGTAGTCACCGGTCAGAGCTCCTCTGCGAAGTTGCCTTCGAGTCGCCCGAATACCATCAGCGCCAAGAGGAACAGCCCGGTACTCACCACGAAGACAATGCCCATCATCATGGCGTACCACCCGGGCCCATAGGCGGGCAGAAGCTCGGTGGGCGTGGTCTGACCCGGCGTCAAATAGGAGGTCTGGCCGTAGATCACCCTCTGGAAGGTCATGGCGATCGGAGCGATGGGATTGGCCAGATAGAGCCAGGTCAGGTGGTATTGCTTGAGGTGAGCGGCGACCAGTCCGAACGGGTAGACGATGGGTGTCAGCCAGAACCACGCCATCATGGCCACTTCGGTCAGGTGCTGGGTATCGCGCAGGTAGACGTTCACCGCTGACAAGAAGATCGACACCGCGCAGGTGAACACCAACAGGGCGACGAAGGCGAGCGGCAGAAGCCAGAGCGTGCCCCAGTCGGGCGCCTGTTGGAAGAGGGCGAGGAAGATCACCAGGACCACCATTTGAATGGCGAAGAGCACGATGGCCACACCCACCGTGGACATGGCCAACAGCTCGCGTGGGAACGCCACCTTCTTGATGATCCCGGCCTTACTCACCACGACCGTCGTCGATGCCGAAGCCGAACCGTTGAACAGGTTCCACACGACCAGCCCACAGAATAGCCAGATCGCAAAGTGGGGCTGCGGCGTCTTGGAGATGACCTTGAAGATCATGTAGTAGATGGCCAGCACCAGGGCTGGGTTCAGCATCGACCAGGCGTAGCCCAGGGCCGACTCTTTGTACTTGACCTTGAGCTCGGTGCGAGTCAGCAGGACCAGGAGATCGCGGTTACGCCACAGGTCGACCAAGCGCTGGCCGAGTTGCACCTTGCCGTTGACGATCGTGATGCGGTCGTGGCTCTGGCCGGGCACGAACCGGGTGCTCCCACCGATGACCGTCGGTCGCTCAGGCTCAGGCTCGGAGCTGGCCGAAGCCGGCTCGTTGACGCCGAGGCTCATCAGGTGGTGGAACCCGAGCCGGCCGTCGGAACCTGCATGGCATCTTTCTGGATGACCTCGTCGATGAACCCGTACTCGCGGGCCTCTTCGGCAGTAAACCAACGGTCACGGTCGGAATCAGCCTCGATCCGCTCGACCGGCTGCCCGGTATGGAATGCGATCCGCTCGGCCAGCATCCTCTTGAGGTAGATGATCTGCTCGGCCTGGATGGCGATGTCAGAAGCCTGGCCCTGCATGCCGCCAGAGGGCTGGTGCATGAGGATCCGGCTGTGCGGCAGGGCGAACCGCTTGCCCGGTGTGCCTGCACACAGGAGGAACTGTCCCATCGATGCCGCCAGCCCTACGCAGATGGTGCGCACATCGCACCGCACGTACTGCATGGTGTCGTAGATGGCCAGGCCGTCGGTAACCGACCCACCAGGCGAGTTGATGTACACCGAGATGTCCCGTTCCTGGTTCTCGGCCTCGAGCAGAATGAGCTGCGAGCACACCAGGTTGGCGGTGTTCTGATCGATGGCCGACCCGATGAAGACGATCCGCTCCTTCAGCAGGCGCTGGAAGATGTCCGAGCCCGGGCCGACGTCGGCACCCGACTTCATCTCGGGAGCCCCACCGGAAACGGCGGACAGGCTCGATGGCGAGGTGCTGAAAGGGGAATCCATGAGGCCTGAGCCTAGTGGCTGGTTCGTGCCTCGGGACGCACCGTGACCCTGGCCCAGGCCCGGTGCCCTCTGACTACGGCTGTGCCGCCACGTCTACCAGCGCTTGGACCATGTCCCCCCCGGCCCGGTCGAGGCCGAGCGACTGCAGGCGGGCCCGACCAGCCGCGCGTAGTTCGTCCTGTCTGGCCTGGTCAGCCAGCAGCCCGGCCACCTCGGTGGCTACCCGACGCGGGCTCTTGGCGTCGAGGAGCACCCCGGCGTCGCCCATGACCTCAGCCACTGCACCGGCGTCGTAGGCCACTACAGGCAGGCCGTGAGCCATGGCCTCCAGCAGGGGCACGCCGAATCCCTCGTGCTCGGACACCATGACCAGGACATCGGCTGATACGTACCGAGCCGAGAGCGCGCCCTCGGTGATCCCACAGACGAACTCGACCGCATCAGCCACCCCCAGCATCCGGGCGTAGCGCTGCAGTGCAGCTGCATAGGCCGGCTCGGACGGCGAGCCGACGATGGTGAGGTGGGCCCCCGGCGATCCGTTCTCACGCGCCACGAACAGGGCGGCGATGGTGTCCTGGTGGCACTTGTTGGGAGCCAGTCGGCCCACCGACAGCCACCACGGCCCGCGGCCGGCACTGCGGCGGGCCAGCAACTCGAGTACCGATGGATCAGCGGGCACCGGAGGGGAGCGGAGGTTGTCCACCGGGATCACTCGCGTGTCGCCACACCCGGCGAGGCGCAGCTCGCCGACGTCGAAGGCCGACACCCCGATGCCCAGTGCGGCGCGCCGAGCCAGGACGGACAGCTCGTCGATGGCCCCGACCTGGAGGCGGGCAATGGAGTTGTTCCACGGGGCGAAGTACTCGGGGGGGGTGATGCTGTGGTAGTTCAGCACCAGTTTCTCTTGGCGCTGCACCAGCCAGCCAGCCATCTGGGAGCGGGTGGCTACCTGGTACACCAAGACGTCACCGGGCTCAGCGTCGAACTCGTACTGGCGGTAGGGCAGGGTCTCGTCCGCCGTCTCCGGATCGGGGATTTCGGTGTAGATCCGAGAAGTGACCCCGGCGCCCACCAGCAGGTCACGGAGCACTCGGGTGTGCTCACCAACGGCATCGCGTCGATGCAGCATGGGCACGAACTGATGGATCCCGCTCATGGGTCCCTCCTGACCACCACGGCATGTACCGCACCGCGTTCTGGTCGATGCCACTGGGCGCCCGGCAATCCGCGTCGGGCGAGGATCTGGAGCCATGTCTCGGGGTGGAGCGGCCGACCGGGCAGCAGGTCCCTTACCGGGGGCGTTAGATCGCCGTCCCATGCCACCTGATCCACCACCAGCAGCACCAAGGTGCCGCCCGGGGAGACGACCCGGATGGCCTGGTCCAAGGCATCGACCTTGTCGTTGAGCGCTTGGCGGTCGATGCAGCCCGACAGCACGACCGCCTGCTGGCTGGCGGAGGGCAGGGATCCGAGCCGGTCGGTCACCTCGGACACGATGGCCACCGCATCGCCCGATCCGTCGCCCGATCCGTCTCCGAGTCGTGCGTTCGCCTCCCAAACCATCTGGCCGCGGGGGTCGACCCCTTCGACGGTCACACCCGAACTGACCAGGGCCTCCAGGACTGAAGACTCCCCGAGTTCGCCGACTACAACCAACCCAGTACCCAGGGCCGCACCTGTCCAAGTGCTGACGGAATCCGCCCACTCGGACAGGTCGTATACCGGGAGTGCGAGCTCTCCGGCCTGCACGGCGAGCGGATCAGCCGCCCGCTCCAACTGCTGGACCCGGGCCTCGAGGTACCGAAAGGCGTCCCAGATCGCCTCGTTGGACTTGGTGAAGGCCCTGACCGCGGCCTCCCTACTGTCCTGGGCCAGAGCATCGGCCACTTGGCTGATAACGCCGGCCAAGAGCGGTCGGACGATCTTGCCGCCCCGGCCTCGGTCCCAGATGTCGTCAGGAAGGCCACGCCACGGCTCGACATCGGCCATGTCGGGCGAGCCAGCCGCGATCCGGCGCATGGCATCATCGAACCCCCACGGCAGCGATCCCTGGGGCCGGAGCCGGTCGAACCCGTCGAGCAACGCACGCTCGTCCGACGCCAGCTCGGCTGGGCTGGACAGGGACTCCCCTCCCCCGTCGCCCGCGCCGACACCATCACTGCGTTCCGTCATGTCCGCCTCCTTGACGTCGGTACGGTGTGCCCCCATCGTTGAGCACCAACCGAGGCGACCGCAGCTTCGTGGATCGTCCCCGAGCCACGATGCCCTCGAGGAACTCGGTGTAGCGATCGATGATCGAGGGCCAAAGATAGTTCCGGGCCGTATAGGCACGTCCGGCCTCACCAAGCCCGGCCCGCAATGAAGCGTCGCCGGTCATTCGGTCCACGGTGGCCTCGAAGCTCCGATAGGAGTCGAACCAGAGCCCGCCGCCCGAGCGCTGGCAGTGCTCCATGGTGGCAGCACAAGCGCCGTTCACCAGGACGGGGACGCCCAGGGTCCACGCCTCGAGCACCACGAGTGAGAACGACTCGTACGCCGAGGGGGTCACCATGACCTGCGCACCGCCCAAGATGTCCCACTTGTCTGCTTCCGACACCGTGCCGGTGACCACGATGTCCGGGTGGTCCGGGGCCTTGGACGACACCGGGCCGACCATGGCCATGGCCAGATCACCGCCACGGCGCGCTTTGTACTGTGCGAAGTAGTCGGCCAGCATGCCGCAGCCCTTGTGCTCGTCTACCCGGCCCAGATAGCAGAGGTAGGGGCGATCACCCAGGCCGAGGATCTCGCCCCCGGCTCTGCCACCACCGGCCGGATCGTTAACACCGAGACCCAAGACGACCTGAGGTCGAGCCCCCACGCGGAACACGTCCTCCATCAGATCGCGCTCGGCCATCGTGTGGTACACCAGCCCGTCGAGGTGACGGAAGCTCTGTCGGAACGCCACGAAGTACAGCGCCGGCTCGTCGTGGGCTGCGGGATGGAGTACCACCGGGACGTTAGAGACGGCGATGGCATCAACGGTAGTGGCGAACAGGTACGGATAGCAGGCGATGACGTCGGCATCGGTGGCCGCTACTGCTTCCACCAGGCCCGGGCACATCGGGCCGTTCAGCGATACCCACGTGCGAGTCTCGGCCAACGTGCCCGACTCCGGTGCGATGCGCAGACGGCCGTCGAGGTCGAAGTAGTCGAGCGTCCTAGGCGATGCCGTCGGGAACCGCCGCACGGTTACCCCGTTCAGTATCGACGTCCCCGCGGGCTCCGAGTTTTCCCAGGTGAGGTGATCGAGGGCGCAACTAGTAAGCACCTCCACCTCCCACCCGTCACGTTGGCACAGGCGCTCGGCCAGCATCCGGGCCGCCGTCTCGGCGCCGCCGATGACCTCAGTGCCGTACCGAGGCGTGACGAAGGCCAGTTTCATGCCACGCCCCGGTCGGTGGCGGCCACCTCGGCCAAGACCTCGACGAACCGTCGAGCCGTGCGCTCGGAAGCGAAGTCGCAGAGGCGCCGACGTCCAGACTCGACCAGCCGCCCAGCCAACACATCGTCGGACCGGACCCGGTCCACGGCTGCGGCCACCGTGGCCGGGCGCGCCGAGGGGAGCAGGATCCCAGCGTCGGCCAGCGTCTCCCCCACTGCTCCTGCATCCAGCGCCACGATCGGAGTACCGGATCGCATGGCCTCGAGCAACGGAATGCAGAATCCCTCGTGCTGAGACAGGCAGACGAACACATCAGCATCCTCGTACCAAGCGGCCAGCTCGGCGGCCGTCAGTCCCTCGCCGTGTCGCACGGCATCGGCCAGACCCAACTCGGCGGCAAAGGCGAATACCGCAGTGGCATAGTCCGGGGTGACTGTCGGCCCGACGAGATGGAGACGGGCGTCCGGGTCATACAGGTGCCGGTACATCCACAGCGCCTCCACTAGGTGCTCGTGGGCCTTGTTGGGTGAGATGCGACCGACGAAGAGCAGCACCGTGGCGCCACCGTGCACATCGGCCAGGCGCAACAACTCGCGCTGGTCGACCTCGTAGGAGTCGGCCCCGAGTTCCACCAGGATCGGCACCACGGCCGTGCGAAGGCATCCCATCAGCTCCAACTCTCGGGCGTTGAAGGCCGAATCGGCGATGCCCAAGATGGCTCGGGGTGCGAGCGCTTCGACCTGGTGATGGGCCAGTGCCACCTTGGCTGCCGTGTGCTCCTCCCACCCCACGTAAAAAGATTCCGGGGTGATGTTGTGGTAGTCGAGCACTAGCGGCTCGGGGCGTCTGAGGAGGAAGTCGGCCACCGGAGACGAGGTACCCACCTGGTAGAGGAGCACATCTCCAGGGCGGGCATTGTCCTGGTACCGCTCGAAGTACATGGCCTCGTGGGACAACTCGTCGTGAGCCGCCTCCACGTAGATGTCGGACTCCCACCCTTCCGCTCGGAACGCATCGCGCAGAGCGCGGGTGTGGTCCCCGGTGGCGTCTCGGGGCAGCAGGGCGGGTACGAACTGATGGACGGCGGTCACCGCACCCGCACGGCAACCACGAGGTACTCGCTCACCCCGAGCAGCTGGGCGTTGATGGCGTCGATGGCCGCATTCAGCGTGTCAGCGTCGGCGGATCCGGACGTGATGTGCGCCAGGCTGCGGTCGCTGCCACCGGTGACGACGGCCGACACCGAACACCCGGCCGCGGTCAGCAAGTGGACCCAGGTCTCGGCGTGCAGTGGGCGTCCAGGGGCGAGGTCGCGCACGACGGGGGAGGCTGACGCTGCCCATGACTCGGGCGAAGTGGAGTGGAGCACCACGATCCCGTCCACCACCAGCCGGGTGGAGAGGAGGTCGATCAGGCGCTCACGCTCGATGGGGCGCAGCCACTGCACCGATCCGGTCAGGGCGATTCCGGCCAGCGCCTCTGTGGCCACGACATCGAGATGGTGCAGCACCCCTTCGGCCCGCACATCGACACCGCGCACCAGGGCCGGCTCGAGGGCGATGTCTGAAGGATCGACACCGTAGGCATCGATGCCCTCGGCGATCAGCGCTTCTACCAATGATCCGTCCCCGCAGTCCCCCACCACGACCCGTCCTGGGGCGCTCCGCAAGGCGTCGACGGCGGCCGGCGCCCACCACGCCGAGCCGGGAACCGCGGACGGCAGCAGTGCAGTGGGCAGGTCCACCGAGCGGTTGGCGTCCACAGTCGCTTCCAGGATCTCGATGTGGTCCACGACGACATGGAACATCCGAGAGACCGACCAGGCGAACTTCACGACCTGGGCGACGATGAAGCCCATGTACCAGCTCAGCGCCTTGCGGATCACCCGCTTGACGTAGGCGCCGACTGCCTTGTTGGACTCGGTGGGCACGGCGATGTCGATGTAAGCCGACCCGTCAACTAGGGAAAGGGTCTCGCGAAGGCGGGCCCGACCCTGCAGTCCCACTGGGGAGAACTCCAAGAACAGTTCATCGAGCTCGCGCTCCAAGCCGGCGGGCAGGTCCCCGGAAGCACGACGGCGACGCACTTCGGCGTCGATCTCGGCCATCACCTCATCGAGGTAGCGGATCCGCTCGGCCACCTCAGCGGTGGTGTCGTCAGCCGTGGCGGCCGCATCGGACGTGTCGGAAACAGGGGATACTGGCGGGGTCGGCACAAGGTGACTATAGCCAGCGGACCTGATGTTCCTTGGGAGCCACGGGACGTCACTAGGCTGTGGGTCCACGCGGACGTGGCGGAACTGGCAGACGCGCCGGGTTTAGGTCCCGGTCCCTTCGGGGGTGGAGGTTCGAGTCCTCTCGTCCGCACCAACTCATCCGGCAGGATGGCTATCGCTCAGGCGATAGCTGTCCCTTCCCACGCAACACGGATCCCCCGTTGCTACTAGTGCCTACGTTGGTAGGAATTAGATATTTTGAGGGCCACGGGCACGGCTGCGACGGCCGAGCCGTCATCGCCACGTCATCGGTCACCCGATGACAATGGGGATGACAACCTGGATTGTCGTCACCGTCTTGACCTTCTTCTTGCCGTTCAGCGTGATCACAGTTTCCGTGGCCGAAACCGTCACGGAGTTCGCCCCTGCGGCCAGCTTGGCGCTCGGTGTACCCGAGAGCACACCCGAAGCCGACAGCACGAAGCCCTTAGGCAAGGTCACCTTTTTCCACTTGATGGTGGTGGTGAACCCAGGAGCACTGACACCTACGGCGCCCAGGCTCAATGTCACCGGTGTGTAAACAGAGCCGCGGGCCGCTGCGGGCAGCGACGATGTAGTGACCGAGAAGCCGTGGACGGTGATGTCCTGGGCCGTTCCGTCAGCACCAACATGATCGGTGCCGTCGGCGACATGGGCCATCAACGTGCACTTCCCAACGGCCACGAAACTCACCACCCCGTTGCTGACCGTGCAGACGTCAGGCGTCGACGACGTCACACTCTTCACCCCGTCGCCATCAGTGGCCACCGTCGGCGTGAAGGTACCGACGAGGTAGCCAGCTCCAGGCAGATTGGAGATGGTCGGCGCTGACGCCGGCGCCCTGGTCACGGTCAACGTCTGCGGACTGCCCGTGGCTGCCTGGTAGGCAGCACCGGCGGTGACCTCAGGCGTCAAGGTGCAGTCCCCCGTGGCCACGAAGATGACGATGCCGTCCGTCGCCGTGCAAACATCAGGCGTCGACGACGTCACCCGTGTGGTCCCATCACCGGTGGTCGTCACCTGGGGCACGTACATCAAGCCGATGACTGGCGCTGCTGGGAGATTGGTGATGGTCGGCGCTGACGCATCGGCCTTGAGCGTCACTTGATCCGACGGGTCTGATGCCTGGCCGGTTCCGACCTCGTTGGTGGCCTGCACGGAGAACGTGTAGGTCTGACCATTGGCGAGACCGGTCACGGTGATCGGGCTCGATGCACCGGTCGTCGTCGTCACTACGGACCCCACCCCATTGCGGGCACTCACCGTGTATCCCGTGATAGGCGAGCCATGGTTGGCCGGCGTGGTGAAGGACACCGAGGCCGACGAGTCGCCTCCGACTGCTGACACGACCGCTGGTGCACCAGGTGCGGTCGGACTCGATCCACCGACGGCTGGCACCGCCGATGCCGTCTCAACCGATTCCGAACCAGTGCCGATAGCAGTGATGGCCGCCACCGTGAACGTATAGGCACTCCCATTGACGAGGCCGGTGACGGTGATCGGGCTGGCTGTGCCCGTCACTGTGGTGACCACTGCACCACTGGCGTCGAGTGCAGTCACTCGGTATCCGGTGATCGGCGAGCCGCCATCGGAGTTCGGCCGGGCGAAGGTGACCGTTGCGCGGCCATCACCCGGCACGACTGTCGGTGGGTCGGCGATCTTGATCAACTGTCCGCTACCGGCGTCGGCCACGTACACCGCGTCGGCCTCATCGAGGGCGATGCTCTGCGGGTTGGCCAGGCCACTGCCGATAGCGGACAGGGTCCCACCGGCGGCAACCTTGGTGATCACGCTCTGGCCGAACTGGGCCACGTAGACCGCTCCCGACCCATCGACAGCCACACCCTGGGGGCCATGAGTGAACCCGGAACCCACCGCCGATTCGATTCCGGCGGGGGTGATCTTGGTGATCGAGGTGCGCAGGCCATCGGCCACGTAGATGTTTCCAGACGCATCCACGGCGACACCCACCGGCAGTGACCAGTTGGCGCCTACCGGCGACTGAGTCCCGTCTACTGCGATCTTGATCACCGACTGGTCGCCAGGGCACGTCACATAGACATTGCCCGCCCCATCGACGGCGATGCCTTGGGCGGCACAAAGGCCGGAGGCGACCGTCAAGACGGTGCCATCGGTGGCTACCTTGATCACACTTCCCTCGAAGCTCGTCTGATCGACCACGGCGGTATAGACCGCGCCGGCCTGATCCGTGGCCACTCCGTAGTGCGCAGTGCCGGTCCACAACGAACTCGACCCCAGCACCGTCAGTGTGCCGCTCGAAGACACCGTGTCCACCGAGTCTCCCGAAGAGACAACGGCGTTCCCGGTGGCATCCACAGCCACGCCGTAGACATCGGTCAGGTCAGAGGCCACGGCCGTCTGCGGACCGGCGACCAACGTGCCGACGGGAGCTCCTGGGAGACCGGCGGGCGTGACGCTCGCCGACGGATCAGAAACGGCCCCGGTGCCGATGGCATTGGTGGCGGCAACCGTAAACCGGTAGGAGCGTCCATTGGTCAGACCGGAGAGCTCGATGGGACTCTGCAAACCGGTCACCGACTTGACGACCAGGCCCCCTGGCCCGATGGCCCGGATGGCGTAGCCAGTAATGGCCGATCCGCCATCGTCCGTCGGTGCCGTAAAGGCCACCGACGCTGCGCCATTCCCGGGCGTGGCCACCACACTGGTCGGCTTGGCCGGTGCCGTGATGGGCTTGGCCGGCACGACTGAGTTCGAACCATCGGACCACCCGCTGTTGCCGGCGCGATTGGTGGCGACTGCATAGAAGCGGTACCGATAGCCGTTGGTGAGACCGGAGACAACGATGGGGCTGGTCGATCCCGACTGCGGGGCGATCGATTCCATCGACGACTGATTCTCCACATGGATGGTGTAGCCAGTCACGGCCGATCCACCGTTGTTAGCAGGAGCGCTGAAGGCCACCGAGGCCGATACGTCGCCTGGCGTGGCCACGACATCGGTCGGGCGGTCCGGCCGTGTCGCCGGAGTTACTGCGGCCGACGCCGAGGACGGCGCACTGGTGCCGACGTCGTTGGTGGCCGTGACGGTAAACGCATAGGCGTGGCCATTGGTGAGGCCCGAGACGATGATTGGACTCGAAGTTCCCGATTGCGGTGCAATCGACGACATCGACGTCGTGTCGCTGGAGTAGACGGTGTAACCGGTGACCGTTGATCCACCATTGTCGGTCGGAGCCACAAAGGCCACCGATGCCGACCCGACGCCAGGCGTGGCCACCACGGCAGTCGGCACGCCCGGGGCGGTGTTCGGCTTGTACGGCGTCACTGGGGTCTCCCCCGGTGTTGCCAGGCTTGCACCCACGGAGTTCGTAGCCACCACGGCGACCGTGTAGGTCGCGCCATTGGTCAACCCGGTCACGGTGATGGGACTCGAGGCACCGGCGGCAGAAGTCACTGCTGCCCCACTCTCGTCATAGACCGTCACCGTGTAACCGCTGACAGCAGCGCCATTGCCCGACGACGGGCTGAAGCTGACAACGGCAGAACCGTCGCCGGCTAGAGGCATCACCAAACTGGGCTGCGAGGGGAGGCCGGCCGGAATGACAGCCGACGATGGTGCCGACGCCAGACCGGTGCCGATCCCATTGGTGGCGGTCACGGTGAAGGTGTAGCTGTCACCGTTGGTGAGGCCGGTCATGGAGATCGGACTGGCCGCGCCCGTCACGTGCTGACCGCCATGAGCTGCATTCGTCTGATCCACCGCAGTGACGGCGTAGCCGCTGATCGGCGACCCATGGGCCGCCGGCACCCCAAAGGCAACCGATGCGGAGTGGTCACCTCGGGTAGCGACGACAGATGAAGGAGAGCCGGGAACTGACGTGCTCGACCCGGTTGGCACCAGCGAGCTCGTGGAGGCCGAGGATGGGCCCTCCCCGATGGCATTGGTGGCCGTGACCGAGAAGGTATAGGTGTCGCCGTTGACCAGACCCTGCACAATGATCGGGCCAGATGCTCCGTGAGCTGTCTGACCACCACTGCCCGGATCCGTGACATCTGTGGCCGTGACGGTGTAGCCGGTGATAGTCGATCCACCGTTGAAGATCGGCGAGGTGAACGACACCGTCGCCCGACCGTCACCCGCGACTGCCGTCGGAGCGGTGGCGAAGACGAGGGCGTTGGCTGTGGTGAAGGAGTCGGCGACGTAGACCGCACCGGAGGAGTCGACGGCCAGGCTCTGCTGGCCAACGAGACCCGAGCCGATCGATGTTTCGGTCCCATTCGGGGCGATCTTGACTATCGAGGTCGTCTCCCCAGCGTTGATCGGGCTTCTGGTGGCGTACAGGTTGCCCGACGCGTCCACAGTGATCCCGACCAGGGCGACCAGGTCGGAGTGGATCACCGACTGGGTGCCGTCAGAGGCGATGGTTTGGATCCCCTCGAGGCATGCATCGGTGACATAGACAGTGCCTCCGGCATCGACGGCCACGCCCGCGGGTTGACACCACCCTGTGCCCAGGGGGGTCGTCGTGCCATCCGGGGCCATCTTGGTGACACCGCTATCTGTGGCCAGATAGACAGTTCCCGAAGAATCGGCGGCCATCGAGGTACTCGAATACGTGAAGGGGGCGTTCCCTACTGGCGTCCGACTGCCGTCGGGGGCGATCCTGACCACGGTCGGACTGAAGTAGTTACCCGTCTCGAAGTAGACGTTGCCGGACGGATCGGTGGCGATGGAGTTGAATCCCGTTCCCAGATCAGAGATGACGCCGTTCGGAGCGAACTTCTTCACATGGCCGGCCAGCACATAGACGTTGCCGGACGAATCAGTGGCCACCGCCGTCGGATACGACAACGATGGGGCGAACGTCGACGGCGTGTTGGCAACCTGGGTGCCGCCTGGGGCGCCAGGAACCGTAATCGGTGTCGCGCCAGCCGAGGCATCCGACGCAGGACCCGTGCCGACAGGGTTGGTCGCCTGGACGGTGAAGGTGTACCTGTCCCCGTTGGCCAGTCCGGTGACGAGGATCGGACTGGTCGAACCCGTCGCTGTCTGGCCGCCACTGATGGCGTGCGTGGTGTCGACGGCCAGCACGGTGTAGCCCGTGACGGGCAGTCCGCCGGTGATCGTCGGAGCCACAAAGGCGACCGAGGCCGAACCCCGACCAGGCGTGGCCACGACGGAACTCGGGGCGCCGGGCCGATCGGGCATGGTGACCAGATCAGTGGCAGCAGACGGCTGTCCCGCGCCTATCGAGTTGTGAGCCGTGACGGTGAAGGTGTAGCCAGCCCCCGGGGTCAGTCCGGTGACGACGATGGGGCTCCTTTCGCCAGAGGTGCTCCCGACCACGGTGCCGCCAGCGGCACGCGTCGTCACCGCATAGCCCTGGATCTGGTCGTTTCCATCGGAAGCCGGCGCCACAAATGCCACACTGACCTCGCCATTACCTGGTGTGGCCACCACGTCAGTGGGGGCTCCAGGCACGTAGCGACCGGGGACAGGGGCAGTTCCTGCGCCGTAACCAGGGAGTCCAGTACCGATGGCATTGGTGGCCGTCACCGAGGGGACGTAGCTCACACCATTGGTCAAACCGGTGATCTCACAACTGGCAGAACTCGTCGAACACGTGGCGCCGCCCGGATCCAACGTCACGGTGTACCCGGTGATGGGTCGGCCATGATTGGCCGGTGCGGTCCACCCGATCGACAGTGTGCCGTCACCTGGAATCGCATTGATCCCGGACGGTGCACCTGGTACGCCTCCGGCGACGAACGGATCAGAGTTGTCCGATTCGTTGCTGTTCCCGATGCCGTTCACCGCAACGGCCGCGAAGACGTAGGTGTCACCGGGCACCAAGCCGGCATAGAGGGCAGGGCTGGTAACGACCGACACGCCCTGGATCCCTTGACGCAGATCGGTAACGTCGGTTGCCGTAACGATGTACCCGCTGATCGCAGAACCATTGGCAGCAGGCTCTACGAATGTCACCTGCGCTGATCCGTTTTCATTGGCGACTGCCGAAGCGGTGACCGCTGTGGGGGCATTCGGGACGGCAGCGACCAGGAACGAACTCGAAGTTGTCACAGCCGAATCGCCTACCGAGTTGGTGGCCCGGACGTCGAAGACATAGTGGTCCCCATAGGTCAGCCCGGACACCACACAGCTCGTCTGATCGCCACTCAACGTCACGCAGGTCTGACCACCGTTGGACCCATGAGTAAAGTCCCGGGCCGTCACCGCGTACGAAGACACGCGTGCGCCATTGGCAGCGGAGGCGTCAAAGGACACCGTCGCCCTTGAGTCGTCAACTTGCACGTCGACCGCTGCAGGTGCACCAGGGACACCGAGAGGCATCACGCTGGCCACGGCCGTGCCGGCCGCCCCTGTTCCCACGCCGTTGGTGGCCGTGACCGAGATGGCGTACCGGTGGCCATTGATGAGGCCACCGATGGTGAGGGGGCTCCCCGATCCCACGATGCCTACCTGACCCAGATCACTCAGGTCGGTCGCTAGCGCGGTGTAACTGGTGATCGGCGAGCCGTTGACGTCCGGTGCGTCGAACTGCACCGCTACCGAGCGGTCATGGGGCGTGGCCGAGACACCGCTCGGTGCGCCCGGCACGCCGGCTGGCACAACCGAGGCGGATGGATCCGACGAGCCACTGGTGCCGACCGCATTGGTGGCAGTCACCCGGAACCGGTAGTGGTCTCCGTTCACCAGACCGGGCACGAAGATGGGGGTGCCGAGGCCGGTTACTGTCACGTCTGGGCCCGGCGAGTCAAGATCGTGGGCCGCCACGGCATAGCTGATGATGCTGGCGCCATTAGCCGAGGGTTGGGCGAAGAAGACCAGGGCTGATTGGTCGCCAGCGGTCGCTGTGACCGACGCAGGCGCGTCCGGGGCGGACCGCACCACGAACAGTCCCGACTGGCTCGCTTGCGAATCACCCCCGCCGTTGGTGGCTGTGACCGTGACGAAGTAGGTATCGCCGTCGGTAAGCCCGGTCAGGCTGATCGGGCTGGTGAGACCCGTGGCAACCTGGCCTCCGTGTGACTCCGTTGTCAGGTCGGTGGCGACCACGGTGTATCCAGTAATGGCCGAGCCGTTCGCCCCTTCCGCAGTAAAGCCCACCGAGACGGACTGATGGCCCGGCGTGGTCGTTATTTCTGTCGGTGCGTCTGGAACTCCGGCCGGAGTGATCGGTGCCGTGGGCTCCGAAGTCGGACCGGTGCCCTCATCGTTGGTGACCGCACCGGCGAAGGTGTAGGTGTGACCGTTGATGAGTCCGGGAATCACAACGGGGCCACCCACAGCGAAGGTCGAACCGGGGTAATCGAACGTCGAGGTCCGGGCCGGATTGGTATCCGCATCGCCAAACGTGGTGTCCGTCACCGTCACCGTCTCTGCTGTCGGATTGAGACCACCCAAGGATCCCAAGAAGAGATGGACAGTGGCTGATCCGTCACCCGGGGACGCAGTGACGGAATATGGCACTCCAGGAAGTTTGGCGATGAGGACGGATGATGAAGAGACGATCGAACCCGCACCGGCCGCATTGGAGGCCCAGACGGTGAAGTAGTACCGCTGGCCGTTCTCCAGCCCGTCGATGGTGATCGGGCTCGACGTTCCCGTCGCCACGTGTGCGCCGAGGACCGCCGCCCGAGCCACGACGTCGGCACAGTCAATCGACGTCGCGCACGGAGCAGAAGACGCCACCACGGTGTAGCCGGTGATGGCCGAACCATTGGCCGCCGGTGCGTTGAACGACACGACGACCGATCCATCGCCTCGCTCCACGGATAGCGACGTGGGAACTCCCGGCACACCTGCCGGGGTCACCTCGTTTGAGGCGTTCGAAGCAGCCCCGGATCCGACCCGGTTGGTAGCCGTGGCTGTAAAGCTGTAGCGGTCCCCGTTCGTCAGCCCACCGACAGTGATCGGACTGGTGGTGTTCCTCAACGGCGGCGACAGAACCGTGTTCGTGGTCAGGTCGGTGGTGGTCACGGTGTAGCCAGTGACCGGCGCTCCACCGGAGGCAGGTGCACTGAAGGACACCGTGGCGGCGTGATCGCCGCGCACGGCGGTGGGCGACGATGGCGCTCCGGGCACCGTCGCCGGCACTACGTCGTTGCTGGTCAAGCCGACGCAGCCGATGCTGCCGTCATCGTTGAGGACCGGATTGCCGCAACCCACCTCGTTGGTGGCCGTGAGTTCGAAGTAGTAAGTGTCACCGTTGGTCAGCCCAGTAAACGTGACGGGGCTGGCCGAGCTGGCCAGGACCTGGCCACCCCGACTGGGATCGGTGTAGTCGTGCGCCGTCACCGAGTAGCCGGTGATGGGCGATCCGTTGTCGTCGCCATGGTCAAAGGCAACGGTGGCCGAGCCGACCCCACCGGTCGCAACCGGCCGAGCAGGATGCGGCAGCCATGCGGGCGTCACGACATTGGAAGGCAGTGACGCCGGTCCCATGCCCACTCCGTTGGTGGCCGCCACGGTAAAGGTATAGCGATCACCATTGATCAGGTTGCCCACACCGCCAACGGCAGAGCCGTCGGAGCGGTTGAGGAACGCAATGGGCACGACCTTCGAACCCGACGGATTATCGAGGTCCGTGACGGTCACGGTGTAGCTGGTAACGGCCGAACCGTTGGGCGACGGTCGCACCCAGGTGAGGTGAGCCGACATGTCGTCGCGTTGGGCCGTTACCTGTGTCGGGGCATCAGGCAGCCCAGCAGGCGTACGCCAGGCACCCTCGCCCGACCAAGTCCCCGTGCCGGCTGCATTGGTGGCAGCCACATTGAACGAATAGGCATCACCGTTGGTGAGGCCTGCAACTCGGATCGGCGAGCCCGAACCGGTCACCGTGACACTGCGCGACGCGTCAGTCCGATCAGTAGCCACCACGATGTAGCTGGTGATGGCCGAACCGTTGGGCGAGGCTGGATCGAAGGTGACCGTGGCCGACGAATCACCGGCGACGACATTTACGTAGTTGGGGGACCCGGGCAGGGCATAGGGGATCACCGGCGTACGCGTGCTGACCGGAGCCCCGCCATACCCCGCTCCGTCGATGGCCGTGACGGTAAACAGGTAGCTATGTCCCACCTGCAGATACGGCACTACCACCGACGTCGACCCGGACGTCACCGTCTGGCCTCCGTAGGGGGGGTTAGTTAGATCCACTGCTACCACCTGGTAGGAGGTGACCGGCGGGATGCTGGACGGCGGGGCCGTAAAGGACACCGTGGCCGTTCCGGTGTATTTGGTGGATCCGATACCCGCAACAGCCGACACCCCGGTCGGGACGCCAGGCACAGGGAGTGGAGTCACCGCAGATGAAGGTGCCGACGTAGCCGATCCGATCGCAGTGCGCACCGTCACGACGAAGGTGTACAGATGCCCGTTGGTGAGGCCAGAGACCAGAACGCCCCCGTAACTGGTGGCGGCGGTAGCAGCATCTCCGGCCACGGTGATGGTGGAGTCGTCACTCGTGTCGGTTGCCACGACCCATATGTCCGTGATGGCTGAGCCACCGTTGGACACCGAGCCCCAGGTGACCAAGGCGCTGTGGTCGCGGGGGGTTGCCACAACGGAGGTGGGTGCGTCAGGAACCGTAACCGGTACGCCTTGTCCCGACGATGCAGCACTCGATCCCACGCCGTTGACGGCCGCCACGGTCACGTCGTAACTGACGCCGTTGGTAAGGCCCGAGACGGTGATCGGGCTCGAGTCACCCGACACCGACGTCGTGGCTCCCCCACCGACGGCCGTCACCACGTATCCGGTGATGTCCGATCCGTTGGCCGGTGGTACGTCGAAACTGACCGTCAGCGCTCCGTTTCCGGAAGCCACACCGACGTTGCCCGGCGCATCGGGGACCCCGGCGGGCACGACCGAATTCGACGGTGCCGATTCACCACCCGATCCGAGGGCGTTGGTAGCGCTCACCACGAACTGGTAGCGATCGCCGTTGGTCAAGCCGAGTACCTGGGCGGTGGCAGACGAAGAGGACACAGTCTGTCCGCCCCGGCTGGTC
>JBAXCY010000012.1:0-34066 GCA_037141235.1 Acidimicrobiales bacterium | reverse complement strand
TTCTTGGCTGGCGACGTGACGTAGAGATTTCCCGCGGCGTCGGTGCTCATCCCGGTGGGATACCAATTTCCGAGGGAAGTTCCCTCCTCGCTTCTCGTATACCCCCCCGAGCCGTCGGGAGTGAGCACATCGATTCGCTGGTACGCGTAGTTCGAGACGTACACCGTGCCATCTGGCGCGACCGCAACGCCGTCTGCGCCCCAGATGTCGCCCGATTCGACCACCTTCCAGCCGGTATTTCCGTCGGCAGAGATTCCCGAATCAGGCACAGCGGGGAACTCCACCACATCCGCCAGATTGGCCACAAAGAGATTGCCGGCGGCGTCAAGTGTCAATGCGCCGGGCCCGTTGAACACACCAATCGTGGTCATGGTGCCATCGGCCGAAACTTTCACCACACGGTCGTTTCCGCCGGCAACGAAGACATCACCAGCGGAGTTAACGGCGACGCCAACAGGCCAGTTCCACCCTGATCCGATAGTGGTCTTGGTTCCGTCGAGGCTGATTTTCGAGACCGTGTTGGTATTGGTTTCGGTAACGTAATGATTGCCCGAGGCGTCGACAGCAAGGCCGAATCCTCCCTGAAGGCCAGAGACGATGGTTGTGGATGTGGCTGCCCCGGCAACCCCCTCGGTGGCGCCTTGGACTCCGGCGAAGGAAACCAAAGTTGCCCCGACCAGACATACAGCGACTGCGGCCTTGAACGGCCGGCGTGGAGATCGCCTTGAACGCTTTCTAAGCATGACGGCGAACCTGGACCGGAATGGTCCGGTTGCCGTCTTTGCTGTGTTGCTCAACCTGCCCATGCGCCTGCCCCCTGTGCAATCGATCCTTGGCCAATCTGGCCGGGACTGCGTCCCTGCGACTTCTGAAAACTCGAGTTCTTTGCACTGGTCGCTCAGTGATGGGAGCGAACAACGATCACAATAGCAATAGCCGTACTCTTTTGCATTGTGGAACCAGAGCAGATCAGGTGCAGCTGGGGGCGACTCGTACTGCGATGACATGGAACGCAGCCCTGCAGACAGGCGCACGGGCGAGGATGGAACTGGCCCCGGAGACCCACTGGTCCGATTGTCAACGGCCGCCAATGTGCACCACGTGCGGTGCCACGCGCTCGCTGCCCGAAGTATCTAGAGTCACACCCAGTGCATCACGCCGGGGGGACAGATCCCAGATCTGCCGGCGCATCCACGACTAAGGGGAGACGACCATGAAGCGAGCCACCGAGAAGAACACGACAGGACGGCGCAAGCAAGGTGCGGCACTAGCTATGGCTGGCCTGGCGCTGGCGGCCACGCTGAGCGCATGCTCATCGACCCAGTCGTCGTCGACCACGACGACGGCTGCAGGCACCAAGACGACCATCCCGCCGGCCGCCATGAGTGACTCCACCGGGATCACCCCGACCACCGTCACTGTCGGCAACATCTCGACGCTGTTCGCCGGACTCTTCAAGGGCGCCCTCGTCGGCACCCAGGCCTATGCCGCCTATGTGAACTCACAAGGAGGTATCAACGGCCGCCAGATTCTGGTCGACTCCTACGACGACGGCTTCCAGGGCGCGCCCAACAAGCAGGCCATGGAGCAGGTGGTCCAGAAGGACTTCGCCTCGGTCGGCGGGTTCTCCCTCCAGGACAGCTACGGCGAGACGGTCCTAGCCGCCAACCCAGGCGTGCCTAACGTGACCGTGCCCCTGGCCCAGTCGGCCTCGGATCTTCCCAACACCTTCAGCCCCGACCCGGGGCAGATCGGCTGGCCACTCGGCCCACTCAAGTACTTCAAGACCAAGTTCCCCGGTGATCTGAAGGGTGCCGGCGCCCTGATCGCCAATCAGCCTTCGGCCGTCGCCAAGTGGGCGGGGGAGAAGGCGGCCATGGAGTCGATCGGCTACAAGGTCGTCTACTCTCCCCAGTTCGACATCACCCAGACTGACTTCAGCCAAAACGTGGTGGCCATGCGCAACGCCGGGGTGAAGATCCTCTTCTTGGAGCAGATGCCCGAAAACTACGCCTCGGCCGTGGTCAAGGCGCTGAACCAGCAGAACTTCCATCCCCACATCGTCTTTGGGGCCTCGACCTATTCGGAGCGCCTGATCCCGGACTCCGGTGGGGCAGCGGCCATCGACGGCGCCTACATGGAGACCCTCACCTCGCTGTTCCTTGGGGAGGATTCCACTGCCATCCCAGCGGTCAACACCTTCCTGGCCTGGGTCCAGAAGGTCTCCCCCGGGTTCAATCCCGACCTGTACACGCTGTTCGGGTGGGTGTCGGCCCAACTGTTCGCCCAGGGTCTCAAGGCGGCCGGTGCGAACCCGACCCGTGGATCGGTGCTCCAGCAACTATCCAAGATCAGCTTGTTCACCGGGAGCTACCTGCTCGCCAGCTCCGACCCGGCCGGCAAGGTGCCGCCGAACTGCTACATCATCGCCCAGGTCGTCAAGGGCAAGTTCCAACGCCTCGACGATCCGCCGACCGATGGATCAGCCCATGGTTTTCGTTGCGACGCCCCCTACTACTACGCAGTGCCGCCGAAGAAGTAGTCCTCCGACCCGGCACCCCGGCCCCGCTATGAGCGGCGGCCGGGGTTCGCCGGTCGTAGTCTGGTCGCACCATGTGCGGACGGATCGCCCTCTACTCGGACCCTGACTACCTGGCCCGGATCTTCGATGCCGAGCTTGGCATCGACGTCGACCCTGATGGTCGGCCCAGTTGGAACGTGCCCCCAACCCGGTCGATCCTGGCCATCGCCGATGTTGCGGACGGGTCGGGCGGGATGGACGGTTCGCCGGGACCCGAGGGGGACGACCAGCCCTCGTCCAGCGTCCACCGCGAGCTCGGGCGCTACCGCTGGGGCTTGCTGCCCTCGTGGGCCAAGGATCCGTCCGTGGCCAGCCGCACCTTCAACGCCCGGGCCGAAACAGTGGCGTCCAAGCCGTCGTTCCGGGCTGCCTTTACCGCCCGCAGGCTGGCGGTGGTGGCCGACGGGTTCTACGAGTGGCAGCCGGGGCCCGGCAAGACCCGCCAGCCCTACTACTTCACCCGGGCCGACGGACAGCCCCTAGTGCTGGCCGGCCTGTGGGAGCAGTGGTGGGGCGGCCCGCAAGCCGCCGATCTCCCCGAAGCGGAGCGGCCGTTCCTGCGGACCTGCACGGTCATCACCACCGAGGCGGGGCCCGACATGGGGGAGATCCATCACCGGATGCCGGTGGTCCTCGACCCGGCCCACTTGGACGAGTGGCTCGACCCGACCAACAGGGACAAACCAGAACTCGAGTCGATGCTGGTGGCGGCACCGGCAGGCACGCTGGTGCACCGGGCCGTCCGAACTTCGGTGGGCAACGTCCGCAACGACGGCCCTGAGTTGATCGAGCCGGCGGAACTGATCGAGCAGGCGGAACTCACGTCGGAGCTGGGGAGCCCCTGAACGAGCCATGTCCCGCCGGAGGCGGGACATGTGGCCGAGAATCTGTAGGCCGGGCTCAGATGATGCGGCTCACGGGGAGCTAGCGATGATCGGGTGCCTCAGGCGGCAGCCGTGGCCTTGGCCTTGGCCGCACGCTTCATCAGGCGGGACTTGCGGTTGGCGGCCTGGTTCTTGTGGATGACGCCCTTGGTGGCGGCCTTGTCGATCCGCTTGATGGCCAGACGAAGTGTCTCGTCGACACCCTCGGCGCCCTCGTCGATGGAGGTCAGGGCGTTCTTGGTCCGGGTGCGCAACTCCGACCGGACGGCCTTGTTGCGGGCCTGACGCTTGATGGTCTGGCGGTTGCGCTTGATCTGGCTACGGATATTGGCCACTGTGGTTCCTCGTTGTCTGGGAGTTCGTCGATGTCGCAAGGGACCACACGACCCCACACGTCAAGTGCCTTGGTTGCTGCCCGATCGGCAGACGGCACCAGCATGGTGGAGCGGGAGGCCCGGATCCGGTCGACCAGAGGCCGTCGGAGCAGACATCGCAGGATAGCAGGCCCGACCTGCTCGGATCTACCCGGCGGTGCGGCCCGGGGGCGACATGTGACCGATGGCGAGGGCTACGGTCGCAGAAGATGCTGACCGACCCGGCTCCCGTAGCCTACGACCCCGAGGACCCGGTCACCTTGGCCGACCCGTATCCGGTCTATGCCCGGCTCCGCGAGGAGGACCCGGTCCATCGTGCGGCCCGGGGGTTCTGGGTGCTGTCCCGCTTCGACGATGTATTTGCCGCCGCCCTCGACACGGCCACGTACTCGTCGGCCCAGGGGCTCACCTATGAAGAAGACGAGATCATCAGGCTGGGGCTGAAGCCCACGTTGGTGATGATGGACCGGCCCGAGCACACCACGTTCCGGCGCCTCATCAGCCGGGGGTTCACGCCCCGCAAGGTGGCCACCTTGGAGCCGGCCATCCGGACGTTTGTGCAGGATCGGGTGGCGGTAATGGTCGAGGCTGGCGAGTGCGATGTCATCGAGGTACTGGCCGGGCCGCTGCCGACCTTGGTGGTGGCCACTTATCTCGGGGTACCGGAGTCGGACCGAGGCCAGTTCGACCAGTGGAGCAATGCCATCGTGGCTGCCAACGCCGGTGGTGACATCGTGGGCGGCGCATCTGACGCCGTAGCCGCGCTCTACGGCTACTTTGCCGAACTGGTCGAGTACAAGCGCAACCACCCCGGAGACGACATGCTGTCGGACCTGGTGGCCTCCCGAGTCGATGGTCAGCCTCTGGCCCTCGATGAGATCCTCGGCTTCTGCTTCGTCATGATCGCTGGCGGCAACGACACCACCACCGGGCTGCTGGGTGGCTCGCTGGTCGCCCTGTGTCAGTTTCCCGACCAGCGGACCCGGCTGCTCGACGACCTGGCCTTGCTGCCCACTGCCCTCGAGGAGTTCCTCCGCTTCACCACACCGGTCCAGGGTCTGTCGCGCACCACCACCCGGACGGTCCACCTGCACGACGCCACCATCGAGGCGGGCGCCAAGGTTCACCTCCTCTACGGCTCGGCCAACCGCGACCCCCGGGAGTTCGGAGCAGATGCCGATGCGCTGGACGTGACCCGGCCGGTCCGACGGATGGCGACCTTCGGCAACGGACCCCACCACTGCATCGGTGCAGCCGCAGCTCGGCTCCAGGCCCGGGTGGCCCTCGAAGAAGTACTGAAGGTGCTGCCGGACTTTACTGTCGACCGCGATGGTGGCCAGTTGGCCCCGGGTCCGTTCGTCCGGCGCTACGCCTCGCTTCCGTTGGTCTCCGGCCTCCCACGCTGACCACCGGTTGGCCGGGATCGGACGGCTGACCACTGCGGCGACCGCCGGGTGTGCTGCCCTATGTACGCTGGGCACCCCGTGCTCCCCATCGACCGCATCCGCAACTTCTCCATCATCAGCCATGTCGACCACGGCAAGTCGACGCTGTCCGACCGCATCTTGGAGCTGACCGGTGCGGTCGACCCCCGCCAAATGCGGGCCCAGTACCTCGACTCGATGGACATCGAACGGGAGCGGGGTATCACCATTAAGGCGCAGAACGTGCGGGTCCCCTGGAAGGACCACACCCTCCACCTCATCGATACCCCTGGACATGTCGACTTCGGCTACGAGGTGAGCCGGTCGCTGGCCGCCTGCGAAGGGGCCGTGCTGCTGGTGGATGCCTCCCAAGGTATTCAGGCCCAGACCCTGGCCAACTGTTATCAGGCCCTGGAGAACGACCTCGAGATCATTGCCGTGCTCAACAAGATCGACCTGCCCGCCGCCGACCCGGCCCGGTGCGCGGCCGAGATCGAGAATGTGCTCGGACTGGCGGCCGACGAGGTCCTGCACATCTCGGCCAAGACCGGGGAAGGTGTGCCTGAGCTGCTCGACGCCATCATCGCCCGCATTCCTGCGCCCATCGGCGACCCGGAAGCGCCGTTGCGCGCCCTCATCTTCGACTCGTCCTATGACCAGTATCGAGGCGTGGTCAGCTCCATCCGGGTGATGGAGGGAACGCTCACCACCAGGGACCGGCTCCGGTTCATGCAGGCCGGTGAGAACCACGAGATCGAAGAGATCGGCGTGCGCACGCCGATCACTGTGCCGGTGGCCGAACTCGGACCCGGTGAGGTCGGCTACCTGATCGCTGGGATCAAAGATGTGGGCGGGGCCCGCTCCGGTGAGACCGTCACCACGGCCACCCACCCAGCCCAGATCGCCCTCGATGGTTATCGCGATCCGAACCCGATGGTGTTCTGCGGGCTGTTCCCCATCGACGGTGATGAACTACCCGACCTGCGCGACGCCCTCGAGAAGCTCCGGCTCAACGATGCCAGCTTCACCTACGAGCCCGAGTCGTCGACGGCACTGGGGTTCGGCTTCCGGTGCGGCTTCTTGGGGCTGCTCCACATGGAGATCGTGCGCGAGCGCTTGGAGCGCGAGTTCGACCTGTCACTGATCGCTACCGCCCCGTCGGTGGCCTACTTGGCCTACTTGAACAACGGCACCGAAGTCGCGGTCGACAACCCGAGCGAGCTGCCCGACGCTGGCACCCTCGACCACGTGGACGAGCCCATGCTGCGGGCCACCATCTTGTCCCCGTCTGAGTACACCGGGACGATCATGGAGCTGTGCCAGGCCAAGCGGGCCGAGATGATCAAGATGGACTACCTCTCGCCCGAGCGGGTCGAGTTCGTCTACGTCATTCCCCTGGCCGAAGTGGTCATCAACTTCTTCGACCAACTGAAGAGCCGGACCAAGGGGTACGCCAGTCTCGACTATGAGACCGGCGGCTACCTCACCTCTGACCTGGTCAAGGTCGACCTGCTCATCAACCATGTCCCGGTGGATGCGTTCTCTACCATCGTGCACCGGTCCCAGGCCGACTACTACGGACGACGGATGGCCGAGAAGCTCAAAGAGTTGATCCCCCGCCAGATGTTCGAGGTCCCGATCCAGGCGGCTATCGGGGGCCGGGTGCTGGCCCGCGAGACGGTCAAGGCCCGGCGCAAGGACGTCCTGGCCAAGTGCTACGGCGGTGACATCACCCGCAAGCGCAAGCTGCTGGAGAAGCAGAAAGAGGGGAAGAAGAAGATGAAGAACATCGGCCGAGTCGAAGTTCCCCCCGAAGCTTTCGTGTCTGCTCTCAAGCTCGACGACTGAGTTCGCCCAGGCGCTGAGCGGCCGCTTCCCAAGTGCGCCCCTGGCGCACGGGACCAGGCAGGTCGAAGTTTGCCGGAGTGGACGGTGCTCGGCGGTGCGAACCATGACTACTGGGGCATCTCGGGTACGATGCGAACCCGATGAGTCCCTCAGATCAGCGTTGGCTGTGACGGCAGCAGACCAGCCCTTCGCCAACGCCAGCGCCAAGCAGTTCCTGCGCAATGCATTGTCGTCCTACGCCAGCCTGATCCTGGGTGTGATCCTCAGCCTGGTGCTGACCCGCGTCCTCCTGGTGAACCTTGGGGCCGAAACCTACGGACTGTGGATCGTCCTGATCTCCATCGTCAGCTACATCGCCCTGCTCGACGTCGGCGTGTCGACCGCAGTGGTGCAGAGGATCGCTCGGATGACCGCGGTGGGCGACAACGAAGGACTAGCGGATGTGATCAGCACCGCATCGGTCTTCTTCGCCGTATCGGGTGCCATCGCCGTGCTCATCACCATGGTGCTCGCCCCGCTCCTGGCCTCCATCGTGAACCTCGGGAGCTTCAGCCCCCATGTGGCCGGGGTGACGCTGGTGCTGCTCGGGGTGATGATGGCCGTGAAGTTCGTGGCCACAGTGCCCGGGGCAGTGCTCTTCGGGGTGGGACGGAGCGACCGGTCGTCACAGATCGGACTGGCCGGGATGCTCGTCACCCAGTTGGCCGAGGTCGTGGTGGTGCTGGCTGGGGGAGGCCTGGTCGGACTGGGCATCGTCGTGCTGCTCGGAACCGGGTTCAGCTTCGTCATGTCCAGCTTCCTGGTGCGCCGGATCACCGGCTTTTCCGTGCGATCGGGACGGTTCCAGCGGGCCGTATTGGTGGACTTACTGAAGTTCGGCAGCCGCAACACGGTGATCGCCATCAGCGGCATGGTCTCCTACAGCCTCGACGCACTGATCATCGGCATCATCTTGCCCGTCGCCCAAGTGGCGCCGTATGACATCGCCCTCAGCACGGCCAATCTGACTCGGAACCTCACAACGTACGGGGGCGACCTACTGCTGCCCACCTATGCGCACTTCGACAGCGTCAAGGACTCCGAGCAGCAGTCCCGCCTCTTTTCGCGGACGGTGATGGCCACCTTGGCCATCTCGTTGCCCATCCTGGTAGCCCTAGCGGCCTTCGGTGAGCCGATCCTGAAGCTGTGGCTTGGCCAAGTCCCACCCAAGACGTACTCGATCATGATCGCCCTCGGGTTCGTCACCGCCCTAGAGCTGCCCGGCCACCAGTGCTTCATCTTCCTGACCGGTATCGGCCGCAATCAGCTGATGATGCGGATGGCGCTCCTGGCAGCTGGCATCAATTTGACCGGCAGCATCATTGCCACGTTCTTGTTGGGGCCGATCGGTCCCGCCATCGGGTCGCTGC
The DNA here is from genome assembly GCA_037141235.1 of Acidimicrobiales bacterium. Lineage (GTDB taxonomy): Bacteria > Actinomycetota > Acidimicrobiia > Acidimicrobiales > RAAP-2 > Bog-756. The sequence goes on along the minus strand of JBAXCY010000012.1, from coordinate 25,546 downwards.
CGGCAGTGCTGGTCATCGAGTTCACGATTCTGCCCATCATGGTGTGCCGCTACCTGAAGCTCCCCGTCTCGCGTTACGTGAAGGACGCCCTGGCGCCCGTGGTGCCAGCCGTACTTGTAGCCGGAGTACTGGCGCTGGCCTTTTTGTGGCTGGTGCCACCGCAGCCCGGGGCCTCGACCCTCAGGGACGGCATGCGGGGGCTGATCTGTGCTGCGGTGGTGGTGGCCGCCGCGTGGGGGGTGATGCTGGCTGTGCTGCTGCGCATCGAGCCGGATATCCGAGCGATAGCCATGAGTAAGATCCGACCGCTGTCGCCGGCGGCCCGGCGGGCGAAGCGGGTGTCGTCATCAGCTGATGGTGCCGACAGCCAGCCTCTTCCCGGGGGTGAGTTGTCGGCCGGTGTAGGGGACATCGTGGCGACGGCAGACATCGTGGCGACGGCAGACATCGTGGCAGCCGGCATACGCAGCGAACAATCGCGTGCCGTTCCCACCTGGTTCGGCCCCGAGGACCGGCCGCTCTTCGGATGGGTCCACATCCCTGACCGCCCCCGGGGGCCGGGTGTCGTGCTGTGTCCGTCCATCGGGCTGGAAGGTGAGGCCAGTCAGCTGTCTTACCGGATCCTGGCCCGTAGCCTGGCCGACGCCGGCTGCACCGTCCTCCGATTCGACTACCACGGCACCGGCGACTCCACCGGGTCGTTGACCGACCCCGATCTCCTGGATTCATGGATAAGCGATGTCGGCGAAGGTCTGGCCTATGTCCGGGCGGCCGGGGCTACCTCCGCCCACCTGGTGGGGGCCCGATTGGGGGCAGCCATTGCGGCCCGTGTCGCATCGGACCTCGGGACGGTCGACTCGTTGACGCTCTGGTATCCGTGGACCAAAGGGAGCCAGTACCTGCGCTACCAGCGGGCCCTGCGGCGCATGTATGGGGCGAGTGATTCACCCGACCTGGCAGATGGCTCCACCGAGATCCCTGGATTCATACTCGACGCGTCACTGACGGCCGACCTGAAGAGACTCGACTCCAGCCGGTCTGGGATGACTCTTCCGGCATCGGTCCTGGTCATCGATGCCGCTGATCCTGAGACCGGCAAAGTGGCCCGACCCGAGTTTGGCCCTGATGGGTGCATCCGGCGGAGTGGAACCGGCGTCGATGCCCTGTTCGGCGTGGAACTCATGCTGGCCCGGGTTTCGGACGCTGACATCGAGGCTGTCCGATCGATCATCCTGGGCACTGAAGACGGCTTGGGCACGGGGGATCCGATCGTCATCACCCCGGCCATTCGATCGATCGCCCGTGTCGAGCGCCCAGGCGGTGTACCGGTGACCGAGCGCCCTGTGTTCTTCGGTCCAGATGGACTATTCGCCATACTGGCTGAGCCAGCGGATCCCTCCTCCGGTGCGGCATCGCTGGCTGCAGACCGTCGTCGCCTACGCACGACCGGTGGTCCGGTACCGGAGTTCGGGGCTGCCCTGTTCCTCAATGCCGGCAGCCTCAATCACGTTGGTCCCGGCCGCCAGTGGGTGGAACTGAGTCGCACCTGGGCGACCGCCGGCCTGCGCTGCCTCCGCATGGACATCGGGAGCGTGGGTGACAGCCCGGTCACTGGACCGGCGGGGGACCTGTCGAGCTATCCGCAGCACGCAGGACCCGACGTGCTCGAAGGCATCCGGTTCTTGTCGCCGAACGATCCTCGCGACGTGCTGCTGCTCGGGCTATGCGCTGGCGCCTACCACGCACTGCTGGCTGCCACCTCAACCCGAGTGGGAGGGGTGGCCCTATTGAACCCGCTCCGTGTTCCCTCAGCCGACCGGACGCCCGGGTCGACGGGTGATGCCATTGAAGGTGTGCCGGATACGAAGGTGGCCACGGCGGCCGAAGAAGATCCGGCCGCACCGGCACCGGCACCGGCATCTGCACCGGCACCGCATCGACATCGGTTCCTGGGATCGCTACGAGACCGAGGCGTCTTTCGCCCCCTGACCAAGCACGTGCCGGACCGGGTGTGGTCGCTGGCCCGAATCGGAAAAGGCGGGACCGATCCGGTCGGGGTGTTCCAGCGTGTGGTCGACAGCGGGGCTGCCCTCTGTGTCGTTCTCGGGCCGGACGAATGGCCTGGCGTTGGCCGTGGTCGGGTCCATAAGCTTCGTCGGGTGGCCCGGTCAGGAGTGTTCTCTCTCACCCTCTTGCCCACGCTGGACCACAGCTTTCATGTGGCAACGGGCCGAGAGGGCGCGCTGGTCATCCTCAACGAGTGGGTGCTGGGCACGGGGCCAACGGGGCCGACTACGCCTCCGGATTCGCTAACCATCTCCTGAGTCACGGCTAGCAGGGGCGCTCGGTGCGCGAATTACGGCCACCGTCTTGGTCGGGTCGTCTGGGTCGAAATGGAGAGTGATCGGCGCGTCCGGGTCCTCGGGCTCGCCAGGAGCCTCCATCACAAAGGCCGGCTGCTGGCGCTTCGGCTCCAGGGCGTGGTGGAGTCCGAGGGCTATTCCGGACAGGATTGCTCCGGTGGTCGAACGCTGCATCCAGTTGCTGAAGCGCAGTGGGTCCCCGCCAGGCTCGACGGCGACAGCGACTTCAACCCCTTCAACCCCTTCAACCCCTTCAACCCCTTCTACCCCTTCAACCCCTTCAACCCCTTCGGCTCCCTCTAACTCGACCATGTCGAGGCCGTCAGCATCCTCGGGGCCGCGCACGTCTTGGAAATCGCCGTCTCCCAGATCAGGTGCCGGGGTAGTGTCCACACATCCCACGGTACTGCCCGTGCCGGCGACAGGAACTTCGGGCGACCCAAGCACGACCCGGGGCCAAGCCTGGCGTCCACCTGTAGGCCATCTGCATCGCATCAGCATTCCTACCGCCGACCACGAGGAGGCTCATGACGCTCGCCGACCGCACTGTCGATGTCGTGGTGGCCGGGGCTGGCTACTCGGGACTGCAGACGGCGCGCACCCTGGTCGAGGCTGGCCTCGATGTGGTGGTGCTCGAGGCCCGCGATCGTGTCGGCGGCCGAGTCCTCACCGAGGTGACCCCGTCGGGTGCGGTGGTCGACCAAGGCGGACAATGGATCGGTCCCACCCAGGACCGGCTCCAAGCGTTGGCCGACGAGTACGCGGTGTCGACCTTTCCCACCTACCTCGACGGCTCCAACCTCGAGGTCCGTGACGGCTGGGTCCACCCCTTTACCGGGCTGGTTCCGACGTCAGATCGGGACGGATCGGCGGACACGGTGGCCACCCTCCTCGATCTGGATCTTCTGGCCCAAGAGGTATCGCCGACCCATCCGTGGGACCATCCTGATGCCGGAGCACTCGACCGGATCACTCTGGCCGAATGGGTCGAATCGGCTGCCGACACACAGACAGCCCGCTCCCTGGTCGCCACGGCCGCCCTGGCCGTGTTCGGCTGTGGGCCCGAGGAGCTGTCGCTGCTCTACGTCCTGTCCTATGCCCACAGCGGTGGCTCCATGTCCTCGCTGATCCGCACGGCAGGTGGTGCTCAGGAGCGGCGTTTCACTGGCGGAGCCCAGCAGATGGCGCTCCGGCTGGCCCAACACCTGGCTGACCGGATCGTGCTCGATGCCCCGGTGGTGTCGGTCTCCTACGGCGATGGGGGAGCGGGCGAGCCTGCCGGCGTCACCGTGACGGCCGAGCGCATGGGTGCCGATGGTGTGCGATCCCCGTGGCGGGTGGCTGCCCAGCGGCTGGTGGTGGCCATGCCACCCGCAGTCCAGGGACGGATCGCCTTCGACCCGCCCCTGCCCGGCTCCCGCCAGCAGCTCGCCCAACGCGCCCCGATGGGCTCGGTCACCAAGGTCCACGCCGTCTACGACCAGCCGTTTTGGCGCGACGCCGGTCTTTCCGGCCAGGTGGTGGCCGATGCCGGCATGCTCCGGGCCATCTTCGACGACTCGCCCGAAGACGGCTCGCACGGGATCCTGATGGGGTTCATCGCCGGCGCAGTGGACCGGTCATCGGAGTCCGACGGAGCTGCGGGTCGCCAGCGGGTCTGTCTGGAGGAGTTGGCTCGTGCCTTCGGTCCGAAGGCCGCCGAGCCCATCGAGTTCGTCGAGCAGCGGTGGTCGGAGGAGCCCTACAGCCGAGGTGGCCCCGTGGCCGGTATGGGCCCCGGCGTGCTGACCGCGTGCGGTCCCAGCCTGCGCACGCCGGTGGGTCCTATCCACTGGGCGGGCACCGAGACGGCCTCGGTGTGGTCGGGCTACATCGAAGGGGCGCTGGAGTCCGGCGAGCGAGCGGCCGCCGAGGTAGTGGCAACTCTTGAGGGGGCAGCGCTTACAGGGACAGCCGGCCTCGACGAATCGTCGCGACAGTAGCGATGGCCACCGCCGAAGAGATCGCCGAGGCCTACGCCGACTGGCAGGAGCGGTGCAACGTCAACACCCGACTGGCCCGCATGCTGCGGGGCTGGGACCGCACGGTGCACCTGGTGGCCACCGACACCGGTGAGGGCTTCACCATCGCCGTGTCCGCCTCGGTGCTGTCCGACCTCCGATCGGGCCTGGTGGACCAGCCCGACCTGGTGGTATCGGCCACCAGTGAGGACTTCGCCGACCTGTTTTGGGGAGATCTCAACCCATCCGAGAAGTACCTCAGCGGCGAAATCGTCCTGGCTGGGTCGTCCGAAGATGTGATGCGGCTCGACGCCATGTCGATGGTCGCCTTTCTCGACCAGTGAGCGTGACGGCGTCGACGGGAGCGGCTGGCCTGCGACGAGCCATGGGCTTGCGGACCGCCGTCTCCACCTCCACCGGACTGGCCTTCGCCGCCCTGCAGTACCTGGCCGCGGCCGGGCTGGTGGCCTACGTGGCCGGCGACTCGGCCTGGATCTCGATCGGGGTGGCGGGAGTGCTGGCCCTCCTGGCTTGGGGGTTCTTCGGCGAGCTCAACGGCATGTTCCCGACGGCGGCCGCCATCCGCCGGTACATGTCGGGGGCCATGGACGACCGGGTGGCGCTGTCGGTCACCTTCACCTACCTGAGCACCATCGTTTTGGTGGTAGCGGCCGATGCGTTCATCGTGAGTGCCGCCCTCACGCATGTGCTCCACGTTCCAGGCTGGCTGACGTCGGTGTGGACACTGGCATTGCTGTCGATAGCTGTCCTGTCCAACCTGCGCGGGGTGCGGGCCGCGGGCTGGCTCCAAGATGTGGCCACCACCGTTGTCCTGGTTGCGACCCTGGTGGTCTCCGTGGTCGCCCTGACCCGGTCGGGCACCGCCTTGCACACGCCGCTGCAGCCGCTGCACCACCATTCGGGTGCTGGGTTCTTGGAGTCGATCGCGCTCGGCATCTTCCTCTACAGCGCCTTCGAATGGGTGACCACCAACGCCGAGGAGGTGCGTGACCCTAGGCACATCCACCGCTCCATGCTGATTGCCGTGGGGATCCTGTTCGTGGTGTGCGCCACCATGACCACGGCCATGAGCCATGTCCTGACGCATGCGGAACTGAGCACTCCCTATCCGCAGTTGGCTCTGGGTGGACGGGCCTTCGGCACGGTCGGCGTGTGGTTCATGGCCGCCGTCACTGCCGTCACCGCCCTCAACACGTTCAATGGGGGCTTCATCACCGCCTCGCGGTTTGTCTACGCCACCGCTCGAGAGGGCAGCCTGCCGCCGATCCTGGCCCGGCTGAACGATCGGGCCGTGCCCTGGGTGCCCGTGGTCGGGCTCGGCGTCATCTCGTTTGCCGTCTCGGTGGTGGTCGAGATGGTGGGCGGCTCGGGCTGGCAGGTCCTGGTAGCGGTGGGGGCAGCCCTCGAGGCGCTGATCTACGCCGTGGCCGCCTACTGCGTGCTGCGCCTGCGGGGCCGGGTTCCTGACCACCACCGCCCGTTCCGGGTCCCGTTGGTTCGGGTGGTGGCAATCAGTGGACTGGTCATCTTCAGCGTGCTGGCTTTGGTGGCGTCGGTGTCGGTGGGGAACCGTTTCGACCCGGTGCCACTCATCATCATCCTGGCCATGGGAGCGGCCTCGGCGCTCTACACGGTGCGGGTGGTGCCCGGGCTGCAGGCGGCCGAGGCGGCTCGGCGGGCGGCACGACCCACCCGGCGGCGGCCCCCTCGCGCCCCTGACGGGGACGTAGCCCCTCCACCGCCGGGCGTGATGCCGTAGGCTGGGGTCGTGCTCGACCATTTCCATCCGCCGGTCGAGGAATACCTCGAAACGATCTTCGCCCTCGAAGAGGAGGGGATCCCGGTGATCCAGGCCCGAGTGGCCGAGCGACTGGGCAAGGCCGCTCCGTCAGTGTCGGAGATGCTCGACCGCCTCGAAGGCGACGGGCTCATCACCCGCAGCGCACGGCAGATCTCGATGACTCCGGCCGGCACCGCCTTGGCTGAAGGAGTAGTGCGCAAGCACCGCTTGGCCGAACGACTGCTGGTGGACATCATCGGCCTCGACTGGGACAAGGCGCACATCGAAGCCGGCCGGTGGGAGCACGTGATCAGCGACGACGTAGAGGCCCGACTGGTAGTGCTGCTCGACAACCCGACTACCTGCCCGCACGGCAATCCGATCCCCGGGTCCGCCCCTGACGGGTTGGTGCAGCGGCCGCTGGCCGATGCCCAGGCCGGCGAGCAGGTGCGCTTGGTGCGGATTACCGAGAGCGTCGAGCACGAAGCCGACTCCCTCACATATCTGGGTGACCACGGACTGACTCCAGGAACTACCGCCATCGTGCAGTCTCGGGCACCCGACGGGACGCTCACCTTGATCATGGGCGATGCCGCCGTGGCCCTCGGCCCAGCCATGACCGAGCGCATGTTCATCGCCAGCGCCTGAGCCGGACCCTCGTGCGCCCCGTGGACCCGCGCTACGCGGAGATTCCTACGTGAGGCAATGTATGGACCTACGCCGAGGTTGTAGATCGATCGATGCGTGTGGTCGGCCGGAGTGGGCCAGCACTCACTAGAGTGGAGTGCCAACAGCGACCGGTGCGAGTTGACGGGTACCCGCCCCCGTCCGCCGGTCCACCCTGGTGAGACCCCATGCCGACCACCGACGATCACAGAACTGAACATTCCGTACCCGACGAAGAGGATCTGGACGCCCGCAAGGCGGCCATCCTCAATGCCGTGGTCACCGAGTACATCGGCTCGGCCCAGCCCGTCGGGTCCCAGCACGTGGTCGACGCCCCCGGCGTGAGCGTGTCCTCGGCCACGGTGCGCTCCGATATGGCGGCCCTCGAGCGTGACGGGTACCTCACTCAGCCCCACACCAGTGCCGGGCGCATCCCGACCGACAAGGGCTACCGCTTCTTTGTCGACCAGCTCGGTGGCCCGGGGCCGCTCGACGCCGGTGGACGCCAGCAGGTCCGCCAGTTCTTCGACCACGCCCACGGGGAGATCGAGGAGATGCTCGAGCACACCTCGGGCCTCCTGGCTGACCTCACCGACTGCACGGCCATGGTGGTCGGGCCATCGCATGAATCCGCCGCCGTCCGCTCGGTGCAACTGGTCGGCCTGGGACACCGCTCGGCCCTGGTGGTGGTCGTGTTGGCTGATGGTGCGGTCCGCAAGCAGTCGATCGAACTGGCCGAGGACACCGACGACGTCGTCTTGGCCGAAGCCAGTGGACGGCTGGCCGCCCACGTGCTCGGCTCCCCCTTGGCTCAGGTAGTCGGCGCTCTGGCACCCAGCGGCACGGCTGCGGTGGATGCCATCGCCGCCGCCGGGGCCGCGGCGCTGCGCTCGCTGGCCGAGGCGGACGGGCACGACCAGCTCTTCGTCGGTGGTTCTTCGCGCATGGCGGCCGCCTTCGACGCCGTCGACACTGTGCGCTCCGTGCTCACCATCCTGGAACAGCAGCTGGTGGTGGTATCGCTCCTGCGCGACATCTTGGATACCGGGCTGACGGTGGCCATCGGAGCCGAGCACGGCGTCGAGCCCTTGGCCTCGTGCGCCATCGTGGTGATGCCGGTGTCGGTCGGCGGGGTAGAGGCCGGGACGATCGGGCTCTTGGGCCCCACCCGCATGAACTACCCGCTGGCTCTGGCTGCCGCCCGGGTGGTGGGCGATCGCCTCGGTGAGCGCCTCGGGGAGGCGGCCCGATGACCGAGACCGACCTGTACGAACTTCTCGGCGTCGGACGCCACGCCACTGATGACGAGTTGAAGCGCGCCTATCGGGCCAAAGCCAGGGCGCACCATCCCGATACCAACCAGGACGACTCGGACTCCGGAGAGCACTTCAAGGAGATCGGCCTGGCCTATGAGGTCTTGAGCGATCCCGAACGTCGGGCCCGCTACGACCGCTACGGGCACGCCGGCGTGTTCGGTGCCGCCGCGGGTGGCAACCAAGGCGGCGGCGACCCGTTCGGTACCGGCGGCCTGGGCGATCTGTTCGACGCCTTCTTCAATGGCATGGGCGGGGCCCAGCCCGGGCGTGGACGCCGTGCTGGCCCGGTTCCCGGGCCCGATGCCGAGCTGGTTGTAAACCTCACGTTCCGCGAAGCCGTCTTCGGCGTGCAGCGCAAGGTGGATGTGACCATTCCGGTGCACTGCGATACCTGCGAAGGCACGGGAGCCAAGCCTGGCACTTCGGTAGTGCGGTGTGCGGAGTGCCAGGGTGCCGGTGAGCTACGCCGGGTCCGCCAGTCCATCCTTGGACAGGTCATCACTGCGGTGGCCTGTCCTCGGTGTCAGGGCTCGGGTCAGTCGATCGAGAGTCCGTGCGAGCCGTGCCGGGGAGAGGGCCGCCGGTCCGAACCCCGCACGCTGACCGTCGACATCCCGGCCGGGGTCGATGACGGTTCCACACTTCGCCTGGCTGGGCATGGACCGGCCGGCTACCGGGGCGGCCCCAACGGTGCGCTCTTCGTCCACCTCTCGGTGGCCACCGACGAGGTGTTCGAGCGCTCGGGCGTGGATCTACACGCCGCGGTGCACGTGCCGATGGCATTGGCTGCCTTGGGTGGCAGCGTCCCCTTCGACACCCTGGACGACAGCCGGGACCTGGCCATCGCCGAGGGCACCCAGAGCGGTGCCGTGCTGACACTTCGAGGACTCGGTGTGCCCAAGCTGCGTGGACGGGGTCGTGGTGATCTCTACGTCCACATGCAGGTCGACACGCCGTCCGGTCTGGACGACCGTCAACGCGAACTGTTGGCGGCCCTGGCCGAAGCACGGGGCGAGGTCCTTGGCGAGGCGCCCCAAGGCGAGGGGCTGTTCTCCAAGCTTCGTTCGGCCCTCAGCTGACGGTGCCGCCAGAGGGAGACGGCACCCTGGACGGCGACCAGTCCTCGCTGCCGCTCGCCCCCCACCCGTTGCTAGTAGCAGCGGTGGCCATGGTCTTCGTGGCCGACCCGGCGGCACCGGTGGTGGACGATGCCGACCTGCGGCACCTGCTCGACGTGCTGCGCCTGCGATCCGGCGAGCTGGTGGTGGCATCGGATGGGGCGGGACGGTGGGTTCCTTGCCGCATCGCCGCCTCGGCTCCGGCCAAGGGGTCTCGGGGCGCCGATCCGGGCGGGCTGCTGGTCCCGGACGGGCCCGTGACGGCTGAGGGTCGGCTCGACCCCGTGATCACCGTGGCCTTCGCCCCGACCAAGGGCGACCGCCCTGAGTGGGTGGCCCAGAAGTTGACCGAACTCGGGGTCGACCGGATCGTGCCGCTGCGAACCTCACGCTCGGTGGTGCGCTGGGAGGGCGATCGCGGCGCCAAGGCGGTGGATCGGCTGCGCAGGGTGGTCCGTGAGGCGGCCGCTCAGTGCCGACGCCCCCGGCTGCCCGAGGTGACCGACGTCTGCGGTCTCGACCAGGTGGCCGGTCTGGCTGGCGGGCCACTGGCTCTGGCTGATGTGGGCGGAAGGGTTCCAGGACTGGATCGGCCCATTGTGGCCATCGGGCCCGAGGGCGGGTGGGACGATGCGGAACGGGCTGCCTTCGGACCCGGAGTGGGGCTGGGCGCAACCGTGTTGCGGGCGGAGACAGCCGCCCTAAGCGCCGGAGCGATTCTGTGTGGACTTCGTAGCGGTGTGGTTGCACCTCTTGCATAACCACGCTCCGTGAGGAAACATGGGTACAGGGAGCAAAGAGCGTGAATCCCCACTCGCAGTGGCCGATGGTAACTTCGATGGTCACTGTGCGTGAGCAAATCGTTCTGATGAGTGCAATGAGCAAAACAAGAATGGGCCTACAGGCCTGAGCTCGAGGGGCACGAACAGGGGAGCAGAGACATGGTGATGACGGTGAGCGATAAAGAGAGCATCTCGTTGGACGACGACGAGCAGGAAGAAGCGGCCAAGGTCGCCTATGCGCGTGCCGTCGGCACCAGGCTGCGGGCCATGCGCAAACAGATGCGGCTTTCCCTCCAGGCCGTCGAGGCCATGTCCGACCTCGAGTTCAAGGCCTCGGTCCTCGGCGCCTACGAGCGAGGAGAGCGGGCCATCTCCGTCCCTCGGCTGCAGCGTCTGGCCAAGCTCTACGACGTACCGGTGGACCAGCTCCTGCCGAGCGACGGGGTCGTACCCGGTGGCCGCTGGGGCGTTCCGGCTGCCCCCGAAGACCGATCGGGCTCGCGTGAGCATTCGGCTGCGGTGTCGACCATCCCCGACAAGGTGGCCATCGACCTGACCAAGCTCCATACGGTGAGCGGTCCCGAACGCGACCTCTTGCGCCGGTTCCTCAGCATGATCCAGGTACACCGCCAGGACTTCAACGGCCGGATGATCACCATCCGGGCCGAAGATGTGCGGGCTATCGCCTGCTTGTTCGGTGTGACGCCTGACAGCATGGGGGCACGCCTGGACGAGCTCGGACTCCTCGTCGCACTCTGATGGGCGAGGCCCATAGCGAGTCGATCAGCTGGCTGAGCACCAAGGACGCAGCCGAACGGCTGGGTGTCACCTTGCGCAGCCTCTACCGCTTCATCGACGAAGGCGGCCTGGCCGCCTACAAGTTCGGCCGCGTCATCCGGCTCAAGCAGTCCGACGTGGACGCGTTCATCGAGTCGAGCCGGATTACCCCAGGCAGCCTCGAGCACCTCTACCCCGAGGTGAAGGGCCCGACCCGGGTGGTGCAAGGTCTGGTCAGCGGAGCAGTTGCCCACCCCTCGAGCGAGCCGATGGCGGCCGAGGGTTGAGCCGCACACGTTGAGCACCGACCCCGACTGCCTGTTCTGCAAGATCGTGGCTGGCGACATCCCAGCCGACATCGTCCATAGCGACGACCGCACCATCGCCTTTCGGGACAGCAATCCCCAAGCTCCGGTGCATGTCCTGGTGGTGCCCCGTGCCCACGTCGTGGATGCCGGCACCGTGGTCCCCGGTAACGCCGAGGACCTCGCCGCCATGGTGATAGCGGCCAAGACGGTGGCCGATGCTGAGGGAATCGGCGGCGCAGACCGTGGCTACCGGCTGGCGTTCAACGTTGGTCCCGACAGCGGAAACTCTGTGCCCCATCTCCATCTACACCTGTTGGGTGGCCGCTCGTTCGTCTGGCCCCCGGGCTGACCGGTTCCGGATCGAGACGACCCGGACGCAGGCAGGTCGTCGTGTCCGAGCCCACCCGAGCCACTGGTAGGGTCGGAGACAGAACCCACGTGGCAGGCACCCCGGTAAAGATCCTCGTTCCCGGCAATCACCTCATGGCCGGTCTCCTCGGCCAGCGCGATGAGCTGCTCCGCCTGATCGAGGACGCCTTTCCCGAGGTCAAGATCGCCGTGCGGGGCAACGAGGTCTCGATCGAAGCCGCTGGTCCTGACGGGTCTGCATCGGCCGATCGGGTGGCCACACTCTTCCACGAGCTGATCATCCTGCTGGAGTCGGGCCAAGGCCTCGATCCCGTACGGGTGGCCCGCACGATCGACATGATGCGTGACGACGTCCGGCCCTCCGAGGTGCTGACCAGTGAGATCCTTCGTTCATCGAGGGGCCGCACCGTGCGGCCCAAGACCGGTGGCCAAAAAGCCTACGCCGATGCCATCTCCAGGAACCTGGTCACCTTCGGCCTCGGTCCGGCCGGCACCGGAAAGTCGTATCTGGCCGTGGCCCTCGCCGTCCAGGCGCTGCAGGCTCGCCAGGTGAGCCGGATCATCCTGACCCGGCCGGCCGTCGAGGCCGGCGAGCGCCTGGGGTTCCTGCCTGGGGACATGCTGGCCAAGGTCGATCCCTACCTCAGACCGCTGTATGACGCCCTCAACGACCTGCTGGACGTGGAAGGGGCGCAGCGCCTGATCGAAAAAGGGGCGGTGGAGGTGGCGCCGCTCGCCTTCATGCGAGGGCGCACGCTCAATAACGCCTTCATCATTTTGGACGAGGCCCAGAACACCACCCCCGAACAGATGAAGATGTTCCTGACCCGAATCGGCTTCGGCTCGAAGGCGGTCATCACCGGCGACATGACCCAGGTCGATATCCCCGGGGGCCGCTCGGGGCTGATCGGACTCGAGGCCATCTTGCACGAAGTACCGGACCTGGCGTTCGTGCACCTAAAGGCGCAAGACGTGGTGCGCCATAAGATCGTGGCCGACATCGTCACCGCTTACGACCGTAGCGATGCTGCCAAGAAGCCCCCAGCGCCGACGACGAACGGAGCGACGCACTCATGAGCCTCGATATTTACGCCGCTGACGAGCAGTCCGACCACCCGGTGGCCGTTGACCGATGGGCGGCCCTGGCTCGGGCGGCACTCGAGGCCGAGGGCATCACATCAGATACCGAGGTATCGCTGCTGTTCATCGACGAGCCGGCCATCGCCGCCTTGAATGAACGGTTCCTGGGTAAAGAAGGGCCGACCGACGTGCTCTCGTTCCCCATCGAGGACGAGATCGACCGCAGCGGCCGCTCGCCTGACGAGGGCGGGACCGGACCGGCTTCCATCGAGGCCGCCACCGGTCGACACCTGCTCCTCGGCGACGTGGTCATCTGCCCGTCGGTGGCCGCCGTCAACGCCGTCGAGCACGGAGTCACCTTCGACGACGAGATCGCTCTGCTGGTCGTGCACGGGATCCTCCACCTGCTCGGCATGGACCACATGGTCGACGAAGAGGCCGATCGCATGGAGCGCCGGGAGCAGCAGCTCCTCGACCGCTTCTACCGTGTCCCCCCGTTGCTGGACCCACCTTCTTGATGGTGGCCGTCACGTTGGGGGCCGAGGACATAGCCCTGTCAGCGGTGGTCCTGGTGCTCTTGACGGCATCAGGCCTGCTCGCCATGTCGGAGACGGCCTTGATGCGAATGAGCCGGCCCAAGGCCAAGAGCCTGGCCGCCGAGCGCAGGCGTGGGGCCAAGGTACTGGTCCGCCTGACCGAGGACCCCCAAGGGTTCCTCAACCCGGTGCTCCTCTTGATCCTCATCTGCCAGTTGATCGTGGCCACGTTGGTCGGCATCCTGGCCGTGCGCTGGTTCGGGGCCTGGGGCGTGGTGGCCGCCACGGTGTTCGAGATCGTGGTCATCTTCGTGTTCGCCGAGGCCGTCCCGAAGAATTGGGCTGTCCACCATCCGGAACGGTCGGCGCTGCTCAGTGCACCGGTCGTGTCCGCCGTGGTGCACTTCTGGCCGGTCCGGCTGGTCTCGGGAGGCCTCATCGGGCTGGCCAACCTCTTCATCGGTAAGAAGGGCGGCTACCTGGGGGCACTGGTGACCGAGTCCGAACTACTGGCCATGGCCGACGTGGCCGTCGAGGGCGACGTCATCGAGTTCGAGGAGCGGGTGCTGATCCACTCGATCATCGAGTTCGGGGACACCGTGGTGCGCGAAGTCATGGTGCCCCGGACCGACATGGTCACCATCGGCGCCGAGGTGACCGTCGAAGATGCACTCGACCTTGCCCTAGGGGCAGGGTTCAGCCGTATCCCCGTGGTCGAGCAGCAGATCGACGACGTCATGGGTATCGCCTACACCAAGGACCTCATCCGTCAGGTGCGGGCCGGCAACAGCGACGACCCGGTGGGGTCTCACCTGCGGGCGGCCCACTTCGTCCCGGAGACCAAGCGGGTGGCGGGCCTGATGCGCGAGATGCAGTCGGACAAGTTCCATCTGGCCGTGGTGGTCAACGAGTACGGCGGTACCGCTGGTGTTGTCACCTTGGAAGATCTCATCGAAGAGCTGGTGGGGGAGATCGTGGACGAGTTCGATGTCGAGGAGACGTCGGTGGAGGACCTGCCCGATGGCACCACCCGGGTGAGCGGCCGCGTGCAGGTGGACGACATCAACGCGCAGCTGCAGTCGAATCTCCCCACCGGGGCGTGGGACACCATCGGCGGACTGGTGTTCGACCTGCTGGGCCATGTGCCCAAGGCCGGCGAGTCGGTCACCTCCGATGGGCTGGTGCTCACGGTGGACCGGGTCACCGGGCGGCGCATCGAGCGGGTCATCATTGGTGCCCCTCGGGTAGCCACAGGACGAACGGACGACGCATGAGCCCCTATCACTCCGGATTCGTGGCTGTCGTGGGTCGGCCCAACGTGGGCAAGTCCACGCTGGTCAACGCCATGGTGGGTACCAAGGTATCCATCGTGTCACCCCGTCCCAATACCACCCGGTCTCAGGTTCGTGGCGTGTTGAACCGCCCCGAAGCCCAGTTGGTGTTCGTGGACACCCCTGGTCTGCACAAGCCCAAGACGGCGCTGGGCGAAAGGATGAACGAGTCGGCCACCTCTTCGTTGGACGACGTGGACTGCGTGGTGGCGTTGGTGGAGGCGACAGGTGCGGTCGGGCCCGGTGACCGTATGGTGCTGGCCCACTCGGTGCGCCGGGTGCGGGCCATGGCCCGTTCTGCCGCCTTGACGGTCGAGTTGGGCGCCGCTGGGGTCGAGGTGGTGGGCCGGCCCATGTTGATGGTGGTGGTGAACAAGATCGACCGGGTGGGGGGCGACGGTGTCCTCGGTCACCTGACCGGCGTGTCGGCGGTGGTCGATGCCTTGGATGCCGAACAAGGGGGCACACCGGTACCGGTCGAGTACTACCCGTTGTCGGCTACTACCGGTGACGGTGTGCCCGAGCTGGTGGAGGCGTTGATTGCACGGATGCCGGAGGGGCCGCGGTACTACCCCGAAGGCATGGTCACCGATGTGGCCGAGGCCTTCTGGGTGGCTGATCTGGTCCGCGAGGAGCTGCTCCACCGGGTGGCCGACGAACTGCCGCACTCAATTGCCTGTCGGATCACCGAGTGGGAGTGGCCGCGGGTCCGATGCGAAATCCTCGTCGAGCGTGACTCGCAGAAGGGCATCGTCATCGGCAAGGGTGGCAGCATCCTCAAAGAGGTCGGTACCGCCGTGCGGGCCCAGATGGAGCCTGGTGCTTACTTGGAGCTCTTTGTCCGGGTGGAGAAGCGGTGGCAGCAGCGCGAGGACACCCTCGACCGGCTGGGCTTCTGACCGGACAGTTCCGACCAGAGGGTCAGTCCCCGGGCACCGCACCAGCGGCGATGTCAGACAGGAACGCCACCACCTCGTCGCGGTCGAGGGTTCGCTTCATCGGGGGGACCCGTTCGAGCAGTGCCTTGCGGTAGCTGGCGGTGGCCAGCCGGCTGTCGAGCACGGCTACCACTCCACGGTCGGCACTGGAGCGGATGAGCCGTCCGGCCCCCTGGGCCAGCAGGGTCCCCGCTCGGGGCAGATCCACCGCACCGAACGCACCGGATCCGGCCAGATCCCGGCGGGCCTGCAGGACCGGCTCGTCAGGCCGAGGGAAGGGGATGCGGTCGATGGTGACCAGGCTGAGCGTGCGTCCGGGCACATCCACGCCCTGCCAGAAGCCGAGGGTGGCGAACAGGCAAGCCGACTCGTCGTTTCGGAACGCCTCGACCAGGGCTGGCTTGGGTAGATCGGACTGGGACAGGATCTGGACATCGAGCCGGGGACTGAGCGCCTCGACAGCGCCACGCATGGCCCGCCAGCTGGTGAACAGGGCCAGGGTGCGCCCGCCGGCCGCCCGGATGAGGATCTCGAGCTCGTCGTGCAGGGCCGGCTCGGCCTCGGGCTTGCGCCGATCCGGCAACGAGGAAGCCACGTACAGCAACGAGTTGGCCCGGTAGTCGAACGGGCTGCCCACGTCGAGGGAGTCGGTGGCGGCCAGCGGCATGCCCAGTCGCTCGGCCAGCCCGATGGGAATGGTGGCCGAGGTGAGCACAGCGGTGACTGACCCCCACAGCTGCTCGGCCAGGATGGGGCCGACGTCGATGGGCGAGACCCGCAGGGCCGGAGCCTTGGCGTTGTCCTCCACCCAGGCCACATCTTCCGCACCCAGCATGGCCAGCCGGGCCAGGTCCGAGGCCAGGTGTCCGGCGGCCAGCAGCACTCGGTCCCGCCGGGAACGCTCCATCGGCGGTTCGTTGTCACCCGCCTCGCGCTCGGCCCGGCGCAACTGGTCGACCAGGCGGCTGACCCGTCCGGTGGACAGGGCCAGCAGCGTGCCGATCTCTGGGTCGCTGCCCACTGCGGTGGCTCGAGGTGTCGCTACCGCGGTGGGCTTGGCTCGTACTACCTGAGGCAGTGGGGCCAGGCCGAGGTCGAGGCCAAGCGGTTCGGAGCCAGGGGCATCGCCGTCCGGTGCGGCACTGCCGAGCGGGTCGGAACCGAGGCCCCCGGTGTCCATGCCATCGGCCAACTGCAGATGGGGCACCCGCTTGCCCGACCACGGCCGGAGTACCCGGTGGAACACGTCGGCCAGGTCGGCCACGGAGTCGATGACACGCCCGGCGGCCTCGTCGCCGACATCGATGACGGAGCGGGCCGTGGTGGCCAGCGCCCGGAACCGGCCGGGGCCGATTTCGAGTCCGAGACTGTCGGTCATCACGTCCTCGACCTCGTGGGCCTCGTCGAAGACCACCACCTGGTGCTCGGGCAGGACGGCGCCACCGCTGGCCAAGTGTGCGCCGTAGAGGTGGGTGTTGACGACGATCACGTCGGCCTCGGCGGCTCGGGCCCGAGCATGCTCAGCAAAGCAGTCGCGACCCGAGGGGCACCGGAATGCGCCTGGGCACTCGCGGGCCGTGGTCGAGACCATCGCCCATGCTCGGAAGTGGGGCTCGAAGGGCAGCTCGGCTCGGTCCCCGGTGGGGGAGTCATCGGCCCACTTCACCAGGCTGCGCACCTGGTCGGCGATGGTGGCCGGATCCAAGGTGTCGACATCGGGCTCGGATGTGAGGGTGTCGTCAGCGTCGGGTGGATCCGCGGTCGCCGAGGAGAGGGAGAGCTGCGCGCCGCGGCCGCCGATCTCGGTGATCCGCTGCCGGCAGGCGTAGTTGCTCCGGCCCTTGAGCACGGCGAAGGTGAGGCCGTTGTCGGTGACTCCGGCTACCAGGGGCAGGTCCTTATCGGCCAACTGATCCTGGAGTGCTTTGGTGGCGGTGGCCACCACCACCCGCTCACCGGACAGTGCCGCCGGAACCAGGTAGGCCAGCGATTTGCCGGTGCCGGTGCCGGCTTGGACAACCAGGTTGCGCCCGCCGCCTATGGCGGTGGCCACGGCTACGGCCATCTCGACCTGCCCCGGTCGGGACTCGCCGCCCCCGGGAAGCCCGGCGGCCACCTGGCCCAGTGTGGTGGCCACCTGGCCCAGTGTGGTGGTGACCTCGTCGGGCATCCGACGACACTACCGGGCGGGGTGGGCCAGCCTGCAGCGGAGTAGCCAGGCGTCGGACGCGACGGGGGCCGTCCAGGGTTTGGAAGTGCCAGCCCGAACGGTGGGTACGGTGCGTCAGTGCCAGGCCGCGGCCAACACGACGGCCACGGTCAGGCCGACGGAGACGACGCACACCCGCAGGACGTTGGCCGGGAGGCGCCGCCCGTAGCGTCCGCCAATCTGGCCGCCGATAATCGATCCGGCAGCGATGAGGACCACTACCGACCACGAGATGGTGGTGAACAAGATGAACACCACCGCGGCGATGCCGTTGACGATCAGGGCCAGCACGTTCTTGGTGCCGTTCAGCCGTTGCAGGTCGTCGTCGATGAAGATGGCCAGCAGCGCCATGAGGATGACCCCTTGGGCAGCGCCGAAGTAGCCCCCGTAGATGCCGGTGACGAAGACGCCGAGTAGCAGCGGCAGGCCACCGTCGAGGTGCCGCTCGCCCCGGGTGGCCAGCCACCGGCTGATCCGAGGTTGGACGGCCATGAGCAACGAGGCGATCAGGACCAGGAAGGGGACTGCGGCCTTGAATGAACCGGGTGGCAGCGCCAGCAAGAGAACTGCCCCGGTGATCCCTCCGGTCAACGAGGCCGATCCGAGTTTGACGACCCGGGCCCGCTGGCCGCCGAGCTCGCGTCGGTAGGCCACCACCGCACTAGCCGATCCGGGTGCCAGGCCGACATTGTTGGAGACGTTGGCCAGCACGGGCGGGTAGCCCAGTGCCAGCAGGGTGGGGAAGGTGATGAGGGAGCCCGAGCCGACGATGACATTGACGGTGCCAGCGCCCAGCCCAGCCGCAAAGATGGCCAGCGCGGCCCAATAGGTCATGAGGAGGGTCTAGTCCCCCGGGGCAGGCCACTCAACCATCCCTCCCCACGGACGGTCCGAGCCAATCCTTGCGTGCCGGCTATGAGCACGTAGATGACTCGGCGGGCACGACTGGGCTGGCCGACGGGATAGGTTCACACTGTGCACAAGGACGACGTGAGCGCCGATGACGGAGACGATCGGGACGATGCTGTCCTGACGGCGGCCGACGTGGCTGACGGGCCGATCCCGACTCACGTGGCGTGCGTGATGGACGGTAACGGTCGGTGGGCAGCCCGCCGAGGGCTCCCTCGCACCGAGGGCCACGCTGCCGGTGAGGCTGCATTGCTCGATGCGGTGGACGGTGCGCTCGAACTCGGGATCCCGTGGATCACCATGTACGCCTTCTCCACCGAGAACTGGCGTCGTCCCCCTGACGAGGTCCGCTACCTGATGGGGTTCAACGAAAGCCTGCTGATGCGCCGCCGAGATGAGCTGAACGAGAAGGGCGTGCGGATCCGGTTCGCTGGTCGAAGGGACTGGCGGGTCCCCAAGCGGGTGCTGAAGCGGATGGACGAGTCGATCGAGTTGACCAAGGACAACCGCCGGTGCACGCTGACCATGGCGTTCAACTACGGCGGCCGGGCCGAGATCGTGGATGCCGTGCGTGACTTGGTGGCCGAAGGGGTCAAGCCCGACAAGATCACCGAGAAGTCGATCCGGTCCCACCTGTACTACCCGGACCAGCCCGACCCCGACCTGGTCATTCGGACCTCGGGTGAGAACCGGATCTCCAACTTCTTGTTGTGGCAGTTGGCCTACAGCGAGTTGGTATTCGAGGAAGCGCTGTGGCCGGACTTCCGGCGCACCCATTTGTATGCAGCCGTGCGCGACTTCCAACAGCGCCAACGACGCTACGGCGGTGTCACGTGATGGGCGGCGGGCGCTGGATGGAGGGGGCTGAGGTGGATGCACGCCATCGGGACGATGCCGGCGGTGTGTGGATCATCACCGGTTGGGTACTCGGCTTCATCCTCTACGTAGGCGTGGTGCTGGCCTGGATCGCCGGGTTCACACCGGCGGCCCCGTTCGTCATCATCCCGGCTGTCTTGGTGGTGATGATCGGTGGGGGCAACCTGATCGGGGGCCGGTCTCGTCGACCGTCCCCCCAGTACAACCGTCCCGACCCGATTTCGATCAGCGCACTCCGTTCTGATGGAGCGGTGACTGCAGCGCGGGCCGTGCTCGATGCAGAGGGCCTGTCGGCATCAGAGGACGTGAATGCTCGCCTAGAAGCGAACGATGCCGACACCCCGACCGGGGGCACCGGAACAGAGCGATGACCCAGTTCCGTGACCGTGGACTGGTCCTGCGTACCATCCGGCTCGGCGAGGCGGACAGAATCGTCACGTTGATGACCGAGCACCACGGCAAGGTACGGGCCGTGGCCAAGGGCGTGCGCCGCACCACCTCCAAGTTCGGCTCGCGTCTCGAGCCACTCAGCCATGTGGCCCTGTTGGGCTGGCAGGGACGGGGCGACCTCGACACCATTAACCAGGTCGAGGTCATCGACACCTTCCGCCCGGTTCGCGAGGACCTCGACCGCATGTCGGCCGGCCTGTCGATGCTCGAGGTGGTGGACCAGGTGGGCCAGGAACGCCACGCCAACCCGCAGCTGTACTCCATGGCCGTGCGGGCCATCGCTGCTTTAGCCGAGCAGAACTCGCCCATGGTGGCCCCGGCGTTCTTCCTCAAGGTGCTGGCGCTCGAGGGCTCTGCCCCTGTGCTGGAGGGCTGCGTGTCGTGTGGCGAGGAGGACGACAGCGAACTGGTGGCCTTCGACATCGTCGAAGGCGGCATCCTGTGCCGCAGTTGCCGCCGAGGTCGCCCGCTGTCGCAGGACGGTCTGGCCCTGCTGCGCCGCACCCTTGGTGGCGGGCTGTCCGGGGTCCTGGCCGAACCACGGTCGTCAGCGACCGACGAGGTATCCGCGCTGGCCACTGAAGCGATCGAGGCCCATCTGGACCGTCGACTCCGGTCGGTCCGAGCCGGCCAGGTCTCCTGACGGTGCCGAGTCAGCCATCCCCTTCCCGGCAAATCGCTGCCCGGCCGTCCCCATCTGAGGCGACTGGTGCCCCGGTCATCTTGTGGTTCCGCCGCGACCTAAGGCTCACCGACCACCCAGCGCTGCTGGCCGCCGTCGACGAGGCCCGCTCGAGCGGCAGCAATGTGGTGCCGCTGTTCGTGGTCGACGACGGATTGATGGCCACGGGCGGACCGAACCGCCGGGCCTATCTGGTGCGCACCCTGACCTCGCTGGACGAATCCCTGGATGGCACGCTCACCCTGCGTCGGGGCCGTCCCGAAGATGTGGTGGCGGCGGTGGCTGACGAACTGGGGGCTGTGGCCGTCTATGCCACCGGGGACTGCGCTCCCTACGGTCGACGACGGGACGGCCGAGTGGCCGACGCACTGGCCGCAGTCGGCCGTTCGTTGCGCCTAGTGGGTTCGCCCTATGCCGTGTCGCCCGGGCGGGTGCTGTCAGGAGAGGGCAACCCGTATCGGGTGTTCACCCCGTTCCGTCGGGCCTGGACCGCCCACGGATGGCCGGAGCCAGTGGGCAAGCCCGTCGGGGCCAACTGGGCCCGCGGAACCTCGGACGTCACCCTGGCCGACATCGATCCCGACCCGGCCACCGTGACTGCCACCCTGCCAAGCGCCGGCGAGAGTGCCGCCGCCGAACTGCTGGACCGGTTCCTGGCTGGGCCGGTGGACACCTACAACGAGGACCGCAACCGGCCTGATCGGCCGGGAACGTCCCGGCTGTCGCCCCACCTGCGGTTCGGAACCATCCACCCCCGCCAGGCGCTGGCTCGCACTCCCCTCGGGCCGTCCGGTGACGTGTTCCGCTCCGAGCTGGCCTGGCGCGACTTTTACGCCGATGTGCTGTGGTGCCGTCCCGACTCGGCCTGGCAGTCGCTGTCGCCCACCGGTTCCCATCTGCGCTGTGACACCGGCCCCGAGGCGGATGCCCGTTTCGAGGCCTGGGCCCAGGGGAAGACCGGGTTCCCGCTGGTGGATGCTGGCATGCGCCAATTGGCCGCCGAGGGCTGGATGCACAACCGGGTCCGGATGCTGGCCGCCTCGTTCCTGATCAAGGATCTCCACATCGCCTGGCAGCGAGGGGCGGCCCTGTTTATGGACCTCCTGATCGACGGGGACCTGGCCTCCAACAACCACGGGTGGCAGTGGGTGGCTGGCACCGGCACCGATGCCGCGCCCTTCTATCGGATCTTCAGCCCCGATCGCCAAGCCGAACGGTTCGATCCCGACGGTGCCTACGTGGCCCGGTATGTGCCTGAATACGGAGCGTTCGGCTATCCGGCGCCCATCGTCGACCATGCCGTGGAGCGTGTCGATGCCCTGGCTCGATGGGAGGAGGCCAAGACGGCGGCCGCGGCTGCAACAGCAGATCCGTCAGCGGATCCGGCATCGTCGTGACAGCCGGATCATTGTGACCGCCGCTAGGGAGCAGGCCGAGGGAGCCCCGTTCGGCGTGTACGTGCACGTGCCGTTCTGTAGGTATCGGTGCGACTACTGCGCCTTCGCCACGTATACCGACCGCGATCACCTGATGGAGGCCTACTCGTCGGCGTGCGTCACCGAGATCACTCGGGCCGTCGAGCGCGACGGCCAGCCAGCGGCCACATCGGTCTTCTTCGGCGGGGGTACCCCGTCGCGGCTGCCGGCCGACCTGTTGGTCTCGGTGCTGGACGCCATCCCTCGAGCACCGGGGGCCGAGGTCACCGTCGAGTGCAACCCCGAGGACGTGACCAGTGCGCGGCTAGCGACGTACCGGGCGGCCGGGGTCACCCGCATCTCCCTAGGGGTGCAGTCCACGGTCGACCACGTGCTGGTCGGACTGGGCCGCAGACACGGTCCCGACCATGTGACCGATGCCGCCGCCATGGTGGCCGGTGCTGGGTTCACCTCGTGGAACATGGACCTGATCTTGGGCGGGGCGGGGGAGCGCGACGAGGATTGGGAGCGCAGCTTGTCCGACGTGCTCACCTTGGCCTCGCCGCCGCCCCATGTCAGCGCCTACGCGCTGACCGTGGAGCCGGGCACACCACTCGACCGGACGCCGGACCGGCACCCGGACGACGACGTGCAGGCCGGCCGCTACGAGACGGCTGACCGGGTGCTGTCGGCCGCCGGGTATGGGTGGGAGGAGATCTCCAATTGGGCGCTGCCCGGCCATGAGTGCCGGCATAACCGGCTCTACTGGGACCAGGGCGACTACCGGGGCGTCGGATCAGCCGCCCACTCCCACCAGGCGGGCCGGCGGTGGTGGAACGTGCGTACCCCGGACCGCTACGTGGCCCTGGTGGCCGAGGACAGTGCCGCACTGATGGCAGGGGAAGAGCTGCTCGATGCCGACCAGCGACGGTTCGAATCCTTGTCGTTGGCATTGCGGACGTCCGAAGGTGTCCCGGATGGTGCGCTGCCCGAGGACCCCGACCTCGATGGGCTGGTCGATCGCTCGGGCGGTCGTGCCGTGCTCACGGTGCGGGGGCGACTGCTGGCCAACGCGGTGACGGCGTACCTGCGGGAGCCGGACGACAGGTAGGCAAGTCGAGCGAGTCGAGCGACAAGGTGCGTTTCCGGTCAAGGCCTCAATCTGCGGACGGTGTCGACACCTCGAAGCACGTCGCCGCGGGCATAGGCCGAGTCTGCCTCCCCTATATCGGCGAGGGCCTCATAATCGCCAAGAACTCCTAGTGTTTCTTCGATCTGGGCCAAGTCCTCGGCATTGATCACCACGGCGGCCGCGCGGCCGTTCCGGGTGACGATCACTCGTTCGTTGTGGTGCTCGACGCGATTGATGACCTCGGACAGATGGTCGCGCACGCTGCGCCGTGACTCTGTGCTCATGGTCACTACTGTGGCGAACTCGTCGGCCACTGTCCAGAGCGGCGACGTCGTAGACCTGTTCGGTATCGACGGTCGGTGCGGCACACGGCTATGAAGTCGGAACCCATCGGGCCGGGTCACAATCCTGATGATGACCGGTCATCTGCGCCCCGGTCCCTGGCGGCGCCCAGGTCAGGAATGGAACTTGGGGTTCCCGAGTAGTCGGTGCAGGACCGTTGTCACGCGAAAGGAACCCATCGGGTCCCTTTTGCGCACAAGGAGACCGACCTGCCCCCCATGCACTACCGCCAGATGGGTGGGGCCGACCCGGTACCATTCGTGTTATGTCTGACCAGGAAGTCCCGAACACCGCGCCTGACGTCGATCCCGACGGCGACGCCGACACCGCCGTCCGTTCCGACCTGATGGAGAAGGTGGTCGGCCTGTGCAAGCGGCGCGGCTTCATCTTCCAGTCGGCCGAGATCTACGGCGGATTCCGCTCCACCTACGACTATGGCCCGCTCGGTGTCAACCTGCTCCGTAACGTCAAGAACGCCTGGTGGGAAGCGATGGTCCAGTGCCGCGACGACGTCGTTGGTCTGGACGCATCCATCCTGTCGCCGCCGGCGGTGTGGGAGGCCTCGGGCCATCTGTCCAACTTTTCTGACCCGCTGGTCGACTGCATGAAGTGCCACCAGCGCTGGCGTGAGGACAAGATCGAGGGCGTCTGCCCCTCGTGCGGCTCGACCGAGTTCACCGAGCCTCGGGCGTTCAACCTGATGTTCAAGACCCATGCCGGACCGATCGAAGACGAGGGTGCAGTCGCCTACCTCCGCCCCGAAACAGCTCAGGGGATGTTCATCAACTTCGCCAACGTGCTCCAGACCACTCGTAAGAAGCCGCCGTTCGGGATCGCCCAGGTCGGCAAGTCCTTCCGCAACGAGATCACCCCCCAGAACTTTGTGTTCCGGACCCGGGAGTTCGAGCAGATGGAGATGGAGTACTTCGTGCCTCCGGCCGAAGCCCAGACCTGGTTCGAGTACTGGCTCGCAGAGCGGTTCAACTGGTATCTGGGCCTCGGCATCCCCGAGTCCGAGATTCGGCTCCGACACCACGAAGCTTCCGAGTTGGCCCACTACGCCGCAGGGGTGGCCGACGTGGAGTTCCTCTTTCCGTGGGGTTGGGACGAGCTCGAGGGGATCGCCAACCGGTCCGACTTCGACCTCAAGGCGCACGGCGAGGCATCAGGGGAGAAGCTCGAGTACTACGACCAGACGGCCAATGAGCGCTACGTGCCCCATGTGATCGAGCCGGCGGCCGGTGCTACCCGGACGATGATGGCCTTCTTGTTGTCGTCGTACTCCGAGGACGAGGTGGGGGGCGAGTCGCGCACGTTGCTGAAGCTCCACCCGAAGCTGGCTCCTTACCAGGTGGGCGTGCTTCCGCTGTCGAAGAAGGAGACCCTGGAGCCGCTGGCCCGCTCGGTCTTGGCCATGCTGCAGCCCCACTTCATGTGCGACTACGACACCACCCAGTCGATCGGCAAGCGCTACCGACGCCAGGACGAAGTGGGCACGCCGTGGTGCGTGACCATCGACTTCGACTCGCTGGAAGACGGGGCCGTCACCGTGCGGGACCGCGACACTACCGAGCAGGTCCGCATCCCTATCGACGGTCTGTTGGCCGAGCTGCGCCGGCGGATGGACGCAGCCTGAGTAATCTGGTTTGCTCCCGATGGGCCGCAGCGCCCGGTCCGGTGGCCCGAGTCGCAAACCCATCACCACGATCGGAGCAGACATGTCAGCCAGGAAACCAGGGACGCCATCGAGCGCACTTGTCACGTCAGGACTCGTGGAGCTGGCGGCAGGGGCGCTCACTGGATGGGTCTATACGGCGACCCGGATGGGTGTGGGTGCAGGCACCGTCGATTCGAAGCGGATCCGTCAGTGGCACCTCGATCTGATCATGATGGGCACGGCCACGGTGGCGGCAGGCCTGGCTGCCCCCGATGCCTCGAAGCTGGCTCGGACGGCGTTGGGTGTGGGGGCGTGGACCAATGCCATGGCGTTCCTGCCGTTGGCCTTCAGCGACGACATTGAGAAGACCACGGCCTTCAAGGTGGCCGCCATCAGCTCGTTCGTCGCCACTTCGGTGGGATTCACCGGGATGGCGCTCGGAGCGCTCCGCTCCCGTAGATGATGAGGGCGCTCCGCTCCCGTAGATGA
>JBAXCY010000011.1:0-34280 GCA_037141235.1 Acidimicrobiales bacterium | reverse complement strand
TGGAACTGGTCAGTCGATGGATCAGACGTGCAGCCAACTGATGACGAAGGCGCGGCCGGTCGGGTCGAGCACCGATGGAGACGCCTTGACCACAGTGCCCTTCCTATTCTTCGTCATGGTGATCCGATTCGCCGTAAGTCCCGGCGCGGTGAGTGCCACTCCGTTGACGGTCGCTCCAGTAAAGGCCACCGAGGAGAAGTCAGCCAGTGCGATCGGCTTGCACTTACCGTCCTTGCAGAGCAACGGTGCCTCAGTCACCAACTCAGCCGAGGTATTGAGGGTTCCACCTGGCGCCACCTGGGTTGTCGAGAACGACCAGTGGCCGACATTGGTTATGGCCAGCACATAGTTCGAACCCGATGCAGTGACGCTGGCACTCAAGACGTTGCCCGGCGTCACTGGATATGTGGCTGGATCGAGCACCACCAGCGGCAGCGGATACATCTCGAACCATGCGTAGTAGACCGGACCACCTGGGTTCCTGTGCGTGCCCTTCGTGCAGTCTGCGTCCGTTCCGATCTGCTCCACTGTTGTGCTGTCCGATGTGAACCCATCGATGCCGACCCAGAATGCTGACTGCTGGGCTTTGGTGCCCGGACATATCGCCGCTGGTTGCGTCCAACTGCCAGAAACACTGGTGATCGTGGGACCGGTGACGGCGTAGCCGGCCCAGTCGAGCGAGTTCGAACTCGAGAGTCCGTGCCTGATTATGCTCCCCGTGCTCATATCCGGAGCCCGCAGATGCGTGCCAGCGGAGGAGACCTCGTGCTGCGAAGTGGCTGCGTGCGCCACGGTTGGCCCGCCGGCGCAGAACACCACCGCCGCAACCGCGCCCGCTGCCGCTACCAGGCGGATGCGCATCGTCGATCGGCTGGCCGTCACCATGAGCCCATTGGCACACCGGCCGTCACCGGGAGTGCCTGGATGGAACTGGCTGCCACCGCTGCCGTTCACTCATCTGCCCCCCGTTGCTTACGTTTCCTACATGGTGGCAGCATCTCACCTTGAGCCCCCAGTGCAGCTTCTCGAGTGAAAACGAATCAACGCCTCAAACGTTACACATCGGTGCACCTGGCACGTGGACGGGACGGACGGGGGCGGACGGACGGGACGGACGGGGGCGGACGCTAGGACCGGTAAAACGCCCTCGGATTATTGGTGGCCACGATGTCCTTGCCTAAAGGGGCGATCGCGGCTGCCGCCAATTTGAAGTCGGCGATTCCGAGGGGAATTCCGATGATGGTGAGGCAGAGAGCGATCCCCGTGATGATGTGAGCGATGGCCATCCACACTCCGGCCAGCAGGAACCACAGGATGTTGCCCAAGAACGAACCGGCCCCAGCATTAGGCTTCGCCACCAGCTTCCGTCCAAACGGCCAGAGCGTATAAGCCGCTAGGCGGAAGCTGGCGATGCCGAACGGGATGGTGATGATCATGATGCACATGAGGATGCCGGCGATCACATAGCCGATGGCCAGCCACAGACCGCACAGCACGAGCCACAAGATGTTCAAGATGGTGTTCACACTTCCCATCATGACAGCAGATGGGCGGACTACGCACCAGACCGCCAGCGGCTCCGTGCGGCGCAAGCGTGCTCACCTGGTTACGGGTTGGGCCTCGAAGATGCCACTGGTGAGAACGTAGATTCAGGGCATAGGCGGTAGGGAGCGCCCTACTATGGAGCGGCCAGGGGCGTCGATCAGGGTCCCGCAACCCCGATCCGCCCCTGGCACGTTTACGCCCTGCCCGCCAGCCGTTTTAACTGCGACTTACGACAGGGTGGCCAAGTGGGCAATGCCGGCGTCGACCCCGATGGAGGTGGTCGGGTTGAACCGGCCTGGTACCGGAGGAACCACCACTGGCTGAACTACTTATTGAATAAATGGCCGAACTTGGTATCGGTTCAGATACCACTTCAGATACCGAATCAGATACCGAACCAGGTACCTCACGAGCACCGATGCCGGCCAACGCCCCCCGACACGGGAGATGGTGTCCTTCGAGATGGAGGCCTCACCGGCGACCACCTTCTTGGCCAGGCGCCGGGCGGACTCGACGAAGGTGACCGACGGCTTGGAACGATCCCGAGACTTGCACCGGAGGAATTCGACGGCCCGCCCCTTGCGGTCGCCCTTCTTGGAGGACCGGAAGGCGTGCATGGACACCTCGGGCCACCAGAGAGCAGCGTCCTCTTTGTCAGCGTTTCACTCTCCGTGGAGGGAGTGGGCGGAGCAGGACTGCGACGGGGTGAGGTCGAGCGATAACACCACGGCCGGGTCAGGTACTCCTCGGCGCCATCCCCGGTCATAGCGGTGGTTGTCCCTGATGGGTGTCACCAGGCACGAGGTTGGATACATCTCATCGCACCAAGCTGGCGAACCCACCACTGACTGACGCGTTCTTCCTCCGCCATCCTCAGTGAGTGCCAACGTGTTGCCCTATCGAGCGGTGACGACGAGAGTTACGGTCACCGCCTACTTGACGGTGAGTTCGCGTCGATAGACGCGGGCCGGACCGAGTCCGGCGATCGTCTTCGCCAGTTGGGCGAACACCAGGGCTGCGTCACTTTCCGGGTCAGCCACCACGACCGGGATGCCGTCGTCGCCACCTTCGCGCAACGCCTGGACCAGCGGTACCTTGCCCAACAAGGGAACGCCGAGGTCGTCGGCCAGGAGTTGGCCTCCCCCGCTGCCGAACAGTTCGTAGCGGGTGCCATCGTCGCCGGTGAACCAACTCATGTTCTCGATCACTCCGCGCACCGCCAGCTTCAGCTTGCGGGCCGCGTAGGCCGAGCGCTGGGCCACACGCTGGGCGGCCGGTTGGGGTGTGGTGACCACGAAGACCTCGGTCTTGGTCAGATACTGGCCGAGTGACAGCGTGACATCCCCGGTACCAGGAGGCATGTCGATCAACAAGAAGTCGGGCTCACCCCAGTAGGCGTCGACCAAGAACTGCTCGAGCGCCTTGTGCAGCATCGGTCCACGCCAGATCACTGGAGTGTCGTCGGCCACGAAGAACCCCATCGACAGACAGCGCACGCCGTTGGCGGTTGGCGGAACCACTAGGTCACCGATAATGAGCGGGTCGGTCCGTACCCCCAGCATCTTCGGCACCGAGAACCCATATACGTCGGCGTCGAGGATCCCGACGTCGTACCCGGCTTGAGCCAGTGCGACGGCCAGGTTGACCGTCACCGACGACTTGCCTACTCCACCCTTCCCCGAAGAGATCCCGATGATGCGCGTCTTGGAGCGCGGCTCCATGAACTTGTTAGGCCGGCCGTCCTCGTGTCCGAGAGCGCTTCCATGGTCGTGGCCGTGCCCGTCATCGGCCGCATGCATAGTTCCGCCGTCGACGGCATCGCCTCGCAGGAGCATCCGCAGGCGTGCACGGTTCTCCTCGTCCATGACTGCCGATTCGACCGTCACCTCGTCCACCCCGCCCAATGCAGCCACCGCAGCCCGCACCCTGGAGAACAGCTCTTCGGTCTGGGGGTAGTCCGCCACCGGCAGATCCAGCTCGACGGCAGCCTTCTTGCGCTTGGTCTGGATGCGTCCGACCATGCCCAGCTCCCCCAACGGACGGCGCAACTCGGGGTCGACCACAGACGCAATTGCTGCGGCAACCTGGGACTCGTCGATGGACATGGATGCACTCCTGAAGGGATTTCGGCGTCCCCGGTAGACTAGGGGACGTGCAGCTCGCCCCGGACAACCCCATCGCGCTCGTCACCTCCGACTCGGACAGTCAGTTTGCCGCGGCCGTGATGGCCGTCACCTCAGCCTTCGGCGACCCCACTCGGCGCGAAATCTATCTCTTCGTCCGCTCGAACCCAGGGGCGACGTCGTCTGAGGTGGCCGCCAGCTTCTCCCTCCACCCCAACGTGGCCCGCCACCACTTGGAGCGTCTGGCCGCCGGTGGCTACCTCGAGATCACCATGGAGCGTGCCGCTGGGAACGGTGCTGGGCGGCCGTCCAAGCGGTTCCGGGCCATCGGCAACGACCCCACCCTCGACCTCCTCACCCGGCGCGACGACCTCTTGGTCCTACTGCTCCAGGAGGCACTGCAGATGCTCGGGCCGCTCGCGGCCGAGGGCATGGCGGAGCGGGTCGGTGAGGAGTACGGACGGACACTGGCCGGGCAGATGTCGCCCGGTGACAGCCAGCGCTCGCTGCGGACGGCCATGCACGCTATCGCCGATACCCTGACGGCCCACGGGTTCGCCGCCCACGCCGAGGACCAGGGGGCCACCACTGCGGTGGTGGCAGACAACTGTCCCTTCGGTGATGCCGCCTCGCAGTACCCGGTGCTGTGCGCTGTCGACCGCGGCATGGTCAAGGGGCTGCTGTCCGGCCTGTGCGGCGACGACCCCGGTGTCGTGCCGGTGGTCTTGTCGTCGTCACGGGCCAAGGGCGACGACTCCTGCACCGCTGTGGTCTGACCAGCGACCGTGGCCCGCCACTACCTCGACCACGCATCTGTCACCCCGCTCCGCCCCGAAGCCAGGGCCGCCATGGATGCTTGGGACGATCTGGGGATCACCGCGGATCCGGGCCGGGTCCACACCGAAGGCCAGATGGTCCGCTCCGCCCTCGAGGAGGCGCGCCAGCAGGTGGCCGACCTGTTCGGCGTCCGCCCCCGCCAAGTGATCCTGACCTCGGGTGGCACCGAGTCGATCAATGCAGCCGTGTGGGGCGTGCTGGCCGGTACCGACCCGGGCCAGGGTGAGCGATTGACAGGCGCTTCGGCAAATAGTTCGGCTCCGGTGGCGTGCGCCGCCGTAGAGCACTCCGCCGTGCGGGATGCGTCGGCACGCCACGGCTCAGTGGTGTGGATCGACGTGGACGGCGAAGGAAGGATCCACCCGGGCGCCGTGGAAGATGCCGTAGCCAGGTCCAACGCCGAGCACGGTCGGCCCCCGGTGCTCGTCCACTGCCAGGCGGCCAACCATGAGGTCGGGACCGTCCAAGATGTGGCCGGCGTGGTGGAGCTCTGCCGGGGGATCGGCATCCCAGTCCATGTCGACGCGGCGTCGGCCGCTGGGTACCTAGAGCTCGATCTCGGTCCCTCCGGAGCCGACCTGGTGTCCGTGTCCGCTCACAAACTGGGCGGCCCGTCCGGTATGGGCGCGCTGCTGCTCCGGCGCGGGCTGCGGATCGACCCGCTGTTGGTCGGCGGCGAGCAGGAACGAGGACGCCGGGCTGGTTTGGAGAACGTCATCGGGGCCATTGGCTTCGGGGCCGCCGCTGCCGCACTGGCCAAACCCGGGCGCCGGGCCGAGGAGGCCGAGATCGCTCGGCGCCACACGGAGCGCTTGCTGGAGGCGGCCTGCGCGGTGGACGGCGTCGTCCCCTATGGCGACACCATTGGCAGGGTCCCGCACATCGTGTGTGTCGGGGTGGCCGGGGTGGAAGCCGAGCCCGTTCTGCTCGGCCTCGACCAGGCGGGGGTCGCTGTGCACTCGGGGTCAGCGTGCTCGTCGGAGTCACTCGAGCCGTCACCGGTCCTCGAAGCCATGGGTGTCGACGGCGAGCGGTCGCTCCGCCTGTCCGTTGGATGGTCGACGACCGATGCGGACATCGAGGCGTTCGCCGCGGCCTTCGCCGGCGTGGTGGGACGGCTCAGGAGCCTGGCGAACTAGGGCCACCACCGGTGGCGACCGCTAGGTTTACCGCCATGAGCGCCGTCGTTTGCAACGAGTTCGGGCCCCTTGACACCTTGGCGGTGGAGGAGCGACCCGCCCTGGAGCCCGGTGAGGGGATGGTGGTCATCGATGTGGCCGCCGCCGGTGTCAACTTCGTCGACGGCCTGATCTGCCAGGGGAAGTACCAGCTCAAGCCGGCGACCCCGTTCGTCCCCGGAAGCGAGGTGTCCGGAACCATCGGCGCCATCGGCTCAGGGGTGACAGGGTGGGCGGTCGGTGACCGGGTCCTGGCGTTCTGTGGCTTCGGGGGGTTCGCCGGACAGGTCCTGGTCCCTGCCCTATCCCTCGTGGCTATACCCGATGCCATCGACCTCCCCCAAGCAGCCGCCCTCGTCCAGAGCTACTGCACCATGCTCTTCACATTGACCCGGCGCACCACGGTGGCACCGGGTGAGTGGGTGCTCGTCCTGGGCGCTGGGGGTGGCATCGGACTGGCGGCAGTTGATGTAGCCACCGCACTAGGGGCCCGGGTGATTGCTGCCGCCTCCACCCCCGACAAGCTCGAGGCGGCGGTCGCTATGGGGGCCGAGGCGACCATCGCTTACGAGGAGGAAGATCTGAAGATCCGGGCCCGAGAGCTGTCCGGTGGCGGGGTCGACGTGGTGATCGACCCAGTCGGTGGGCGCCACGCCGAACCGGCGCTGCGGGCCACTCGTCACATGGGCCGCTTCTGTGTGATCGGCTTCGCGTCGGGCCCGATCCCTTCGATCCCGATCAACCAGGTACTGCTCAACAACCGCACGCTCGTCGGCGTGGACTGGGGCGGGTGGACGTTCAAGGATCCCTTCGGCAATCGGGCCCTCATCGATGAGCTGATGGGGATGGTGGCCGACGGGCGCCTGCACCCCACCGCTCCGGCAACCCGGCCTCTCGAGGATGCCGCCGCCGTCATGGAGGCGCTGATCGACCGGACTGTCGCAGGCAAGGTCGTCCTCGTCCCCTCACGATGAGGCGTACGGATGAAGAATCTGCCTTCCGAAGAGTGCCTTCCTCTCCACGTCGGTGAGGCGCGCCATCCCCGTTGTTGGTGAAGGTCAGCACCGCCTTGCTGGTCGCCAGGGTGGCCGAGAGGGTGGCGGCAATGCCTGCCCGGACCCACAACCGAATGCGGGTCCGCGCGTCGAGTCGAGGAATCAGCCGGCAGGAACCCCGGCAGGTAGCGGCTGTCCGGCCTGGGCGAACGCAGTGCGCAGCGTGGGCGCGGCCTCGGCCAGCACCCTGGCTGGAGGTCCTGCGCCCACGAACAGGCGGAACTGGTCGGCCGCACCGGCGGCATTGCCATCGTGGGCGAGCAAGATCGTCCCGATGTACAGATGCGCCGCGTAGTCACCAGGCGCCAGGTCGACGGCCTGGTCGAGCTTGGCCCGGGCGTCGGTGATCAACGATGTACTAGATCCTGCCGTGCCGATCCGGTACTCGATCCAGCCCAACTGGGCCAGCGCCACGGCACTGTCCGGGTGTGCGCTCAGGACTGATTGGTAGAGCTGGGCTGCCTGGCCCAGCTGTCCCGTATTTGCGACGGCAGCCGCTTGATCAAGCGAACGGGCGAGCTGTTGGCTCGGACTCAAGTTCACCGACCCGGTAGCCGTCTGGCCGGGCAGCCGGTTCGAGCTGAACAGCGGAACGGCCACGATCAGCGCGGCAGCGAAGCAGGCCAGCGCACCAAGGAGAAACCGACGGTTCCGCCGGTGTCGAGCGGTGGCAGGACCCTTCGATGGATCCGTGGAAGCAGCAGTACCGGTGGTGGCGTCGAGAGTGTCAGGGGTGTCTCGGACGGAGGTGGACGCCGTGGACGCCGTGGACGCCGTGGACGCCGTGGACGCCGTGGACGACGTGGAAGCCAGCAACCCCAGCCGGGTGAGATCGCGCTGGCGCAGCGCCAGATAGTCAGCATCCGACAGATCACCAGCCAGGTACTCGGCATCGGCATCGGCCAACGACTGAGTGAGGAACCGCCGACGTTCATCGAGCAGCACCGGGTCGACGTCCGGGGACCGCACGTCGGCGTCGAGGTCACCGTCACCTCTTCGTCGCCGTCGCACCAGCACCAGGACCAGCAGTCCGATGGCCGCTATGGCGACCACGACGGGTAGCACCCAGACCACGGCGGCCCATCCGGTGGTAGCAGGCTCCAGCACGATGGCCGAGCCATACCGGGCGACCAAGTACTCCTTGATCTGGCCGTCGCTCCTGCCTTCCGCGACCTGACGCGACACCTCGGCCCGCACGGCGATGGCGGTCGGGGCACTCGAGGCGGCCACCGACAGGTCCTCACAACTCGGGCAACGGATCACCGATTCGATGGCCGCGGCCCGAGCAGCAGCAGAGGGGGATGACGATGAGAACACGCCACCACCGATCAGGAGTGCTGCGACCAGCACCACGGCCAGCACGGTCCACAGCGGAAAGTGCTTGCGGCTCATGCGCCGGTTGCCTTAGCGCGGGCGATCAGTGCATCGAGTCCCGCCGCCGTCACCGGGGCGACCAGGTAGGCAACCACTCGTCCGTCAGGGGCGATCAAAAACGTCGTCGGAGGGGCCCGGACCCCGTAGTTCAACGCCAACTCGCCCTTCGAATCGGCCAGCGTGGGCCAGGTCGCCCCCAATGTGGCCTGGTAGGACCTGGCGGCCGACGTCGTGTCATCGAAGACGACACTGACCAGACGGGCGTCCCCTGCTTGGCGGTGCTGGAAGTCGAAGCGCACCAACTCGGGACCCTCTTGCTGACACGGCACACACCAGCTGGCGAAGTAGTTGAGCACCACAAATGTGCCCGGGGGTTGGGCCAGTGCGTAGGCGTGCCCGTCCACAGTGATCCCGCGAATGGATGGAGCCGGATTGCCGACCAGGGGACTCCGCACCTCGGTCACCGCGGCTGGTGGCCGTGTGGCCAGGACGGCGATCAGGCCAGCTCCTACCACCAGCACGGTGACTGCCGCCCACCGAGCCGTGTGGCGTTTCGCTGGAAGTTCCCCAGCAGTCTTTCCTGTTGATCGAGGCTGGTCGTCCAAAGAGGGGAGGTCGCTCAAGAGGCATCTCCGACGCCGACCGGGTCGGAAACCACCGGTGACGAGGCCGGAAGGTCAGGATCAGCCAGCGGAGCCGTGCCGGCCACCGGTGCCGATACCGGATCGGTGGGTCGACGCCTGCGGCCGGGGATGGCCGACAGTACCGAGCCCACTACTACCAGGGCACCGCCGATCCAGAGCCACATGACCAAGGGCTGGACCACCACACCGAAGGTCCACGCGCCACCCTTGTCGGGGATCGAGTTGATGGTCAGGTACACGTCGGCGGTGACGCCCGAGTCGACGGCAGGCGTACCCACAGCTTGGGTTCCGGCACCGAACTGACTGATAGCGGGCGTGAAGACGGCACCGTCGTCGACAACCAGCAGGGCCTGGCGGCTCACATGCGAAGGTGTTCGTACGGTGCGGGTACCAACGAATTTGACCGAGTGACCGGCGTAAGAACCGGTCTGCCCCTGGACGAGTACAACCGTGCCCCGGTGACCGAATGCGGTGGCCCCAGCCAGACCCACGGCGATGATCACCACACCGATATGGACGATCATCCCTCCGTTGGCCCGCCCCACCAGCCCCCGCCATGCGGCCAGCGTGGCCCGGGCTGGAGACTGTCCAGACGCCCGGGCTCGGCGCCAGGCACCACGCACCGATAGCACCAAGGCCCGCCCGGCCGATGCCGCCGCGAATGCCCCAAGTCCGAAGGCCAGCAGTGGCTCGATTCCGTCGATACCGCCGAGGACGCAGCCCACAACTACGAGGACGCCGATGGCGGCCGGGATGGCCAACCGACCCCGCATGACCTCGGCCGAGCTCTTCCGCCATGGAAGCGCCGGTGCCACCGCCATGAGGAAGAGCAGTCCGAGGCCAAGGGGGATGATCAGGCGGTTGAAGTAGGGGGCGCCCACCGCCACCTGGGCTCCGCTGTTGAGTGCTTCGTAAAGGAGGGGGAACACCGTGCCCAGCAGCACGACGAAGGCGAACAGGACGAACACGAGATTATTGGCCAGGAATGCGCCTTCACGGCTGATCGGCGAGTCGATCCCCCCGGGTGACCGCAGGCGGTCACCCCGCCAAGCGATGAGTCCGAGTCCCACCACCAGCACCAAAGCGAAGAAGCCGAGGAGGAGCGGGCCGATGCTCGAGGTCGAGAACGAGTGCACCGACTGGATGACCCCGGACCGAGTGAGAAAGGTGCCAAGGATGGTGAGACTGAAGGTGGCCACGACCAGCGACAAGTTCCACACCTGCAGAAGCCCGCGCCGCTGCTGGACCATCACCGAATGGAGATAGGCGGTGCCGACCAGCCACGGGAGCAACGAGGCGTTCTCCACCGGATCCCACGCCCAGAACCCACCCCAGCCAAGCACCTGATACGACCACCATGCCCCCAGCACGATCCCGAGGGTGAGGAACGTCCAGGCGAACAGCGTCCACCGCCTCGTCTCCACCTGCCAGTCCTCATCGAGCCGACCGGTGACCAGTGACGCCACCGCGAAGGCGAACGGAAGAGTGAAGCCGACCAGACCGAGGTAGAGCATGGGCGGGTGGAACAGCACTAGGGGGTTGTCCTGCAGGAGCACGTTGGGACCGAGCCCGTTGGCCGGAACCGCCCCCGTGACGTGGGCGAACGGATCGGCCGGGCCGAGCATCAGGCCGAAGAAGAAGGCGGCCACGGCGTACATCACCAATGTGGCCCAAGCCACCAGCGGGTCGTCGGACCGGGCCCGGAAGCGCCAGACCATGGCGGTCGCATAGCCACCGAGAATGACCCCCCACAGCAGGATCGATCCAGCCAGCGCCGACCACATCCCGGTGATCGAGTAGATCAGCGGTGTGACGCGGCTGTTGTTGTCGGCGACATAGCTGAGCGAGAAGTCGTGGGTGACCAGCGCCCGCTGCATGGCGACCACCGCCACCACCCCACCGAGCAGGATCAGCGGCGCGTAGACCCGGCCCCGGGTGAGCCCACCGGGTCGGCCTCGTACCAGGCCCACCACCAGGACGGTGATCCCCGCCAGGGCAGCAACGAAGCCCAACAGGACGCCGGTGTGGCCAAGGGTGCCGTTCACCGTCTGCTGTCGCCCATGTCCAGATACCCAGTATTCAGAAAGCAAGTAACCAGGCAGTCAGTATCCAGGAAGCCAGTAGCCGATAGGTGCAGCTGAGCGCTCATCGAGCCGAACCGTTCGGCGCCGTTACCCGGGTCGGGTGCTCGGCCTTGTAGGTCGACGAGTGCTTCACCAGGATCTGGTCTGAGGCAAAACGGTCGCCGTCGAAGTGCCCGACGGCGATGACCGGGATGTCGGCCTGGAATAACTGCGGCGGGCTACCGGTGTTGTGCACGGCGAGACGAGTGGTGCCCGCCATCACGGCAAAATCGACGCCCCCCGGGGTGGATCGGATTGAGCCCGGTGCCACCACACCTTCGACGTTGAAGGTCTTCGTGCCCAGTGATGCCTTCTGCGCCACGGCTTGGTCGGCGGGCAGATAGAAGTCGAGTGCCGATCCCAGCCCCTTCGCCACCACGAAGGCCAGCGCTCCCACTAGGACCAGGCCGACCACGACATAGCGTGCCGTGTGGCCTCGCCGACTCGCCCCAACGCTGCCGTCAGTGGTCAGCGGAGGTCCGGCATTGGCGTCGCCATCACCTGACGGCGGAGCGGCTGGTGGTGCAGTGGTCATGTCGGGTCCTCGGCGATCGGGACCGCATCGATCGATCGGCCAGCGGTTGCTCGTAGCGGCACAGGCGGAGCCGCCGCTGCCACCTGAGCCACCTGAGCCACCTGAGACACAGCCCGGGCCAGACGACGTCGACGCCACACCAGCTGCACGGCGTAGAGGAACAGGACGACCAGGATGAACACATAGCCACCCACGACGTATCGCATCAGGCCGCCCCACCCTGGTCGCTCGGGCTTTTGTCGTCGAGCCCTGCACCCTCTGATTGACGCTCGGCCAGAGCCAGGTCGAGTTCGTTGTCCGCCAGCCAGTCCTCGAGAACTCCGATCCGGTAGCGCACGAGGAGCATCCACACGAAGAGCAGGGTCAGGGCCACGAAGCCGAGCAGCAGCGTCCAAGCCATCGATCCGTGGATCTGAGGCGACAGGTTCGCATTAAGCACAGTGGCTCCCTGATGCAGCGTGTTCCACCAGTTGACCGAGAAGTGGACGAGCGGCACGTCGACTGCCGCGAACAGGGCCACGAACGCGCTTCTCCGGGCCCGGACCTCGGGCTCGGCTGGCACCCGTCGCAGGGCCATATAGCCAAGGAACATGATCAAGAGCACAGCGGTAAGGGTGAGCCGGGCATCCCACACCCACCAGACGCCCCACGTCGGCTTGCCCCAGATCGAGCCCGAAACCAGCGTGCAGATGTTGAACACCACCCCGACCTCGACAGAGGCTGCGGCCAGGCGGTCCCAGAACAGCGAACGGGTCCTCGGCCACAG
This sequence comes from Acidimicrobiales bacterium, assembly GCA_037141235.1. Taxonomy (GTDB): domain Bacteria; phylum Actinomycetota; class Acidimicrobiia; order Acidimicrobiales; family RAAP-2; genus Bog-756. The sequence goes on along the minus strand of JBAXCY010000011.1, from coordinate 22,100 downwards.
GTAGAGCAGGCTGGATACCGCAGCCAGGCCAAAGGCCAGGTAGAGCGCCACCCAGGCCACTCCAGGATGGATGTAGACCAGTCGGACCAGGTCGCCCTGGACCTTGTCGGGTGGCGTGACCCACACTCCTAGCCACACGGTGGCGACCGTGCCCACCAGGGCCAAGGTCCCGATGGTGTACTCCGTCACCCGGGCTCGTGACGTCTGCACCGGAGCCAAGGTCACACCCGTGTTCGGGGCGACGGAGGCCTGCGGATGAGGAAGGGTTCCGGTGGATGCACTCCGGTCGTCGGTCATGCCGTCTCCTGGATCGGGCCGAACAAGGCCACACCAATGGCCAGATAGACGGCATCGAACACCACGAGGAGCCGAAGCCACTGGGTGCCGTCGGATGGAGTCCCCCCGGCCATGCCTGCCTGCCAGATCCTCGTTCCGGCCAGGAGGACGGGGGCGACGATGGGCAGGAGCAGAAACGGCAGGAGCGTCTCGCGCACCCGCAGTCCCGAGGACAGGGCACCGTACAGCGTCCCGGTGGCGGCCAGCCCGATCGTGCCGAGCGCACACGAGGCGACGATGAGCCAGGGGACGGCGATCCGAGCCCCGTAGAGCAGGACGACACCCGCCGCGAGGAGGACTTCGAGCACCACCAACTGCACGGCGACGGCCGCGCTCTTGCCCAAGTAGAGGCCGGCAGGATCAATGCCGGACAGTCGAAGCCCGTCCCGAGCGCCGTTGGCCGACTCCACCGAGACGCTCCGCTGGATGGCCAGAACCGTGCAGAACAGCACGGCAACCCAGAAAAGGCCGGGTGCCCCCTTGGCCATGATCACCCGATCGGGGCCGAGGGCGAAGGCAAAGAGGGCGAGGGCCACGAGACCGAAGGGTGCCACCTGCGACAGGGCCACGCGCGAGCGGAACTCGATGCGCAAGTCTTTTCCGGCCACCAGGACGGCGTCACGCCACATGGGTCACCGATCCCGACGTTGTGGGGATCTGACGGCTCAGCACTCGTTCCGCCGTCACCCGTCCTCCGGTAATGGTTACGGCCCGGGTAGCGATGTCCTCGACGGTCCCAAGTTCATGACTGGCGATCAAGATGGTGACCTGAGATGCGGCCGCCTCGGCGATGACCGTGTCGAGCAGTTGACGGGCTGAAGCGTCGAGTCCGGCGTGAGGCTCATCGAGTAGCCATATCTCCGGCCATCGAGCCGTCAACACGGCGAGCGCGACCCGACGGCGCTGGCCGGACGAGAGCTTGGATGCCTGCGTGGTGGCCAGTCGTCCAACCAGTCCCCATCTCTCGCACGCTGGGCCGATGCGGGCGATGTCGCCACCGGCGGCTCGCACGGCGAACCGCACGTTCTCGATCACGGTCAGATCGTCGTAGAGATGCGACGCATGAGCGAGCAGGCCGATCCGCCTGCGCACGGCCGTCCGCTGCCGGCCTGGGTCCATGCCGAGCACCGAAAGCCGACCCGATGCCAATGGCACCAGTCCGGCACAGACGCGGAGCAGGCTGGTCTTGCCAGCCCCGTTCGGGCCATCGATCAGCACGGTCTCCCCCACAGCGACGTCGAGGTCGACGCCGGCAAGGAGCGGAAACCGTCCCGACAAGGCGACTACGTCGCGCAGCGAGACAGCGGAGGGAGAAGGAGAGGCGATGGCCATGTGCTCCGCTAATGCTACGGGGGTAGACGGTCCGTAGCCAGACGGGGAGGGAAGGCCAAGGGAAAGCCGAGGGGGTGGTGCCTCTGGCTCTCTCGGGGGATCAGCTGTTCGACAACCGGTCCAAGTGCAGGGCCCGGAGCCAACTGGAGATATGCGCCGACAGTATGTCGACATTGCCGGTCACCAAGAGCAGCCCGAAGACGACCAGGATGACCCCACCCACCAGGTCCACGATCCGAAGACGCCCCCGAACTTTGGCCACCAGATCGGTCATCCGCCCGAAGGCAATCCCACTGAGTAGGAAGGGGACTCCCAGCCCAAACGAGTAGGCCAGCAGGAGGGCGATCCCTCCGGCAGCCGATCCTCCGGTACCGGCGGCGAGGGCGAGCACGCTGCCCAGCACCGGGCCGATGCAGGGCGTCCATGCGAAGGCGAAGGCCATGCCCATGATCGGTGGAGCCCAGTCCCCGAGCATCGAGGGCCGCACGATGAACCGCTTCTCTCCGGCAAGCGCCATGGGGAGCACCACGCCGGCGGCCATGGCCACCAGAACAGCTCCAAAGCACATGATGAGTGCCCCAGACACGACCTCGAGCACGTGTTGATGCGTCAAGAAGAGCTGCCCCAGCGAGGATGCCGAAGCCCCCAGGATGGTGAACACCACAGTGAACCCGGCGATGAACGCCAGGATCCCCCGCAGGAGACGACTGCGTTGGCGCCGTAGTTCGTCGGGGCCGGGACCGGGACCGGGATCAGTAGTGACGGCGCTAGCCGTGGCTCCATCTGGCCCGGCCACGACGTCGGCCGGTCGGGGTGACGACACCGGTCCTAAAGCGCCGAGCTCGGCCGCCGTCAGCCCCGAGACCATCGACAGATAGGCCGGCACCAGAGGCAGCACGCATGGCGACAGGAACGAGAGCATCCCGGCGCCAAAGGCGACCAGGAGTCCGAGCGGGTCGGCCTGGATCGCCGCTAGTCCGCTCATGGCCAACTGCTAGGCCTGCTGGCTCTTCACCAAGGCGATGTCAGCTTCCACCATCATCTGGACCAACTGAGCAAAGTCCACCTCCCGGTGCCACCCGAGCACCTTTTCGGCCTTGGCCGGATCCCCTACCAGGAGGTCTACCTCGGCTGGTCGCAGGAAGCGCTCGTCCATGACCACGTACTTCTCCCAGTCGAGATCAGCGGCGGCGAACGACAACTCGACGAGGTCCTTCACCGAGTGGGTCTCTCCGGTGGCGACCACATAGTCGTCGGGCTGGTCCTGCTGGAGCATGAGCCACATGGCCCGCACGTAGTCAGCAGCAAAGCCCCAGTCGCGCTGGGCATCAAGGTTGCCAAGAGCCAGGTTGTCCTGGAGCCCGGCGGCGATGCGGGCCACGCCATGCGTCACTTTGCGGGTCACGAACTCGAGGCCCCGGCGAGGAGACTCATGGTTGAAGAGGATCCCCGAGGAGGCATGGAGGTCGTAGCTCTCCCGATAGTTCACGGTGATCCAGTGCCCGTAGACCTTGGCCACGCCGTAGGGGCTGCGGGGGTAGAAGGGTGTGGTCTCCACCTGGGGGACCTCCTGCACCTTCCCGAACATCTCCGACGAACTGGCCTGGTAGAAGCGGATCTCTGGGTCCACGGTGCGCACGGCATCGAGCACCCGGGTCACACCAAGGGCGGTGGTCTCCCCCGTCAGGACCGGCTGGTTCCACGACGTCTGCACGAAGGACTGGGCAGCGAGGTTGTAGACCTCCTGGGGCCGGATCTCCTTCAAGATGTTGATCATCGAGACCTCGTCGAGCAGGTCACCGGCCACCAAGTTGATCCGGTCCTGGATGTGGGCAATCCGCTCGAAGTTGATGGTGCTGGACCGCCGCACCATCCCGCTCACCTCGTAGCCCTGGTCGAGCAGGAGTTCAGCCAGGTAGGAACCGTCCTGTCCGGTCACGCCGGTGATCAGTGCTCGCTTGGCCATGTTGGTGGGACTCCTCAGGATCTCGTACGTCGGATTGTTGCTGGTCGTCTGTGGCCGCATGTTCGATGCGACTGGTCAAGCGGTCAAGTGGTCAGGCGCTCTCGTCGGTCACCGGTGCCACCTGCCAGGACGGGGGGCGCTTCTCGGCGAACGCCGCTATCCCTTCCCGTGCCTCCGCAGTCTGGCTGGTGACCGTCAGCATGGCGTGGAGGTAGGGCAGCGCTTCAGAGGCCGCTGAATCGATCACATTGTAGAACGAATCGCGGCCCAACTTGATCACCCCTGGCGGCTTGGAGGCCAGTACGGCAGCCAGGTCGGCCACGGCGGCGTCGAGCTGGTCGGCCGGAACCACCCGTGTTACGAAACCGATCCGGTCCGCCTCCTCGGCTCCCACTACCCGACTGGTGAGCATCAGCTCCAGCGCCTTCTTCGGAGGCATCGAGCGCAGTAACGACACCGTGACCATGTACGGCCACAGCCCTACGTTGAGCTCGGGTGCCCCGAACTTGGCATCGTCGGAGGCGATCACCATGTCGCACGCCAGGGCCAGGCCGAACCCACCGGCCATGGCCCACCCCTGCACCCGGGCGATGGTCGGCTTACCGAGGCCCCACATCTCTTCGAAGAGCTCGGCCAGCCACCCTCGGGCCAGATGATGGTCCAGGTATCCGTCCGAGGTTCCTCCCGGGTCGGCTGGCACCATTCCCGACAGGTCCGCTCCCGCGCAGAAGGCCTGATCGCCAGCCCCAGCTAGGACCACTACCCGCACCTTGGGGTCGACCTTGGCCAGGGCGAGCTCCCGCCGGAGGCCGGCGATGACATCCCAGGTCATGGCGTTGCGTCGCTCCGGCCGGTTGATGGTGAGCGTCAAGACCGGACCGGCTCGCACGGCGAGGAGGTCACCTGAGGCCGAAGGGCCGTTCGACGAGGCGGCGGGGGTTTCGGTGACTGGCACCCCCCGACGGTACCCCGAGGGCGACAACCGGGCGCAACAGTGCCGGTAGTGCCGTGGCGCTACGGTGGATGCATCCCGACCGCAGCACTCCTCTCCTTCCGTCTGGGCGGCACCGATGGAGTGGCCATCGAGGCCGCCAAGTGGCAGCGCGCCCTCGAGGTTCTTGGTTTCGATACCTATACGGTGGCCGGAGGTGGGGCCGTAGATGTGACCGTCCCAGGTCTCAGTATCGGCGCACTCGGCGGCCCCGACCACGGTGCGCTGTGTGATGCCCTGTCCCGCGCCGATCTGGTGATCGTGGAGAACCTCTGCTCGCTGCCGCTCAATCCGGCGGCATGGGAGATGGTGGCCCGCATCCTGGCGGGGCGCCCGGCCGTCCTACACCACCACGACCTCCCGTGGCAGAGGCCTCAGTTTTCGACCTATCCGCCCCCGCCGGACGACGGCCGCTGGCGCCATGTCACCATCAACGAGCTGAGCCGCAACGAGCTGTCGTCGCGTGGCATCAGCGCCACGACTGTCTACAACTCGTTCGTCGTGCCGGAGAAGGACCCGAAGGCGGGCGGCGGCCTGAAGCGGTCAACGGCCGGTGACGCGGTGCGGGTGGCGCTCGGCATCCGCACAACCGAGCGACTCGTGCTCCAGCCGACACGAGCCTTGGCCAGGAAGAACGTTGCCGGTGGGATGACAGCGGCGGCGCGGCTGAGGGCCACCTACTGGCTGCTGGGACCGCCGGAGGACGGCTACGGCCCAGAGCTCGATCGACTGATCGCAGATGCCCCGTGTCCGGTGGTCCTCGGCGTACCGACCACGACCGGTGGTTCTGGGGCGGGAGGCGTCATGACCATCGACGACGCCTACCAAGCATGTGACGTCGTGGCCTTGCCATCTACGTGGGAGGGCTTCGGAAACCCGAGCCTCGAGTCGGTCACCCACTCCCGGCCGTTGCTCATCGGCCCGTATCCGGTGGCGGCCGAGTTGGCTGCATTCGGCTTCGACTGGTTCCCGCTCGACGACGTGGATCGCCTCGATGCCTGGCTTACCGCTCCTGATGGAGGCCTGCTGGGCCGGAACCTCGCGGTGGCCCGGGCCCACTTCTCCCTCGATGACCTCCCCCGGCGGATCGCCGCCGTGCTCCCTGCCCTCTAGGTTCGCCAACTTCCTCTGAACAGTCCGAGTGCCGAGCCAGCCCGATCGTGGAGAGCCTGGCGGACGATCGTCCTGAAATCTGTTCAGACCCCACTACACCTGCGGTTTCCCGGGTCGGGGCTACCATGACGACCATGAGGCCCTCAGCCACCGCAGACCGGCATGGGACCGGCGCCGAGGCGGGCACCAGCAGTTCAGCAAGCAAGACTGGAAGACGCCTCACCGCCGATGCCCGCAGACGCCAGCTCTTCGAGGTGGCCCTGTCCCTGTTCGCGGAACACGGGTACCCCGCCACCACCATGGACGACATTGCCGAAGCCGCTGGGGTCACGAAACCGCTGGTCTACCAGCACTTCGAGTCCAAACGGGCGCTCTACCTTGAGCTGCTCGACGTCTTTTCGGTCGAGATGATCGACGGAATCGTCCGGTCCACATCTGTTGCCCAAGGACCGCGCCAGCAGGTCGAGTTCGGCTTCGCTGGCTACTTCCAGCTCATGGTGGACAACGAGAACGCCTTCCGCCTTTTGTACGGACGCGATGCTCCCGACGATCGGGAGCTCGGCGATGCGCTCCGCCGAGTGGAGGAGGCCATTGCCGAGACCATCGATCCGCTCATCGATGCTGATCTCGATCCGGCGCACCGCAGGCTTCTGGCGCATGCTGTGGTCGGCATGGCCGAGGGTGCCAGCCGACTGTGGCTGGATGCCAACCGGCATCCCGGTTCTGAAACGTCCGAGAAGATCGATCGGGCGGCGGAGGCGGCACAACTTGCCGCCCGGCTGGCCGACTTTGCGTGGGCCGGCCTCCGTCAGGTCCATCGGATCTAGGGGTCACTGGATGCAGAAGGACCCAGAACATCCGTCAACGCTCCTATTCGCAGGGTGGACAGTGGTCACTCGATGACGAGTGACCCGGTCGTTCAGACGGGAACCGACCCTGCGGCAACCGCCGGATTGGCCGATGAGACCACACCGCCCGCTACCTCCTCGGTAATGGCGAAGGCCGTGACCGGCACCGTCCCGGCGACGCTGAACGGCACGATGGCCGGGCGGCGACCGAGCAGCCCCAATGAGATGGTCCGCGTGCCGACCACGCCCCACAGCTGATAGGTCCGATCCGACGGCAGCGGAGCCAGGCCGACGCCGGACTCATTGACCACGAATCCGGTACCGGAAGCCGTGAGTACCACTGACGCTGGCGTGGTGACGGCTCCGTTCGGCCCGGTGGCGGTCAGGTCAATTTTCCGCGTGGAGGGTGCCGCCATCGCTGCGCGTTCGGCCGCCCCCAGTCGGGATTGGCCTTGGAGTGCACTGACCCGGCCGTTCAGGTGATGGACCTGGACCCCGAAGACAAGAGCGATGACCGCGGCGGCCGCAGCCACCAGCCCGGCTCCGATCGAAAGCGGGCGACGGCGACGTGCTGATCCGATATCAGCCACGGCAGTCCTTGCCGCCGTCGATCCATCATCGGCTGTGGAACTCGGCATCGATGCCGGAGCCGACCCGTCGTGTCCGTCTCCCCCGTCGTGTCCATCTTGCCCTGTCCCCAGGTCCCGTTCGGTGCCGTGTCCATCGAGTCGGGCGGACAGCCGGTCCCACGACTGGTCCGAGGTACCGCTGAGCTGGCCGGCGATGCCGTCCCACAGGCTGGCCGGTGCCGTGCTGCCAGAGTTGGCCAGGAGTCCGGCCACCTCATGATGCTGGGCCACCTCGATTGAGCACTTCGGGCAGACCTCGAGATGCTCCTCGACCAATGCCGCCGTCTCACGGTCCACGGCATCGAGCGCGTAGACCCCCAAGAGGTCCTGGATGTCCTCGTGACTCATGCCCATCGACGACACGCTCACAGCCCGGCTCCGGCGGGCTCGATGCCCCGTTCGATCAGGTTCACCCGGAGATGGCCGAGCCCGGAACGGATCCGGCTCTTGACCGTCCCCTCGGGTTCATTGAGCATCGTTGCCACCTCGCGGTATGTGTGCCCACCGAAGTAGGCGAGCTCGATGGGCTGGCGTAGTTCGGCGGGCAGGGCCACCAGGGCCTCGCGTACCTGTTCGGCAATGGCAAGGTCCCAGACCTCGTGGTCGATGTCGTAGGGAGCGGTCGCTGTCTCACGCACGGTCCGGTCCTCGCGTGTGCGGCGCGACACTTCGGCTCGCACGACGTCGACTGACTTGCCGTGGGTGCGGGCCAGCAAGAACGACCGGAGCGTTCCCCGTTGAGCGTCGAACTTTTCGGGAGCGCGCCAGAGGTCGAGGAACACCTCTTGCGTGACCTCTTCGGCCGTAGCTTCGGAGCGGAGGATGCGACGGGCCAACGCGTGCACCGAACCGCCGTGGCGGCGGTAGACCTCAGCCAGGGCGGGTTCGAACCACCGCCCAACAGCCACTACCAAGTTGGCATCGCTCGCTTGTTCCACATCCACTTGCACCCATCCTATTCGGAACGGCGGCCCATCCCGGATGGGTGCCGGGTCGCCCCAGGAGTTGAGCCGGTTGCTATTCCTGACCCAAAAGGTAAGGTATTGGGGTGTTCACGTTCCCCAATCCGGTCAACGACTACGCGGCCCGCACGGTGGCCAGCGGTGTCGTGCTCATGTGCGTGGCAGCCATGGTCCTGCGCCAGCCATGGATCCTGCTCCCCTTGGCCTATGGGTTCTGGGCCCGGGTCTTGAGCGGCCCCCGGTTCAGCCCGCTCGGCCAACTGGCTACTCGTGTGGTGGCACCTCGTCTCCCCTGGTCTCCCAAGCTGATGCCTGGTCCGCCCAAGCGGTTCGCCCAAGCCATTGGAGCCGTCTTCTCCACCACAGCGCTGGTGCTCTGGTTCGGCTTCGGTCTCGCCGGGGCCACATGGGTGGTCGTGGCCATGCTGGCCGCTGCCGCCTTCCTCGAGGCCGCCTTCGGAATCTGCCTCGGATGCAAGGGGTTTGCGCTGCTCATGCGGATCGGCATCATCCCCGAGTCAGTGTGTCTGGAGTGCGCGGACATCACCACCCGCTCTCCTGAGCTGGCCTCCTCCAACTGATGGCACTGCCAGGCTGATCGGGGTGGGCTGGACGGACTGAGGGTTCAGCGCAACAGCACAAGCAGCTGGGTGCACAGTTCCGCCAACTCGGTGGCACACGAGACATAGACCAGGTCGTCGCCACCGGCTGGGTCCTCCACGTCCTCCCATGCCTCGATCTCCACATCGGCCAGGCCGAGCCCAGCCAGGCGGTCGGCCAGCGGCTCGGGGCCGGGAGGAAGGTCGCGCACCAGGCGCTTGATCGAGGCGGTCTTGGCTGCCGCGTCCGGATGCTTGCGTCGGATGTAGGACACGTGCTCGGCCGCCATGGCCAGGATCAGTACGGCATCGTCGATGTCGGTCTCGGTGATCTGGTGGCTCCGGTGCCCATCGGCCGAAAACCCGACCGATCCAAGCGCATCCCGGGTTCGCCGGCTCATCGGCTGTCCCTCGATGACGTGGGTGCCCGCCGTCACCACGGGAATCTCCCCCGCCAGCAGCATGGCTCCGGCCATGACCGAACGTGCGGCATTCCCGGTGCACAGCGTGAGAAGCGTGGCGGGTCGCGTTCCACCGCCAGGCACCCCACCGCCCGGCACCTGTCCCCCGTCGTTCGTCGATCCGTTGCTGGGCACCGATGCACGGTAACCGACGCCTTGCTCCCTTGACTACGGGTCGGCCTATGCCGTCAGAACGAGGCCATGCCCACGATTGGTTTGCTCAATGGCGATCCACCCTTGGACCCCAGGAACGGCGCATGGAAGCTGAACACTCCACCGTCGGAGGCCACCATTCGATAGCCGCTGCCGTTGGCCGTCGAGGCGATGCCGACCACAGGAGCCACCAGTGCCACATTTCCGGTAGACCCGAAGAACCGGGCGCCACCGAAGGCGAAGATGCCCCCATCGGAGGCCACCTCCCAGTAGCCGCCGGTGTCGTCATCATTGGCGGTAGCGACGATCGGCTTGTTCAGCGGCTTACCTCCTTCGGAGCCGCTGAAGGCCGCATCCCCGAAGACGAAGATTCCACCGTCGGATGCCACCATGCGGTAGCCGGCCCCATCAGCAGAAGCAGCAATGGCCACTACTGGCTGGTTCAACTTCGATCCACCCATGGATCCGTAGAAGGCGGCACTACCGAAGGCGAATATTCCACCGTCCGATGCCACCTCCCAGTAGCCGGTGCCATCGGGGACAGCCGCCATGCCGACAATCGGCTTGTTCAGCGACCGGCCTCCCATGGATCCGAAGAATCCAGCCCCCCCGAAGGCAAAGATTCCCCCGTCCGATGCCACCTCCCAGTAGCCGCCGGTCGATGCCGCCATGGCGAAGCCCACGATGGGGGCGTTGAGGTGCTCTGCACCCATCGAACCGCAGAACGGTGCCCCTCCGTAGGAGAAGACCCCACCATCAGATGCGGCCAGCTGATATCCCCCGAGGGCCGCAGCCGGGATCGAACACGCCGGGATCGAACCTGCCGGGGTGGTGCGCCCAGCGTTCCCCGTCAACTGCGGGTCGTGGTGGAACATCGGCCACGTGCCGGGCCCCACTGCTGCGGCACCGTTGGATCCTTGGATCTCATAGTGGTCGATCCGTCCGATGCCACCTGGCGCACCCCCGGTGTAGCCGGCCAGCGTAATCCCGATCGTCCCGTTCGGATCGTTGGTCACCAGCGGCGAGTTCTGTAGTCCCAGGTATTGGCTCAGTATGGTGACCAGTGCACCGGAGCGGCCGTCGTAGACATAGGTTCCCGAGACAGTCGGCACCAGTACATCGGCGTATCCCCCGCCAGTCAGGTCAGCCGTTACCACCGAGCCAATCACCCGGCCCATCCCGGTGGCTTTCCAGATGGTCTGGCCGGTGGTGGCATCGAGGACCCAGACGGAGCCCGTACCCGCTGATCCCAAGTCGGTGCCTTCGACCACCTGAAGGGATCCGTTACCCAGGACGTCGGAAAGCGCAGGCGACGAGAACGTGTTGCCGTCGAGCATCGCCGACCACTGCAGGACGCAGGAAGTGTCGTAGGCCTTCACCGTGTTGGTGTCCGATGCTCCTGGGAAATAGCCCCCGGTGCCCATGACGATGCCGGTGCGGCCCCCGGACAGGAACCCACCCACCGCAGGCGAGGAGTCCACCACTTGGTTGGTGTCGGCCCGGCAGACCTGGTTGCCGTCTCCGGTGAGGACTCGTAGGTGTCCCCCGTCCGAATACGAACGACCGCGGCCCTGTCCAGTGGACTGATCGCCACCCATGATGATCTCGTTCTTCCCGGTGCCATACAGGTCGGCCAGGGCTGCGGTGGCATGGGTGCTGTCCGAGTTGAAGAACGGCCAGCCCGTAAGGGGTGCACCAGTGTCCGCACGCAATGCATAACTGACCTGCCCAAGCGACCCGGCGACCAGACCCGCTGCAGCGCTGCCTAGGTTGCCCACCGTGAGACCGGCCTGGACCCCGCCGGCCGGCACGCTGTCACTGGCAGGATTCTCCACTGGAGTGAACCACTTCTGCGAACCGTCAGATCTGTAAGCCTGAAAGCCACCGGTAGTTGGATTGGCGTCATTTCCGGATCCGACCGCCACCGTCGGACGTCCCCCGGCCACGGGCACGATCGAAGGAGTCGAATCGATGGGGATGCCGCCGTTGACTGTGGGCCAGCCTGCGACCGATGTAGGAGTCACCGTGCCGTCGAGGTGGTAGGCGTAGATGCTCCCCTTGCGGTCCCCCACGACGACAGACTGCTGGCCGTCGAGGTCGGCCACGATCGGGGAGGACTGGGCGATGGGGAAGCCCGGATCGTTCATGGGACCCGTCGACCACGTGCAGTTCCAACCCGGTGGAAGCGCAACCGATGGAAGCGCAGGAGGTTGCGCAGTGGCGCACACGCCACTCGCCACCGATGGCGATACGGCGCCAGCCGACGGCGACAGCGAGTCTCCGACCATCACGGCAACCGTCGTCGTGGCCAATATCCCAGCGACCACGCTGGCCACTGTGCCACCAACGTGGCGGCCCAGCCGCCGACGACGCCGCACCTGAGCCAGGCCGCGCTGGCGGTGCTCGGGGTCAGGCTTCTGCAAGCTGTTCGAACGTGTCCCACCCTTGTTCATGGCCATAATCTACCAACGGCAGTTGCCCTGAAAAGGGCGTCTGTAGGCCTCGCAGATCGTGGGCGCCACATCGGCGGGGCCACCAATGCGTACCTCGGCCCCTAGCAGCGGTAGATGCGCTCCGCGTTCTGGGCGAACAACTTCTCTTGAGCGTCGGGACCAAGTCCGGCCGTCACCGTGCTGTAGATGTCGAAGAGGGTATCGAACGTTCCGTACATCGCATCGACCGGGAAGTTGCTGGCGAACAGGCACCGGTCGACGCCGAACAGGTCGATGGCGTACTCGAGCCACGGGGCGAAGGCCTCCACGCTCATAGCCTCGAGCGGCATGGCCAGTCCGGAGAGCTTGCACACCACATGGTCACCCAGGTCGGCCAATGCTGTCATCCCCTTACGCCACAGAACGCCCTCCTCACCAGACGCCGAGCGCGGCCACCCAGCGTGCTCCACCACCACAGCGAGGTCAGGGAAACCAGCCAACCCCTCGGCCGCCACCTGCAGTTGGTCCGGATGAGTCATCAGTTCGAACACCAAGTTCCGGTCCTGCAGGCTGGCCAGCACCTCGCCAGCAGGGAGGGGCCCGTCGAATCGGCCCATAGGGCGGACACCTCGGAAACGAGGGGCGGCCATCTGTCGGTCGAGCAGTGCAATGGCCTCAGCCACCGTGTCCGTAGGCGGAATCCCACCGATGATGGCTGAGGGCCCACCCCGGCTGTCTGCCTCGGCGTCGAGCTCGATGGTCTCGTCGATGGAGTGCAGGCCCGTAGCCGCGGCCACGTTGACGAACTTCTCGACGCTCCACCTCGATGACTCGGCCCGATAGATGTCGACGTCGTAGAGCCGGTACATCATGGCGATGTCGGCCGTGGCTGGCGCCTGGGGATGAGAGAGGTACGGGTACCAGTCGGTCCGAGCCGGGTCCCACAGATGCACGTGGGCATCGACCACACGGGTGGGGCGTTCGGTCATCGATCCGCTCCCAAGTCGGGCTGTCCGATCGTGCCCACGATCTGGCGGAGTGTCCCATCGAGCCATCCGGGCACCGCTGGTCCACCAAAGGTGATGCTTCCCGCCGGCCGTGGGTGACTGCGCAGCCCCAGCCATCCGTCGCCCACCACCAGTTCGGCTCCTGACATCTCGGCCGCCGCTGGATGCCCAAGCAGGTGGGCGACGAGGGCGGCGGCCGGTCGGTGAACAGCTTCTTCGGGTGCCTCCAAGGCAGCAGCGAAGGCGATCACCCTGCCTTCGGTTGCTGCCATCGAAACTCGGGCGTGCTGACAGGCGGCCTGAGCCCGGCTCCTGCCTCCCGAGGTGGCTGCATCGGTCAGTATCACCAGCCGGGCTGGCCGGTCCGTCCGGGCCGCATCGACGGTGTAGTCAGCGACGGCACGGGCCCAACTGGCATCGGCGTGTATCTGCCCGACGATCCCTGCGTGCTCGTCCAAGACCCGTTCCCAGGCTGCCGCACCGTGGGGCGATACTGCCCCGGCCGACGCGTCTCCGCCGAGCGCGTCACCCACCGGCGCCACCACTACTGCGTCTACCGGGCCGAGGACTGCCACTGCCGCTTGCAGCGCCCGGGCGGCCTCAGCGAAGCCGCGTAGTGGCTCCACATGGTGGCACCGGATCGAACGGGCCTCTAAGGCCGCTACCAGCGACGCCACCAGCATCGGTCGATCGGACACCAGCAAGCAGGACCGCACCGGGGCCGGGCCAGGATCAGGTACGGCCTCACCGGCCTCAGGTGCACCGAAGATCGACCCGAACCGCGGGTTGCTGCCGCCAGAGGAGACCTGGCGGCTTTCGGCACTGGCGAAGGCTGTCGGGATGACGTCGGCGAACACCCGGTCGAGCGATTCCACCTCGTCGGTGCGCACCACCTCGAGGAGGCGGGGCGGATCGATCACGGCCACCTCCGGACCTCCAGCAAAGAGCACCTGGCCCCGACACCACTCGATGTCCTCACCGACCAGGTAGGCGCCGAACGGTCCGAGTGCCTCGGGCTCGGCCACCGAGAGGAAGGAGATCCCGCCGCCACCCGATCGTCCTGCCTTCCGTGCCCGCTCGAGCGCCGAGGCCAGCATTCGGGTGGCGGCAATGGGCGACATGGCGTTCACGCACACCCCTCGTGGGGCTTGGCGGCCCAGCTGCCAGGTCAGCGCGGCAATAGCCCGCTTGGCGCAGCTATACGCCCCAGCATCGGCGGCCCGCCAACCCGAACCCGAGGTGACGCCGACCACGCGGCCGTACCCGGCGTCAGCCATCAAAGGCAGGGCGGCCCCCAGCACGTTCAGGTAGCCCTCGAGGTGCACGGCCAGCACGGCCAGCCAATCCTCTTCCGTCCCCTTGCCGAAGTAGGTCTGCCGGGTGATCCCCGCCACGTTGACCACGGCGTCAAGACCACCGTGCTCGTCGGCCAGTTCCTGGAACAGCGTGCGGACGGCCTCGGAATCCGTGACCGACACCGCCGAGGCCCGTGCCGTTCCCCCTGCCGCCACGATGCGGCCGGCTGTGGTCTCATCGGCTTCGGGCAGCGACGCCGATCCATCCAGAGTGACCAGCGGGTCGACGGTGACTACGAACCAGCCCTGGCGGCCCAGCTCGTGAGCCACACCGGCACCGATCCCACCGCCACCGCCGGTGACCACAGCCACCCGTGTCCGTGAACTCATCGGGGATCCGCTCTCGTGTCGAGCTCCAGGCCCTCCAGGCAACCTGCCTCGAGCCACTCCTCGAGCAGGTGGCGGTAGCCGAACCAGTCGCCGAGGCGGCGACCGTAGTTTCCGTTGCGCGGGTTCATGGTCTCAGGGTGGCCTTCGTTGTTGATGCGTGACGGCGTACACGCGGACAGGACGGCACTGGGGTCGAGGAAGGAGTCGACAATGGACTGGGTCCACTCCTCCTCGGCTCGAGCACTCACGTCGAACACCTGCACGCCCCGGCCTTGGAGCTGTCCGATGGCACGGCCGATGAACTCGGCCCCGAGCGTGGCTAGCTGCGTGTAGTTCACGGTCACCACCGCCTGCTGCCCGGGGGCGGGCATGACCATCATGTTGGGAAAGCCCCGGCTCAGCATGCCGAACAGGCTGGACGCCCCGTCGGCCCACTTGTCCGCCAAGGTGACACCCTCGCGTCCAACGATCTCCTGACCCACCCGGTGGAACAGCGGGGTGAGTTCAGCCTCGAAGCCGGTTCCGTAGATGAGGCAGTCGACTGCGTACTGCTGTCCATCGACTACTGGGCCCTGCTCGCTCATGCGGTCCATCCCGGCCGGACAGTCGACCAGGGTGACGTTGGGCAGGTTGAACGCCGGGAAGTATTCGTCGTGGAAGCACGGGCGCTTGCAGATGTAGCGGTAGTAGGGCTTGAGCACCTCAGCTGTGGTCGGGTCGGCCACCAACTTGTCCACCCGGTGCCGATGGGACTCCATGATCCCGTAGTCGAGCTCTTCGACACTGCGCATGTAGTCGGCGACGCTCATGCCCTCGACACGTGGGGCGTTCTGGGCGGCGGCGTAGTGATGGGTCCAGCCGTCGTCAATCTCGTCGACCTCGGTGGGCCGGCCCAGCATGATCGATTGGAAGTTATCCATACGCGCACGCTGCCAGCCTGGCGCGAGTCCTTCGGCAAAATCCGAGTCGGTGGGCCGGTTTCCTCGCTCACCGATGGCAGACGGGGTGCGCTGGAACACGAAGAGCTGGCGGGCCGACTGAGCCAGAGGCGCCACGCACTGGATCCCGGTGGCCCCCGTACCGATGAGGCCGACCACCTTGTCTTCGAGCCCGGTGAGTGCCTGGCGGGGGCCGCCTCCGGTGTAGCCGTAGTCCCACCGGGCGGTATGGAACGAGTGTCCGCCGAACTCCTGCATCCCAGGGATGACGGGCAGCTTCAGCAGATTGAGGATCCCGACGGCGAGCACATACCAGCGACACGTGACCACGTCACCTTGGTCGGTTTCGATCCGCCAGCGGGCGGTGTCCTCGTGCCACGCGGCACGGGTCACCCCGGTGTGGAACAAGGCGTCGTCGGTGAGGTCGAACTTCTGGGCGATGTTCTCCAGGTGCCTCCGGATCTCGTCACCAGAGCAGTAACGCTCGGTGGGGATGTAGTCGAGCTCCTCGAGCATGGGGAGGTAGATGTAGGACTCGATGTCGCACATCACTCCGGGATAGCGGTTCCAGTACCAGGTACCCCCGATGCCGCCGGCCCGGTCAATGATACGGATCCGCCCCACCCCGGCCTGGCGCAGCCGGGCTCCGACCTGGACCCCAGCGATGCCGCCACCCACGATCACCACATCGACGTCGTCGGCCACTGGGTCGCGTTGTTCGGTCTGGGTGAATGGATCGTCGCGGTAGCGGGCGAAGTACTCGTCCGTCTCCAGATCCCGGATGTCGGCTCGGTGAGGAACCAGCCGTTTGTCCCGCTCGGCCAGGTATTTCTCGTGCACCGCGTCTCGGTCGAAACCCTCAGAGGACGACTCGGGCTCAGCCATGTGGCCATGTTATGACACCGGCGGTTCTGTGTCCCAGGGTAGGGATACGGGTCACAGCGGGTGCTGGAAGCAGGCCCTAATTGACCTCGGCAACCGCTCCTGTGACCAGGTTGTACTCGTAACCCACGACCTGCACGCGGCCAAGCTTGAGGGAACTCTCGGTCCAAGAGCAGGACCGAGTCAATGGATGCGGCAACTTCGTTCTACTTGATGTGCACACCCGATATGGCCCGGGCGATGATGAGGCGCTGGATCTCGCTGGTGCCCTCGAAGATCGTGTAGATCTTGGAGTCACGGTGCCACCGCTCGACCGGGTAGTCGCGCACGTAGCCGTAGCCACCGAGGATCTGGATGGCCTCTTCGGTCACCCACACCGCCGTCTCTCCGGCGAACAACTTGGACATGGAACCCTCGCCCGCCACGAAGTCCTTGCCGTTGCGTCCCATCCACGAGGCCCGCCACACCAGGAGGCGTGCTGCATCGATCCGCATCTTCATGTCGGCCAATTTGAAGGCGATGGACTGGTTTTCGATGATGGCCCGGCCGAAGGCCTTGCGCTCCTTGGCGTAGTCGAGCGAGTACTCATAGGCGGCACGAGCGATGCCGAGCGCCTGGGCGCCGACGCCGGGCCGGGTGGCTTCGAACGTCTTCATGGCCGCCTGGCCGCTCGACTTGATCCCCTGACGGGCGCGGGAGAGTTTCTCGTCGAGCTTGTCTTTGCCACCGAGCAGGCAGTGGCCCGGAACCCGGCAGTCCTGGAGGATGACTTCGGCGGTGTGCGACGCACGGATGCCCATCTTCGAGAACTTCTGCCCCTGAGACAGACCTGGGGTCTTGGGCGGGACGATGAAGCTCGCCTGCCCACGCGAGCCCAACTCGGGATCGACGGAGGCCACCACCACGTGGATGTCGGCGATACCGCCGTTGGAGATCCACGTCTTGGTGCCGTTCAGCACCCACTCGTCCTTGGCCTCGTCGTAGACGGCCCGGGTGCGCAGCGACGACACGTCGGACCCGGCGTCCGCCTCGGACACGGCGAAGGCCGCCAACTGGATCTTCTCGGGGGTGCCGTAGCACTGAGGTCCCCACTCCATGAGCTGCTCGGGGGTGCCATTGCTGGCGATCCCGGCCAGGCCGAGGGTGCTGCCCAAGATGGCCATGCCGATACCGGCATCTCCCCACGAGAGCTCCTCGAGGGCCACGGGCATCATGAGACCCGACGGCTCGGCAAATGCTTGGGCGATGAAGTCGAACGAGTACAGCCCGATGCGGGCGGCTTCTTCGATGATGGGCCACGGGGTCTCTTCGCGCTCGTCCCACTCGTGGGCGGCGGGCCGCATCACGTTGGCGGCGAAGTCATGTACCCAGCCCTGGATCTGGAGGGTGTCCTCGTCGAGATCGAGAGAGAATTCAGCCATGGTGATCGTGCTCCGTTCCGGCCCGGGGGCCCCTCAAACACTGCCTTGACCGGTGTCGGCACTAGGGCCGCACGCACGCCGACGAACGGCGGGTCGCTTCGTAGTTACTCAATAGTAACCACGGCGGCACGCCCCGAGCAACATCGGCCGGTGCACGAGCCAGTCAGCGGTACGGAGCCTCCCGATCGGACGGCCCGACAAGACGGACGCCGCCCGTTAGTTCTTGCGTCGCTTTGTGGCGTCGCTTCCTACCGTCGGCGGATGCGAGTGCCCTCGGCGCTGTCCTCTACCAACCACCCGGCACCCTCGAGTTCAGCCCGGAGCACATCGGCGGCGGCCCAGTCCTTTGCCGCCCGAGCGTCGTCCCGCCGGCGGACCAACATGGCCGAAACTTCGTCCACAGCATCATCGACAGCACCCTGCAGTCGGAGCCCTAGGGCGCCAGCCAGCAGGTTGGCGGTTCCGGCGGCCCGGATAGCACTCCGGTCGTCGCCCGCATCGGCGGCCGAGTTGGCCTGGCGGGCCAGGTCGAACACCGCGGCCAGAGCACCAGGTGTGTCGAGGTCGTCATCCATACTGGCCATGAACGCCGCTACCGCCTCGTCGTCCCATTCACCCACGGCGGCATCGGGCCCCGTCGGCGGCCCCGTCGGCGGCCCCAGGGCCAGCACGTCAGCCAGCAGGTCAGGGAGGGCGAACCGTCGGGCCAGCTCATCGAGCCGGGCCAAGCCGGCCTCGGCCTGAGCGATGGTGTCCGGAGTCACTTCGATGGGCGAGCGGTAGTGCGACCGCAGTACGAGGAGCCGGTAGGCGCGGGGGTCGCTGCGCTCGAGCAGATCAGCCAGGGAGGTGAAGTTGCCCAGCGACTTGGACATCTTTTCGCCGCCCACCGTGACCCAGCCGTTGTGCATCCAGTGGCGGGCGAACTCCTTGCCGTCGGCCACGGCTTGGGCCCGCTCGTTTTCGTGGTGGGGGAACATCAGGTCCTGGCCGCCGCCGTGGAGTTCGAACCCCTCACCGAGTAGGTCGAGTGACATGACCACGCACTCGGTGTGCCACCCGGGGCGGCCTGCCCCCCAGGGTGCCTCCCAGCTGGGTTCGCCGAGCTTGGCTTTCTTCCACAACACGAAGTCGAGCGGCGAGCGCTTCTCCTCGTCGGCTTCGATCCGGGCTCCGGCTCGCAACGAGTCGAGGGGCTGTCGGGCCAGGAGGCCATATCCGGGTACATCGAGCACCGACAGATACACCCCGGTAGCCGTCTCGTAGGCCACTCCCTTGGCCACCAGGTCGCCGATGAGCACGATCATGCGGTCCACGTAGGCCGTGGCGTGGGGGACCTCATCGGGCCGCATCACGCCCAGGGCGTCCATGATCTCCCACCACAGCGCCTCGTTGATGGCGGTGAACTCGTCGATGGGGATGCCCCGATCGGCCGCCCGGTCGATGATCTTGTCCTCGATATCGGTGATGTTGGAGACGTAGGTAACCTCGAGCCCACTGAACAAGAGGTAGCGGCGCAGTACATCGAACACGAGCGAAAACCGGCCGTGCCCCAGGTGAGGGATCCCATCCACGGTCGGCCCGCAGACGTATAGGCCCACCTTTCCGGGGGAGCGGAGGCGCAGCGGGGCCACCTCACCGGTGGCAGTGTCATGGAGCAGGAGCACGCAGGGTACGGTAACCCGATCATGCCGGAGCAGACGAACGGACCCATCGGCCACGCCACCACAGGGCGGGGCATCCCAGAAAAACCCGGCCTCGAAGGCCTCGAGGCCACCTGGGCTGCCCGGTGGGAGGCCGAGGGGGTCTACTCCTTCGACCGCACCGCCACCCGCGCTCAAGTCTTCTCCATCGACACTCCGCCGCCCACGGTGTCCGGCTCGCTCCACATCGGCCATGTCTTCTCCTACACGCACACCGATGCCGTGGCCCGGTTCCAGCGGATGCGGGGCCGCCAGGTCTTCTACCCGATGGGATGGGACGACAACGGCCTGCCCACCGAGCGACGGGTGCAGAACTACTTCGGCGTTCGCTGCGACCCGAGCCTCCCCTACGACGCCGACTTCATCCCGCCCGACGAGGCACCGAAGGACCCCATCGCCATCTCCCGGCCCAACTTCGTGGCCCTGTGTCATCAGCTGACCATCGAGGACGAACAGGTCTTCGAGCACCTGTGGCGCACCCTCGGCCTGTCGGTCGACTGGGCGCACACCTACGCCACCATCAGCGAACGGTCCCAGCGGGTATCCCAGCGCGGATTCCTGCGCCTGGCCGTGCGCGGCCAGGTCGTCCAGCGCACCGCACCCACCCTGTGGGACGTCGACTTCCGTACCGCCGTCAGCCAAGCCGAACTCGAGGACCGGGAACGGCCTGGGGCCTACCACCGCCTCCGCTTTCCCCGGGTCGATGCAGAGGGTGGGGTCGAGATCGAGACGACCCGGCCCGAGCTGCTGCCGGCGTGCGTGGCTTTGGTGGCCCACCCCGACGACGAGCGATACCAGCCGCTGTTCGGCACCTTTGTCTCCACCCCGCTGTTCGGTGTTCGGGTCCCGGTGCTGGCCCACGAGTTGGCCGATCCCGAAAAGGGCTCCGGCATTGCCATGATCTGCACCTTCGGCGACACCACCGACGTGGTGTGGTGGCGCGAGCTGTCCCTGCCCACCCGGACCGTGGTCGGCCGCGACGGACGGCTGCTTCCCGTCGAGTTCGGCACCGACGGATGGGAGTCCGACACCCCGGTCGAGGCCGTCGCCAACTACGACGAGCTGGCCGGCCGCACCGTCAAGCAGGCCCAGCTGCGCATCGTGGAGCTGCTCACCGAATCGGGTGCGCTGATCGGTGAGCCGCGACCCATCACCCACCCGGTCAAGTTCTTCGAAAAGGGCGACCGACCCCTCGAGATCGTCTCGTCCCGCCAGTGGTTCGTGGAGACCCTGCCCCACCGCCAGGCGCTACTGGCTCGGGGCGAAGAGCTCGTGTGGCACCCGCCGTACATGGCGCACCGGTTTAGGGCGTGGGTCGAGGGCCTCACCAGCGATTGGAACATCAGCCGCCAACGCTTCTTCGGAGTTCCCCTCCCGGTCTGGTACCCGATCGATGCCGACGGCGAGACCGTCTACGACTCACCGATCCTGGCCGACGAGGGCACACTGCCGGTCGACCCGTCGGTCGATGCGCCCGACGGGTTCACCGCCGACCAGCGCGGTGTGCCCGGCGGCTTCGTCGGCGACCCCGACGTGATGGATACCTGGGCGACCTCGTCGCTGACCCCTCAGATCGCCGGTGGATGGGGGGACGACCCCGACCTGTTCGACCGAGTCTTTCCGATGGATCTGCGGCCACAGGGCCACGACATCATCCGCACCTGGCTGTTCTCCACCGTGGTGCGCTCCGAACTGGAGCACGGTGCGCTGCCGTGGGCCAACGCGGCCATCTCGGGATGGGTACTCGACCCCGACCGCAAGAAGATGTCCAAGTCGAAGGGGAACGTAGTCACCCCGCTGCCCCTGCTGGAGACACACGGAGCCGATGCCGTGCGGTACTGGGCGGCCAGTGGGCGGCCGGGGACAGACACGGCCGTCGACGAAGGCCAGATGAAGGTCGGTCGGCGCCTGGCCATGAAGGTACTCAACGCATCACGGTTCGCCCTCGGCCGCTTGACCGATGACGACGGCACGCTGGTAATCCCCCCGATCGATGCCGTTACCGAACCGATCGACCGGGCTGTCCTGGCCCGGTTGGCCGTCGTGGTGGATGAGGCGACCGCGGCCTTCGAGGCCTACGACTACGCCCGTGCCCTCGAGCGCACGGAGGCATTCTTCTGGTCGTTCTGCGATGACTACCTGGAGTTGGTCAAGACCCGCGCCTATGGCGAGAACGGTCAAGACGGCACGGCCTCGGCCCGGGCTGCCCTGGCCGCAGCGCTGTCGGTGATGCTGCGGCTGCTGGCCCCGGTGCTGCCCTTCGTGACCGAAGAGGTGTGGTCGTGGTGGCAAGCCGGCTCTATCCACACCGCACCGTGGCCTACGGCCGGTGAGCTGGGCATGACTGCCGGCGAGTCCCCGGATCCAACCATCGATGCCGTGCTCGAGGTGGCCGCCGATGTGCTGGGCGCGGTCCGCCGGACCAAGACGACGGCCAAGCGCTCCATGCGGGCCCCGGTAGCCCTACTCACCGTGGTCGATACCGCGGCCCGGATCGAGGCCCTGGCCTCGGCTGCAGGTGACGTGCGCGATGCAGGAGGCGTGGTCGAACTGGTCACCCGTGTCGGTGACGAGCCATCAGTCGAGGTCGAGCTGGCTGACGAGCAGCCGGTCGTCTCCTGAACCGTCAGGCCTGAACCGTC
>JBAXCY010000010.1:0-34373 GCA_037141235.1 Acidimicrobiales bacterium | reverse complement strand
GCCTTGCGGGACGAGTTCACCGCCAGCGGACGGGCCGCACTGCTCACGAGCTGACTGCTCAGCTGCTCAGCTGCTCAGCTGCTCAGCCGCTCAGCCGCTCAGCAACACGGGCAGCGTCTCGGCCCCACTTACCAGCGTCGAACTCGTGTACGTCGGTTCGCCGGCCAGCAGGAACCGCGGGTATCGGCCCAGCAGTTCCTCGAAGAAGATGCGGGCCTCGAGCCGGGCCAAGCTCGCCCCCAGGCAACTGTGCTCACCGAACCCGAAGGCCAACTGTGGTGCACCCATCCGACGTTGCACGTCGAATGCACCGGCGTCAGGGCCGAAGACTGCATCATCCCGATTGGCCGAGGCGTACAGCATGACCAAGAAGGAGCCGGCCGGGATCGGGGTACCAGCCACCTCGACGTCAACGGCGGCCGTGCGGCCGAAGGCCTGGATGGGGGTCACCCACCGCAGTATCTCCTCGACGGCCGGGGCCACTATCGACAGGTCCTCGGCCAGCAGCGACTGCTGGGCCGGGTGGCGGGCCAGGGCCTCGGCCCCTCCCGACAGCAGCGTGCGGGTTGTTTCGTTGCCTGCCACCAGCAGGGTCAGCAGGAACCCGAGCACCTCGCCCTCGTCGAGCAGTCGGTCGCCGATCTCAGTAGTGGTCAGCACGCCCAACAGCTCGACTCCGTCCGGCCCGGTAGTGCGGATGTAGTCGGTCAGGAACCCCAGCAACTCAGCCATGCTGGCGGCCGACTCGTTGGAGGACCCGTCGGCCGACTCGATGGTGGCATCCGACCACTTCCGCAGCTGCGCCACGTCGGACCCGTCGATGCCGAGCAGTTCGGCGATCACGGCGATGGGGATGGGTGCGGCCAGACGGTCGACCAGGTCGATGGGCTCGCGGGCAGGCGCTTCGTCGAGGGCGACGCGCACGATCTCGCGTATGCGGTCCTCGAGCGGCGCCAACGAGCGGGGGGTGAACAGCCGGTTGATGACCGACCGGTAAGAAGCATGGAGGGGTGGGTCGATGTGAAGAATGGAGAAGGCACCGAGGCCGCCACCGCCGCTGTTACGCAGCGGATCGTTGATGAGCACACCTTGGCTAGATACGAAGCGTGACGGGTCTCGGCTGACGTCCCGCACGTCCTCCCATCGGCTGAGAGCCACCATGCCATCAACCGTCGGATACACCGGGGCGTTGGCGCGCAGCCAGGCCAGGACCTCGTGATAATCAGGACGGAGGTAGAACCCGGGAGTGCCTAATGCGATCTCCGGCCTATCTTCGGCCACCCCCGACACAGAACCGACCATCGTCCACCTCCCCGGTGGGCCACCACGTTACCCAGCCAAGCGCCAATGGCGGCCCCGAGCCGTCCTTCTCCGTCACCCGGTGTCGGCCCAGCCCTCGGCGTACACTCCGGCCACTATGGATTCCGCACCGCTGACGCCCGCCCCGCACCTCGGCGCCCACAGCGCCGCCCATCCTGACCGGCCGGCCCTCATCATGACCGGATCGGGCGAGGTCACCACCTACGGCGAGCTCGATGAGCGCTCCAACCGCCTTGCCCATGTCTTCCGTCGAGCCGGGCTGCAGGCCGGAGACCACGTGGCCCTGATGATGACCAACGGCTCGCCGTTCATCGAAGCAGCCTGGGCCGCCCAGCGGGCTGGCCTCTACTACACGGCGCTCAACGCCCACCTCCGCCGGGAGGAGGCCCAGTACATCTTGGATGACTGCGGGGCACGCGCCTTGGTGATCACCGCCGACCTGGTGGCGGTAGCCACCGAGCTCGACCTGAGCGCAGTCCCGCTCCTCATTGCCGCCACTGGCGACGTCGCCGGGTTCTTGTCTTATGCCGAGGTGCTCGCCTCGGGCCTTCCGACCGCCCTCGATGACGAGGCCGAGGGACGCGAGATGCTCTACTCGTCGGGGACTACCGGAGTGCCCAAGGGAGTGCGCAAGCCGCTCGGCATCACCCGGCCCGGTGACTCAGAGGCCCCCTCGGTAGTGATTGCCAAGGGGATCGGCGCCATGGGGATCACTGGGTCGTCCGTCTACCTGTCGCCCGCTCCGCTCTACCACTCGGCGCCCCTCGTCTACACCATGGCCATGCACCGACTCGGTGCGACCGCCGTGGTCATGGAGACCTTCGACGCCGATGACTGCCTGGCCGCCATTGAGCGCTACCAGGTGACGCATGCACAGTTCGTGCCCACCATGTTCACCCGCATGTTGCGCCTGCCCGAACGGGAGCGCTTCAGTCACGACGTATCGAGTCTGCGCTACGTGGTCCACGCCGCCGCCCCGTGCCCCGTACTGGTCAAGTACCAGATGCTCGAATGGTGGGGTCCGATCATCTACGAGTACTACGCCGGTACCGAGGACCTCGGTTCGTCGTTCATCACTCCGGGCGAATGGCTCGAGCACCCCGGATCTGTCGGCCGCCCCCGCAACGAAATGCACATCGTGGGTGAAGGCGGCGAGGAGCTGCCCGCTGGTCAGGCTGGCACCATCTACTTCTCCGGCGGCCACGAGTTCGAGTACCACAACGATCCGGACAAAACAGCGTCGGTCCAGGACCAGCACGGGTGGCGCACGCTCGGTGACGTCGGCTACGTCGACCAGGACGGCTACCTCTATCTGACCGACCGATCAGCCGACATGATCGTGTCCGGTGGGGTCAACATCTACCCGAGGGAGGCGGAGCAGGTGCTGGTTGCCCACCCCGCCGTCTTGGACGCAGCCGTGTTCGGGATTCCCGACGACGAGTTCGGCGAGTCGGTCAAGGGAGTGGTGCAGTTGGCCGACGCAGCAGACCAAGCTGAGCTGCTGGCTTGGTGCCATGAGCATTTGGCTACCTACAAGTGCCCGCGATCGATCGACATCGTGGACTCCCTGCCCAGGGACCCCAGCGGCAAGCTGTTCAAGCGGCTCCTGAAGGATCCGTACTGGGAGGGACGCGACTCGCGCATCGTCTGACCCGGATCCCTGACCCGGATCCCTGACCCCTGACCCGGATCCCCTACTTGATTCGGCCCTGGCGATTACGTTGGCCGCATGGATCCCTCGTATGCGCTGCTCACCGGCCGGGTAGCCGTCGTCACCGGTGGCGGAGCCGGTATCGGCCGCGGCATCGGCCGCGGGCTGGCCGCTTTCGGCGCTTCCGTTGCCGTGTGGGAGCGGAACCCGGAAACTGCCGAGTCGGCCGGAGCCGAGATCGGGGGCCTTGGGCTGACCGTGGATGTCCGCGAGCCCGACCAGGTCGATGCAGCCCTGGCCCGCACGCTCGACGAGCTGGGACCGGTGGGCATCCTGGTAAACAACGCTGGCGGAGTGTTCCACTCAGATCTGCTCGACACCAGCGAAAACGGGTGGGACGCGCTCTACCGGGCCAATCTGCGCAGCGTGCTGCTGTGCACCAAGCGGGTAGCCCGCTCCATGGTCGAGCACGGTGACGGCGGCAGCATCATCAACATCACCTCGATCGAGGGCGTGCGGGCCGCTCCCGGGTACGCCGCCTATGCCGCTGCCAAGGCCGGGGTGATCAGCCTCACCCAAACCGCCGCATTGGAGCTGGCCCTCCACGGCATCCGGGTCAACGCCCTTGCACCAGACATCACCTGGACCGAGGGCATGGTGTCCGTAGCCCCCGTCGGTGCTGAAGCGCAGTTCGGCCGGATCGTCCCGATGGGCCGGGCCGGCCACGTCGACGAGATGGCCGGAGCCGCCGTGTTCCTGGCCGGCAGGATGTCGAGTTACGTGACTGGGCAGACCATCCACGTCGACGGAGGCACCGAGGCGGCTGGTGGGTGGTATCACGACCCCGGCGGCAGCGGGTATGTGCTCGGCCCTCGTGCCGGTGCCGGTGCGGCCGACGTCACTCCAGCAGGCTAAATCCGCCCCGTCCAGCCTTGGCCATCTCGTAGCAAAGTGTGTCGTAGGGCTCGACGATTCCGTAGACCGTCTCGCCCTCGCTGACGAATCGGGCATGGTGCTGGTCGAGGCCGCAGATACGCGACCGGACCTCAGGGTCACGCACGTCGTAGGTCTCCCCCGTCACCACGCCGTCGCCGACGTCCACGCCTTGCCACAGGTCGCCATCGGGAGTTCCGCCGTTGGGACCGCCGTACATGCCACAGCGCAGGAAGGCGATCTGGTGGCCGAGCCGCTCGAAGGCGACCGTGCGCTCGTGCCCATCGGCGAACACGTAGTCCACTTCGCCCGACAACAAGAGTCGGGTATCGGGCTCGAACCGCAAGCGGTAACGGCGGTCTGCCAGGGTGTCGCTCCCCCGTCGTTGGTCCCCCAGGTTGTACAGGACGTGGTCGCCCCAGATGCCGTACTCGGCGAACTCGACCCACTCCCCTGAGTGGGGGTGCTGGTAGCCGCCCCACAGCGCCCGGCCACCCACTCCGTCGCGGATGCCCCAATGGTGGTCCCTGGTTCCGCAGTAGTGCGCGGTTGTGACCTCGTGGCGCTCGCCGTCGATCTCGATCCATCCGGACTGGCGGCCGAAGCCGTCATAGCCGGCCACACCGGCGAACACCTGGGTGCCCACCACCGCCCCACCTCCGATGTTGCGGTACACCGGCCGCTTGGTATCTTGCCAGGACAGGTCAAAGGCGATCCCGTGGTCGTTGTCGCCCAGCGACAGGTGCCACTCGCGGAACGGGGTCACCACCTCGAAGGCCAGGGGGCCGACCGTCATGTCCATGCGGTTCAGGCCCAGTTTGCGGTGGGCGCGCACCGTGGTGTGGTGACCTCGGTAGTTGACGATGGCAAACGCCTCCGCCGTTCCAAGGTTGGGATATACGCCCATGCCCGCCACCACCAGCAGGTCGCCGGTATCGTCCTGGCAGGTGAACCACATGCGCTCGTAAGCTCGCGGGTCCGAGGTCCACATCACCCGGACCGGAAGCGGGTTGTTGTGGATCAGGAACTCATCGAGCCCCGACATGGGGTGATGTTCGATCCCGGCATCGAAGGTGTGCCCGTCCACCGGGCTCGGCGTCATCCGCCTGCTCCGTGGATGGCCTTGCGCTCGACGTACTCGTCCATGCCCGCCTCACCCCACTCGCGTCCGATGCCCGACGCACGGTAGCCGCCGAATGGTGCCAGAGGGTCGGGCGCATAGCCGTTGACGCCGAACGTCCCTGTACGCACACCACGAGCCACGGCCAGCCCACGGTCCTCATCAGTGGTCCACACCGAGCCGGCCAACCCGTAGTCCGAGTCGTTGGCGATACGGATGGCGTCGGCATCGTCTTGGTAGCGGATCACGCTCAGCACCGGGCCGAATACTTCCTCTTGGGCGATGCGCATGGAGTTGTCCACGTCGGCAAAAACGGTCGGTCGCACGAACCAGCCCACGGACAGGCCTTCGGGGGCGGCACTGCCTCCGACCACCAGACGTGCTCCATCGGCCACCGCCCCATCGATGTAGTCGCGCACCCGTTGGCGCTGGCGTTGGCTGACCAGCGGACCGATCCGGGTGGCCGGGTCGAAGGGATCCCCCACCACGAGATCGGCTGCCGCCGCCGCCACCGCATCGACCACCTCGTCATACCGGCTGGCCGGGGCGAGGATCCGGGTCTGGGCGGCACAAGCCTGCGAGTTGTTGACGAACGACGAGTAGCGCAATCCCTTGGCCAGACGCTCTACGTCGGCATCATCGAGGACCACCGCGGCCGACTTACCCCCGAGCTCGAGACTGACCCGGCGGAGTGCCTGTCCGCACTCGGCGGCGATTCGGCGCCCGGCTGCCGTCGACCCCGTAAAGGACACCTTGTCGACACCCGGGTGGGCCACCAGCGTCTCACCGGTGCTCACACCACCAGTCAGGATGGACACCACACCTTCGGGCAGGCCGGCCGCCTCGATCACCTCGGCCAAGATCACTGCGTCCAGCGAGGCCTCGGGCGCGGCTTTGACCACCACCGTGCATCCGGCCAGCAGGGCGGGGGCGAGCTTGGTGGCGATGAGAACTTGGGGGACGTTCCAGGCCACGATGGCAGCCACCACCCCCACGGGCTCACGACGTTCGAGATAGTCGACGTAGCGGCCGGTGCGCCGGGCTTCCCACGGATAGACCCTGGCCAAATCCACCATCGACTGCATGATGTCGATGGGTGCTCCCACCTGTCCCAGTCGCGAGAATCCGATAGGCGAACCGTTCTCCGAGGTAATGGTCCGAGCCAGATCCTCGGCCCGCTCAGCCATCCCCGCCGCGATCCGGCTGACGGCGTCGATGCGGTCCTCCACCAAGCTGGTCGACCACGGCGAGTTGTCGAAGGCCGCCCGGGCCACAGCCACGGCGCGCGCTACATCTTCGGGGCTGGCCACCGGCACCCGGCCCAGTATCTGCTCTGTGTGGGCCTCGATGACGTCCACGGTCTCCGCCGTCGACGGCACCACCCATCGCCCTCCGATGAATAGGTGCTCCACCACCCGGACCGGCCTGTCGCTGGCGCTCATCGGGGCAGCCCCAGGATTCGCTCGCCGATGATGGTGCGCTGCACCTCTGAGGTCCCCCCAGCTATGGACGCAGCCTTGCTCCACAGCCACTGACGCTGCCAGCGCCCACCTTCGGGGTTCCCGTCGGCCGAGCCCCACAGCGGGGCCGCGTCGCCGGTGACGGCCAGCCCGGCCTCGGACAGAGACTGGGTCATGTCGGTCCACGCCAGCTTGACCAGGGATGATTCCGGCCCCGGCTCCTCACCCCGGGCCAGGCGGGTCATGGTGCGCCAGTTGTGAAGCCCCAGAACCCGGAGCTTCACATAGGCATCGACCAGCTGGTCGGCCACGAACGGGTCGTCAAGGGCGCCCGATCTGGCAGCCAGGTCGAGCAGTTGTCCGAGATATACCTCGTGGACCACCTGCTCCTTGAACGGAAAGGTAGTGCCCCGCTCGTGGGCCAGCGTGGTGTTGGCCACCATCCACCCTTGGTGAGTGCCGCCGATGAGCTGATCGTCGGCCACGAATACCTCGTTGAAGAACACCTCATTGAACTCGGCTTCACCGGTCATGGTCACAAGAGGCCGGACCTCGACGCCAGGAGCGGTCATGTCCACCGCCACGCACGAGATCCCACGGTGCCTTGGGGCATCGGGATCGGTGCGCACCAGGGCGATCCCCCAACGTGAGTACTGGGCATAGCTCGTCCACACCTTCTGGCCCTCGATGACCCAGCCACCCTCGGTCGCCACGGCTCGGGTGGTGAGGGAAGCCAGGTCAGAGCCGGCACCTGGCTCGCTGAACAGCTGACACCAGATCTCGGCGGCATCGAGGATCCCCGGCAGCCACCGGTGGCGCTGGTCGTCGTCTCCGTGGGCCAGCAGTGTCGGACCGACCAGGTTGACCCCGGTCCGATTCACCGGTTGCGGGGCCCGCGACCGGGCGTATTCGATGTTGAACAAGGCCACCTCTACTGGGGACGCACTCCGACCGCCAAACGCAGTCGGCCAATGGATGCCTACCCAGCGATCCCCAGCCAGACGAGCCTGCCAGCGCCGACCCCACGCGAACTCCTCATCGAAGTCGGCGAACACGGGAGTGGGCTCGACATTCGCCCCGAGCCACTCGCGTAGCTCGTTGCGGAACTGGAGCGACTCCTCGGAGAGGGAGAGGTTCATCGACCCCTGTTGTAATGCAATCTGGCCCGGTCTGCCGACAGATTGGCAGGCAGCGTGCCATACTCGCCACTGCACGGGGCCGCTCCGGGGGACGGGACGGCCAGGGACGGGCAGGGACGGGGAGGGAAGACGTGGGTAATGCGCCGTTGATGCTGTCGACCGCCTCCTCCAGTCTGCTGCGAGCCGCACGACTATCAGCACCGAACCCGTCAGTTCCACGCCCGTCAGTTCCACGCCCAGCAGCCCCACGACAGGAGCATCGACATGTCTGAAACCGCACCCAACGGCGAGTCCCGCCTACTCATCGACGGCGCCCTCGTAGGCGCCTCCGATGGTGGCCGCTTCGACAATGTCAACCCAGCCACCGAAGAGGTCATCGGACAGACCTCTGATGCCACGGCCGCCGACATGGACCGGGCTATCGACTCAGCCCGACGGGCCTTCGACGACACGTCGTGGTCAACCGACCGAGCCTTCCGTCAGCGGTGCCTGCGCCAGCTCCATGAAGCCATCGTGGGCGAGCAGGAGCTGCTACGGGCCGAGCTGGTGGCCGAGGTGGGCTGCCCAGTCATGACTACCTATATGGCCCAACTCGATGCCCCGCTGGCCGAGGGCTTGCTGTGGCCAGCTGAGTACATCGACTCCTTCGAGTGGGAGCGCGATCTTCCCGACAACCAGAACTTCGGCGTCCCGAGCTGGCAGAAGGTGGTCAAGGAGCCCATGGGTGTGGTGGGCGCCATCATCCCTTGGAACTACCCCTTCGAGATCACCATCGGCAAACTCGGTCAGGCCCTGGCCACCGGGAACACCATGATCATCAAGCCAGCACCCGACACGCCGTGGAACGCCACCCGGATCGGCCGGCTCATCGCCGAGCAGACCGACATCCCGGCCGGGGTGGTCAACGTGGTGGCCTCCTCGGATCACTTGGTGGGCGAACAGCTGGTGACCGACCCGAGGGTGGACCTGATCTCGTTTACCGGTTCCTCGACCACCGGCCGGCGGATCATGGCTGCTGGCGCCCCGACCCTCAAGCGCCTCTTCTTGGAGCTAGGCGGCAAGTCGGCCGACATCATCCTCGACGACGGCGACCTTGAGACAAAGATGGCCTTCTTCGGATTCATGTGCATGCACGCCAGTCAGGGCTGCGCCATGCTCACCCGCACGCTCGTCCACGAGTCGCGCTATGCCGAAGCCGTCGAGATGGCCAAAGTAGCCATGGAGGGCGTCACCTACGGTGACCCGACGGACCCCGGAAACATCATGGGGCCACTCATCAACGCCACCCAACGCGAGCGTGTGCTCGGCTACGTGGAGACCGGTGTGGCCGAGGGCGCACGCCTGGTCACTGGGGGCGGTCGGCCAGCACACCTCGACAAGGGGTGGTTCGTGGAGCCGACCCTCTTCGCCGATGTCGACAACTCCATGCGCATCGCCCAAGAAGAGATCTTCGGCCCCGTCCTGGTGCTCATCCCCTTCCGCGATGACGACGATGCGGTCCGGATCGCCAACGACAGCGAGTACGGGCTTTCAGGCGCAGTGAGTTCGGCGTCCGAGGAGCGTGCCATGGGTGTAGCGAGACGGATTCGGGCCGGCACGGTCAGCGTCAACGGCGGGATCTACTACCACGCGGCATCACCGTTCGGCGGCTACAAGGGCAGTGGTGTAGGCCGCCAGAACGGCCGTGAGGGCTTCGAGCAGCACCTCGAGACCAAGACCATCGCCGGCGGTCAGTGACCGGCGCCGTCAGTGGTGACGACCGCAACGACCGCAACGACCGCAACGACCGCAACGACCGTGATACTGACCGGGCCCGGGTGCTCGACGAGCACAACCAGGTCGTCGCCTCCGGCGGTCACCTGCTCCAGCAGCTCGACATGCGTGATGTCGACGCGGCAGGGGCCGACCTGGCTGTCGAGCTGACCCTAGATGGCCGCGTCAGCAACCCCCGCGGTGCGCTCCAGGGCGGCATCATCGCCACGCTGGTCGACATCGTGGCCGGACGAGCGGTGCTGGCCGGGGAGCCGCGTAACGCGGTGGCCACTTCAGATCTCTCCGTCCACTATCTCCGGGGTGTGACCGCAGGACCGGCCCGGGCCGTGGCCACCGTCGTCCGCCGGGGCAACCGATCAGCCGTCGTCACCGTCGACATCTTCGACGCCGGCGCGAACGCCGGCACCGGCACCCTGTGCGCGGTGGCCACTGCATCGTTTTCCATCACCCCGGCACCAGACGACCAAGTGTCCTAGATTCCCAGCCAAGGAACGAAGGTGGCTGGCCAACCCACCCTGTTCGCAGTGCCCGTCCGGCCGATTAGCGGCCCCGTCACCCCAGGAGCAGCCATGTCCGAAGAGTTCGTGCAATACGAGACCCTCGACGAGGGCCGCATCGCCCGCATCATGTTGAACCGCCCAGAAGCCCGCAACGCCCAGAACCGGGGACTCCTCGTCGAACTAGACGAGGCCTTCATGCGGGCCGAAGCCGACGACACCGTCCGTGTGGTGATCCTGGGCGGCATGGGTCCGATGTTCTCGGCTGGCCACGACATGGGTTCCAAGGTGGCCATGGCCGAGTGGCGTTCAGACAACCCCCACCCGACGCGATTGGGCAACGGCGGCACGCGCGGTGGAGCCGAGGGGCGCATGCTCCAAGAGTGGCACTACTACTTCGAGAACACCCGTCGATGGCGGAACCTGCGCAAGATCACCATCGCCCAGGTACACGGCACGGTGTTCGCTGCTGGCCTGATGCTGATGTGGGCCTGCGACCTCATCGTGGCCGCCGACGACGTCTCCTTTGCCGATGTGGTCGGCACTCGGCTCGGGATGTGCGGTGTGGAGTACTTCGCCCACCCGTGGGAGTTCGGTCCTCGCAAGACGAAAGAGCTCATGTTGACCGGAGACTCGCTTGACGTCGATGAGGCCCATCGCCTGGGCATGGTGTCCAAGGTATTCCCCGCCGATCAGCTCGTCGACAAGACGCTGGAATTCGCCCGCCGCATCGCCGGCCTCCCGACCATGACGGCGCTGCTCATCAAGGAGTCGGTCAACCAGACGGTCGACAACATGGGCTTCTATAACTCGCTGAACGCCTGCTTCACTCTCCACGAACTGAACCACGCACACTGGGCCGAGGTCCACGAAAACAGCTATCCCGTCGCCACCGTCGATGACGGGATGGATGACTGGCGCTCGGCCCCGCCAGTGAAGTCGGCAAGCAAGTCAGAGCCGTGAGCCGAAGGCCCAGGGTGGAGCTCAGTCGGAAGAGGGCAGTGCCTTGGCTGTCTTGAGCTCGAGCATCCGGCCGTCGATGCTGAGCGCACCGATCCCCGGCTTCACACACAGGACTTCCACGCCCGACGTCTCGTCGCTGTAGCGCTTACCCAACATGGTGCCGCCATCATGACCCTCGACCAACGCAGCATCGCCAGTTGGTCCCGTGTTCAGTGGCACGACTGGCGCACCGCCACAGGCCAGCTCTCCACCGCTGCCGGGCTTGACCACCACGACCTCGGTCTCGCACACTTGGCTCTCGAACCTGGTCCCCGGCTTTAACTCCACGATGTCCCTCCCTGGGCGTCTGTCGGTGACGCCTCGGGGCATCCTGCCAGGTCCGGGCCCACTGTGCCTGGACCCGCTGCTCGGATCAACTCCCTCGGCCACCAACCGGCCTGCCCCCAGGCCGGCTCCCGTTGCGCTCCTGGCTTCCTCTCCCCGGGCGGCCGTCTCACCCTCCCCGGGCGGCCGTCTCACCCTCCCCGGGCGGCCGTGTACCCCTCCTTGAGACGCCTGAGAGCCGGTGATAATGTCATTCTCATCACAAGAGATGCACCATCCGGGCTCCCGGGGGTGTTGATCCGGCGTGTCGGCGATCTGCTGGCCGCATCGGACATGGCCAAGGGGGAGAATTGTGGCATCACGAGACCTGGATTTTCCGATCTTCGACGCTGACAACCACATGTACGAGACCGAGGAAGCGCTGACCAAGTTCCTCCCTAAGCAGTACGCCAAGGCCATCGAGTACATCGACATCAAAGGTCGGACCAAGATCGTCGTGCGGGGCACGATCAGCGAGTACATCCCCAACCCGACCTTCGTGGTGGTAGCCGCCCCGGGCGCCCAGGAGGAGTACTACCGAAAGGGCAACCCGGACGGCAAGAGCTACCGGGAGATCATCGGTGATCCCATCAAGTGCCTCCCCGCCTTCCGTGAGCCGGCGCCCCGGCTGCAACTCATGGACGAGCAGGGGATCGATCGGGCCCTGATGTTCCCGACCCTGGCCAGCCTCATAGAAGAGCGATTGAAGGACGATCCCGACCTCATCCAGGTCATTGTCCATGCCCTCAATGAGTGGATGTACGAGACCTGGCAGTTCAACTACGAAGGCCGCATCTTCGCCACCCCGGTCATCGCCATGGGATTGGTGGACCAGGCCCTCGAGGAGTTGGAGTGGGTCATCGAACGCGGCGCCCGCTGCGTCCTGATCCGTCCGGCCCCCGTGCCCGGGCTGCGTGGCACCCTCTCCCCCGGTCTGCCCGAGTTCGACCCGATCTGGGAGCGCATCCAAGAAGCTGGGCTCCTCGTAGGTATGCATGCCTCCGACAGTGGCTACAGCCAGATCGCTAACTGGTGGGAGTCGAGTTCAGAGTTCCTGCCGTTCCAGCCCTCGGCATTCCGTGCGCTCTCCCAGGGACGCCGGCCTATCTACGACACCATGGCCGCCATGGTGTGCCATGGGGCCTTCACCCGGTTCCCCAACCTCAAGGTGGCGGCCGTGGAGAACGGGGCCAACTGGGTCCCCACCCTGCTCGGCGACCTCGGGGACGTGTATAGCAAGATGCCCCAAGAGTTCGCCGAGGACCCACGTCAGTCCTTCCTCCGCAACGTCTACGTGAACCCGTTCTGGGAGGACAACCTGCAGTCGCTGGTGGACCTCGTCGGAGCCGACCACGTGCTCTTCGGCAGTGACTTCCCCCATCCGGAGGGGCTCGGCGACCCGATCGCCTATGTCGACGAGCTCGAAGGCATGGACAATGTCACCAAGGCCAAGATCATGGGCGGCAACCTGGCCGGCCTCATGGGCGTCAACGTTCCCGCCTAACAGGCCCTGAGCCTCAGTCCGAGAGCTCAGGACCCACGATCGACACGAAGCTCACGCACTCCCCTGGGGCACCGCCCAGGTTGTGAGTCATCCCCAGGTTCCGACCCGGGCCCACCGTGGCCACTTGGCGCTCGGGCGGGGCCTCGTGGCGCAACTGCAGCCAGCACTCGAAGAGCATGCGCAGCCCTGATGCCCCGATGGGGTGACCGAAGCTCTTCAGGCCACCGTCAGGGTTGACCGGCAGATCGCCATCGAGGTCGAATACCCCGGCCATGACGTCCTTCCATCCGAGTCCTCGCTCCGAGAACCCGAGGTCCTCCATCAGTACCAGTTCGGTCGGAGTGAAGCAGTCATGCACCTCGGCCATGGCCAACTGCGCCCGGGGGTCGGTGATCCCAGCCTGGCGATAGGCGTCCTCGGCCGAGCGCACCACCTCGGGGAAGGTCGTGTAGTCGTACTCCGGGTCACTGGCGCCTCCACCGGGGCCGGCCACGAAGCTCAGCGCCTTTACGTACAGCGGGTTGTCGGTGTAGCGGTGTGCATCCTCAGCCCGGCAGATGATGGCCGCCGCCGACCCATCGCTCACCCCGCTGCAGTCGAAGACGCCGAGATCGCCAGCCACCCGCGGGGACTTGGTGATCGTCTCGAGCGAAACCTCTTTGCGGAACTGCGCCCGAGGATTGAGCGCCCCGTTGCGATGGTTCTTCCAGGCAATGCGGCTCATCACCTGCTTCATCTCCTCGGCATCGACCCCGTAGCGATGGGCGTAGGCCGGAGCTACGAACGAGAACGCAGCCGGCGAGGACAGGGCGGCATCCGTGCCGTCACCAACGGGCCGGATCCCGGTGAGTCCAGAAAAGCCAGAGTCCTTCAACTTCTCCACCCCGATGGCCATGGCGAGGTCGTAGGCACCAGAGGCAACGGCATAGCAGGCGTTGCGGAAGGCCTCAGAGCCGGTGGCACAGAAGTTCTCGACCCGCGACACCGGCTTGTAGTCGATCTTCAGCGGCTTGGACAGTGCCACTCCTGACACTCCTGAGGTCATGGTACCGAGCCAATACGCATCGATGTCGTCGAGGGTAACCCCGGCCGACTCGATCGTGTCCTTGGCCGCATCGACCAGCAGGTCGTTGACACTCTTGTCCCAGCGCTCGCCAAACGGGGTGCACCCCATGCCGACGATGGCCACCTGGTCGCGAATCCCATTACTGCTCATGCGTCCCCATTTCGCTCGTCGCCGGAACCATCGGTGAGCGTTCCCACCGGCCGGGCCTTCCAGAAGTAGTTGTGGATGCCCTTGGCCGTGGACAGGACCCGGAAGGCCATCTCCACCTGGGAACCGATGGCCAGGCGCTCGGGATCCACGTCGGTCATCTCGCACCGATAGCGACCACCGCCTTCGAAGTCCACCACGGCCCCGACCACGGGCGGTGACGGACTGAAGGCCAGGTGATCCACGGTGAAGGTGGCCACCCTCCCCACGGCATCGGCCATGCGCACCGGGTCCATCTCGTCGATCGTCCGACACCGCAGACAGACCCGTGACGGGGGAAGGTGGCGGAAGCCGCAGGCCCGGCAGTCACTGGCCGTGAAACCCGACTTCCACGGGGTGACGCGCCAGGTGGCCGGCGCTCCCGCACGTTCCGGGTCGGGTCGGCGAGGCGGCTCGCGACGCAGACCACCGCGCCAGGTGAGGAACCGGGCATAGGGCAGGTCGTCACGACCGGCACCAACCGAGTCCGCCACGGTCGACATCCCGAGCGCGGCCCGTCCGGACTGGACCTCGGTGATGGCGTCGGTGGCCCGGAACACGGAGACGTCAGCCCCGTCGGCCACCACGACTACGGCGATCAGGTCCCCCGGAGCAGCCTGTTCGAGGGCATCCGCCAGCAGCATCCCCGCTTGGGCGGCCCCGAGATTGCCGACCACCGCCGACCGGTCGGCCACCGTGGCCTCGGGGCGGGTGCCGAGCGACTTCCCCGCGGCCTGCACGCCTCGAACGTGCAGCCCGGCCAGCACCAGGTAGTCGATGTCGGCCGCCACGACCCCTGCCCGTCTCCAGGCTTCGGCGGCGGCGGCCTCGACCAAGGGAACGTAGACCTCCTGGCCGAACCGTTCCTCCCATACTTGGGAATCGGCATCACCCGGGATACGCCAACGGTCCAAGAACTCGCTGGACACGGCAGCGTGGGCCACCAGCTCGGCCGCGATTGGGTTGTCGGTACTGCCTGGTCCAAAGACAAAGGCAGCGGCGCCATCTCCGCTGTCGCGCTCCTCGGGCCCCCCGGCCAAACCAGTACGCAGATCGGCGACCACGGCCAGGCTACGGGTTCCTCCCGATGCGGCCTGAGCCTGGGCGGCGCGCAGTGCAGCCACCGAAGACCGCACCGAGCCCAGAAGGTCATAGGCGCCGCTCCACTCGGGCAGTTCCACAGCAGCGTGGATGGCGGTGGCGTTGGTCTTGTCAAGATATGTCGGGGCCGGGGTGGCGAAGTAGAGATCGTCGGGCGGACTGCCACGCAGGGCGCGTAAGGCCCGACGGGCGGCCTCGACTCCCATGGTGGTGGTGTCTTCGTCATAGGAGGCCACCGCTCGGGTGCCCCGTCCTGCCGGCCCGCCTAACGTGGCACCGATGGCGGCGCGCTGCAGGCGCCAGTAGGGCAGGTACATGCCCCAAGCCAGGATCCCCGTGCGCTCGTTTCCCGTCATCGTTCCCGTCCCCCGAGTGGCGCCCACCGTTTAGCGACGATCATCATGGTGCCGATCGTTATGGTCCGATCGTCATGGTCCGATCGTCGGAGCGACTGGCACCGATGTGGCCGCATGGCTACGCGCCGCAGCCTAGCGTTGGCCTTGCGACAACATAGGATACGGCCTCCGGGTCCGAGGTGCCGAGACGGGGAGATCATGCGACGCAGCCTGTTCGAGGACGAGCACGAGGAGTTCCGGGCCAGCTTCCGGCGCTTCGTCGCCACCGAGATGCTGCCCCGGTCCGAGGAATGGGACCAGGCGGGCATCGTGGACCGCTCGGTCTTCGTCGAAGCTGGCCGCAACGGCTTCCTGGGCATGGCCGTGCCCACCGAGTACGGCGGCGGGGGAAGCGATGACTTCCGCTTCAACCTGGTGCTGACCGAAGAGCTCCACCGGGTCGGGATGAACGGAGCTGCGCTCGGCTTCGCGCTCCACAACGACATCGCCCTCCCCTATTTGCTGCGCTACACAACCGAGGAGCAGGCCCGCCGATGGCTCCCCGGGGTGGCTCGGGGCGAACGAGTCCTCGCCATCGCCATGACCGAGCCCGGCACCGGGTCGGACCTAGCCTCCATCGCCACCACTGCCCTCAGCGACGGTGAGGAGCTCGTCCTCAACGGGTCCAAGACGTTCATCACCAACGGGATCAACGCCGATCTGGTGGTCGTGGCGGTCAAGACCGACCCGACCCAAGCCCACCGCGGCATGAGTCTGGTGGTCGTGGAAGAAGGCACGCCTGGATTCACCCGTGGGCGCAACCTCGACAAGATCGGCCTGCACGCACAGGACACTGCTGAGCTGTTCTTCACCGACTGCCGGATCCCGGTAGACAACCTCCTCGGCAACGAGGGCGAAGGGTTCGGCCTACTCGTGGCCAATCTGGGACAAGAGCGCTTGTCACTGGCGGCTGGTGGGCTAGCCGGGGCCCGAGCTGCGCTGGACTGGACGATCGCCTATGTGCGCGACCGGAGCGCCTTTGGTGTGCCCATCGGCTCATTCCAGAGCACCCGGTTCACGCTGGCCGAGCTGGCCACCGAAGTAGAGATCGGCCAGACCTTCATCGACCGGTGCGTCCTGGCGCTCAACCGTGGTGACCTCACCGCCGAGGAGGCAGCTATGGCCAAGTGGTGGTGTACGGAGCTGCAGGGCCGAGTGGTGGACCGGTGCCTCCAACTCCACGGCGGCTACGGCTACATGAGCGAGTATCCGATCGCCAAGGCCTACGTAGATGCCCGGGTCACCACCATCTACGGTGGGACAACCGAGATCATGAAAGAGATCATCGGTCGGTCGCTCGACCTCGGCTGACCCTTCGACCTTGCCCCTTCCCTGCTGCGGCTCCCCTGCTGCGGCTCCCCTGCTGCGGCTCCCCTGCTGCGGCTCCCAGTTGCAGGCCCACCGGGAAGTCGGACCCCCGGGGACCATACCCGGACCTGATGAAAACACCCCTTCTATACTCCGTGCACCCCGGAGAACTGCCCGCCGAACCGCAGCGGTGCGAGGGTGAGCCGCTCCCGACCGACGAGGTGCATCGATGACCGAAGAACGCGCGGGACCTGTGCAGTGGCAGGAGCGCACCGTCGAGCGCACCCTCAAAGATGCACGTCAGAAGGCCATCACTCGGGGAGGCATATTCATTGCCGCTGCCGTCGACCTCCTCCGCACCACGGGAAAGGCCGACTTCACCGTCCAAGAAGTCGTGGACCGCTCGGGGCTGTCGCTGCGCTCCTTCTACCAGCACTTCGCCACCAAGGACGACCTGTTGCTGGCTCTGATCGAAGAGACCGTCCAGCACCACTTGGCCATCGTGCGCCAACACGTCGATACCCAGACCACTCCTCGGGACCGGTTCGAGGCACTGGTGCGCTCCACGTTCGGAACCCCCGAGACCGACGACCCCGCCTCGCGGGGCATGGTGCTCTTCCAATGGCACCTAGCGGCCACCCGGACCGACGAGTTCGCCGCCACCATCTCCCCCTATGTGGACTTGGTGGCCGAGGTGCTGGCTCCAGGAGTGGCCGACGGCACCTTCCGGGACGACCTGGTCGTGGCCGTCCAGGCCGAGTTGGTGACCCACACCTTGATCTCCATCTTGGACCGACGGGTGCTGGGCGCCAATGCTGGCCGCGATGCCATCACCCCTGATGAACTGGTGCGCTGGTGCCTCTCGGGAGTCTTGGCCCAGCCGGACCCTGGCTCAGGCCGACTCTGACTCCAGCCGGTGCTGACTCAGCCCGCTACCTCGATCACCAGGGCTGACCCCATGCCGCCACCGGCACACATGGCAGCCACGGCGATGCCGCCGCCCCGACGGTTCAGTTCGTAGATCAACGTCACCAGCATTCGGGCGCCGGTGGCAGAGATCGGGTGGCCCAGGCTGCACCCGCTGCCCGAGACGTTCACGATCTCTTCGTCCAGATCGAGCGCAGCACAGGTGGCCACCGGAACAGCGGCAAAGGCCTCGTTGATCTCGAACAGGTGGACGTCACCGATGCCGAGGCCAGCTCTACCCAGGGCTTTAGGAATGGCATCGATCGGCGCCATGCCTGTCCGGGCTGGTGCCACCCCTACGGATGCCCAGGACCGGATGGTGGCCAACGGGGTGAGTTGGCGGCGGGCAGCGAGGTCAGCCGAGGCCAGACAGAGGGCCGCAGCCCCGTCGTTGAGGCCGGCGGAGTTACCCGCGGTGATCGAGAATCCCTCGATTTCGGGGTGCAGCGGTGCCAGCGACGCCATCTTCTCCAGCGTGCTCGACCGCCGAGGGTGCTCATCGACCTCCCATGTGAGCATCTCTCCCCCCTTGGTGATGGTCATCGGGACGATCTCTTGGACGAACCGGCCTTCGTCAATGGCGGCCACAGCACGCATGTGGGAGCGGTAGCCCCAAGCATCGAGCTGCTCACGAGTAAGTCCTGCTTCGACGGCGGTGTTCCAGCCCACGGTGATCGACATGTCGAGTGAGGGAGCATCAGGTGTGCCCGGATGGCTCGGGGAGATCCACCCATCGGTGGCTTCGGGCGCCCCTGGCTCCTGCCAGCGCGACGAGGGCGAGGTCGACTGGGAGTTGGTGCCACCGGCGATGATGGCGTCGTCCATCCCTGCCGCGATCGAACCGGCAGCTACCTGCACGGCCGACAGTCCGCCAGCACAATGGCGGTTAAGCGCCATCCCCGGGATGTCGGTCAGGCCGGCCTTGGCCGTGACATACCGTGCGACCACCCCGCCTCCGTAGAGGTTCTCGGCCAGGATGAGGTCATCGATGTCCCCGTGCTCGAGACCGGACCGGCGCAGGGCCTCGACGGTGACTGTCTCCGCGAGGTCGAAGGCTGTGGTCTCAGTCAGGGTGCCCCGGTAGGCGGTACCCACTGCGGTGCGGCAGGCCGAGAGGACGACGGGATCGGACATGGTGACTCCATTCGTAGAGAGATGCGTTCGAGAAGTACTAGTGCAGAAACAGGTGGCAGCCACCACTCAGCCACGACTCCGCCACCACCCTCAGGTGGCAGCCAACGGGCGGTTCGGCGCCTACCCGCTGCGCGGGAGTCCCAGACCCCGCTGGGCGATCATGTTGCGATGGATTTCGCTGGTGCCTGCGTAGATCGTCGTCCCCAACGAAAACCGGAGCATGTGCTCGATCACGCCGTGGGATGGTGCCGAAGGGTCGAAGTAACTCCGCAGAGCGTCAGGGCCCACCACCTCGACCATGTCCTGAGCCCGATCCTTGAGGGCTTCGGAGCTGAACAGCTTCGACATCGGCCCCTCAGCAATGACCGTCTCTCCCGCTTCGGCCATCCACGCCACCCGACGCTGAAGGAGGCGCGACACCTCTAAGTCGATGACGGTGCGGCCCAGTGCCTCACGCACGGTTTCGTCCTCCATCCGGGATACACCGTCGTCGTCGGTCGACTCCCGAGCCCACGACTCGGCCGCCACGAGCAGCCGGTCGATCACGGCGGCAAATCCGGCGGCGTGCTCGTTGGTCAATGCCACCGTCATGGTGCGCCAGCCGCCATCGACCTCCCCGACCCGCCAGGCGTCGGACACCCGGACATCGTTGTAGAAGACGATGTTGGTCCGCTCCCCCGACAGGGTGAACACGGCCTGGATCTCGACCCCGGGCTGATCGAGGGGGACCAAGAACATGGTCAGCCCCTTGTGCTTGGCCACCTCGGTGTTGGTCCGGGCCAGGAGGAATGCATAGTCACCGATCTGGGCGTTGGTAGTGAACATTTTCTGCCCGTTGATGACCCACTCATCGCCGTCCCGCTCGGCTCGGGTGACCGCCGCCGCCAAATCGGATCCGGCTTCGGGCTCGCTGAAGCCGAGGACGATGACGATCTCGCCGGCCAGCGCCTTTGGGACGATCTCTGTCTTTTGGGCGTCGGTTCCCACTGCCAAGATGACCGCCGACACCATGTTCGTCGTGCCGATCCCGTACATGGGTGCATCGGCCAGCCGCAGCTCCTCGCCTACCGCCACCATCTCTTCAGGATCCAGCCCCTGGCCTCCGAACTCCACCGGCCAACTCGGAGCGATCCAGCCCCGATCGACCAGGGCCTGGGTGAAGTCGGCGTCGTGGGATACACCGGTGCGGTAGACGCGCTCTTCGAGGGCCAGGCTCATGTGCTCCTCGAGGAACGCCCGGACCTCGGCCCGGCGGGCCTCGCTGGACTCTCTCAGCCGGAAGTCCATCACGATGCCTTCCTCGGTCCGTAGCGCTTATCTGCCACCCGGCGCACCGCCTTGGCCGGGCTCATGAGCACATTGGTCCACGCCCTCGACCTGCGGTAGTAGAGCTGGATGTCGTACTCGAGCATGAAGCCGTACCCTCCATGGATGTGCAGCGCTACATCCGTCGCGTCGCGGGCCGTCTCGGCGGCGAAGGCAAAGGCCATGGCCGCCAACTGGGCGCTCCGGCTGGGCTCTTCGGCCACAGCCCAAGCTGCTTCCCGAGCCAGCAACGTGGCACCCGCAGAGGCGGTGGCCATGTCAGCCAGGGGATGGCCCACCCCTTGGAAGGCACCGATCTTCTGTCCAAAGGCCTCGCGCTCATTGGCATAGGCGACGCCGATCTCCACGGCCCGCTCGGCCATCCCGGCCAGGGCGCCAGCCGTCAGACCTAGCCAGTCATCGAGCGCGAGGTCGATGGCTTCAGGTGCCGACCCAGCCAGGATGACGTCAGCGTCATCTAGTACTGGCTCCCCAGCCGGAACATCGGCCAAAGGCAGAGAGCCGACGTTTTCGGGGATGACGCGATCGTCGCCGATGGGCACCACGACGAGCGTGTCCCCGTGTCGGATCATCATGTCCGTGGCCACCGCACCAGCAGGAACCAGCAGGGCCCACCCGGCCTTGGGCGGTCGCGGCGACAGCGTCACCATCCGCTCACCAGCCAGCACGGCTTCGAGGAGCCCGGTGGCAACAGGTCCACCGGCGCGGGCCAGGAGCCGGCATGCCACTTGTGACTCGATCAGCGGGGCCGAGCCGAGAGCCCGACCGTGCTGCTCGGCCACGAGGCCCAGGTCGAGCGCCGTGGCTCCCCACCCCCCATGCTCCTCATCGATAGCCATCGACAAGGCGCCCATGTCGAGCAGTTGGCTCCACAGCTGCTGGTCAAAACCAAGCGGCTCGGCCGCCCGGACCCGTTCAGGTGTCGACTCCTTGCCGTAGAGGGCGGCGAAGGTACTGACCAGTTGCAGCTGCTCATCACTGGGACGGAATTCCATTGAGCGCTAGTCGCTGGGCATGAGGTGCGAGAAGTCGATCTGACCCGTCTGCAGCGCACCGTAGAAGCCGCCGTCGGCGTAGAGCGACTCGCCCACCACATAGCTGGCCCGCTCGCTGCCGAGGAGGACCATCGCCCAGGCCTGCTCCTCTGGAGTCGAGTACCGACCGACCGGTCCCATGGCTGCATCGACCAGGCTCTTGCCCACCGCGTCATGGAAGAACGGCATCATGGCTGTGCTCGT
Organism: Acidimicrobiales bacterium; assembly: GCA_037141235.1. Lineage (GTDB taxonomy): Bacteria > Actinomycetota > Acidimicrobiia > Acidimicrobiales > RAAP-2 > Bog-756. The sequence goes on along the minus strand of JBAXCY010000010.1, from coordinate 12,930 downwards.
GGGCCCGGGGTTGGTGCAATTCAACCGGATCCCATTGTCCCGCATCATCCCCACCGACCGCCACGCCGTCCAGGCGTTGATGGCCTGCTTGGAGGCGGCGTAGCCGTTCCCCTCCCACAGCTCCGGGTGCGCCTCCAGCCAGTCCTTGCCGGCGCCGTAGCCGTCGGTGGCGAACAGGTCCATGAAGGCGGCCAGGTTGCTCTGCCACCCGATACCGCCTGCCGAGGCCACATAGACGATCGAGGATCCCGATGGCATCTTTGGGGCCACCGTCTCGATGAGCTGGCGCCCACCGATAAAGTTCACCAGCATCGTTTCCAGGTCGGTGAAGGGCGGCCCAGGGAGCCCGGCACAGTTGAAGAAGGCGTGCACGTCACCCTCGATCTGCCCGGCGGCAGCCTCGATCGATGCGGGGTCGAGGAGGTCGATGGCGATGGCCTGCTGCACGGCCACGGCGATGGGCGCCCGATCCATGCCGATCACTTCGGCACCCAACTCAGCGAGTACCTCTGCAGTGGCCGCCCCCATGCCCGAGGCGGCCCCGGTGACTACGGCCCGCTTTCCCTGATATCCCAGAACATTGTCCATCTCCGTGCCTCTTTCGTCTCCGGACTGGCCTGCGGCCGTCTCTAGCCGAACTCCAGCCGACCATCTACCAGCAAGATGGCGCCAGGCGCCCCACCGGTATCCCCCCGACTGATCCCCAGCCCCACCGACCACATCGCAACAACGTGGACAGCGAGGTCAGGGCCACGATAAGCCATCGCTGAGCCGATGCCAAGCGATCCCAGCCGCACTGTCCCCATGGTGGCGTCGGGGCGGCGAGATAGACCCATGATCAGTGAGCAGATCGGCCTCCCACCGGCGGCGCCTGGTTAGGGGCGAATGCCCGGATCATGTTCTCTTGCACATAGGAAGCGACCAGGCTGCCGTCTTCGGTGAAGACGTGGGCCCGACCGTAGCTGCGGCCCGCACCGGACACCGGGCTCTCGTGGGAGAGCAGCATCCACTCGCTGGCTTCTACCGGCGCGTGGAAGGTCAGAGTGTGGGTGATGACGCTGGTGGAGATGGAGCGGTGGGCCATGGACTGACCTACCCCAGCGTGGGGCCTCATGGCGGTGCCGATCAGGAATCCGTCCGTGGCGAAAGCCAACAGCGCCAGGTTGATGGTCTGGTCGCCGGGAGCCCCGACGAACCGAGTCCAGACGTCGAGCTCTGCTGGGCCCACCGCATCGGGATCTGCGATGTCGACACCGTCCACCGTCCGGACCTCCCAGAAGCCGCTCGAGTGCGGGGACGGGTGGGAGTCTTCCGCCGACATGACGTCGGGGGCGGGCAGCTGATGGCGGATGAGATCAGCGTCCGGGGCGTGTAGCAGAACGAGTGAACGGGTGCACAGCCGGTCGCCTTGGCCGATGGTGACCGTGGCGCTGGCGAACGAGCGTCCCTGCTGCATCACCTCCACATCCACCTCGAGCGGCGTGTCGGCTGACGCTCCTCGGGCGAACACGGTGTGGACCGACTTCACCACTTTGGCCAGGTCAATGGTGGCCGCAGCCACAATGGTCTGCGCCAGTAGTTGGCCACCGAAGACCACCGGCCCGCCGCCGAACTCGATGCTGTTACCTCGCCAGCGCGTGTCCCCAGTGCGCTCTAGGTCGAGGACGGCGAGCAGCTCGTCGATTTCCGGCATGGACCATGCCTCCTGTGGTGAGGGCCCCTTGGGGGCCGGTGGTGGATCTGACCCGATCCGAACGGGACCGACGGTACCGCGTCGGCCGATTCGGCGGAGTGTGGCTACGCTGGCCCGTGCTCGACCCATCCCTCGACCCATCCCTCGGCACCGGCCTCGTCCGGCTGGCCGCTCTTGCTACCGGGAGACCAACGCATGACCACCTCGAACCGGTCAGAACCCACCGAGAGCGATCCCGGCCCGGCTGATGCGTTCCGGGCCCAGCTGCGACAGTGGCTCGACCAAGAGTTGACCCCCGACGTGGTTGAGATCGGCGGCAGGGCACCTGAGGAGGGGCGCCTGGAGGTGATGCTCGAGTGGAACCAACGGCTGGCCGACTCCGGCTGGGCGGCACCGGCATGGCCGGTAGAGCATGGTGGCCGCGATGCTGACATCGACGAGCAGTTGGCCTACTTGGAAGAGATGAGTGAGCGCTCTGCCCCCGGTCCACTGAACGTCATCGGTGTCTCTAACATCGCCCCGGCCATCATGACCTATGGCACTGACGAGCAGAAAGCGCGATTCCTCGGGCCCATGCTTCGCGGTGACGAAATCTGGTCCCAGGGCATGTCCGAGCCCGACGCCGGCAGCGACCTCGCCTCGCTTCGCACCAGTGCCGTCCTCGACGGCGACGAGTTCGTCCTCAACGGACAGAAGACGTGGAACAGCCTTGGGCACATCGCCGACTGGTGCCAGCTCTACGTCCGCACCGACCCAACGGTGGCCAAGCACAAGGGGATCAGCTGCCTGCTGGTCGACCTGCGCACCCCGGGTATCGAAGTGCGTCCCCTCCGCACTATCACCGGTGAACAGCCGTTCAGCGAAATCTTCCTCACCGATGCCCGCGTGCCTGCATCAGCGCTGCTCGGCCCCCTCCACCAGGGTTGGCAGGTGGCGATGACCACCCTCAGCTTTGAGCGAGCCGGTGTGGCCCGGCTCCACATGGGACTGTCCCGCAAGCTCGACCAGCTGCTCACCGCACCCGGTGCAGCCGAGGCACTCACCGATCCGCGGATCCGTGACCGGGTGGCCGGGGTCTATGCCGATATCGCCTGCATGCGGTGGATGTGCAACCGGTCACTGGCCCAGATGCGCAACGGCCAGCCTGCTGGCCCGGACGGGAGCCTGGCCAAGCTGGCCTGGGGCCGGGCCGACCAGCGACTGGCTGAGTTGGCCATGGATGTCCTCGGACCCTCGGCCACCCTCGACGGCCAGTGGGCCTACAACCTGGTAGCGGCCCGCCAGACCACCATTGCTGGTGGGACTACCGAGATCAACCTGAACATCATCGGTGAGATGGCCCTAGGACTCCCACGCGAGCCTCGCCCTCAGTAGTCCCGGCCGACCCTCAGCCACCGGTGCATCAGGCAGACGGTTCCGTCCCGATCAAGAGCACCGCCCGCTCGGGACAGTTCGCCACAGCCAGATCCGCCATCCGCAGTTGGTCGGCGTCGAGTTCCCCGGACACGGTGACCGCACCGAACCCGCTGTCGTCGCAGCCGAACGCCAGTGGGGCCAATACGTAGCACCGGCCGTGCCCGGTGCACAGCTCGCTGTCGATAACCACCCTCATCGGGCTGTCTCGGTCGCCGTCGAGCCGCTGGCTGCGCCGGTCTGGTCTCCCGACAGGGCGTGGGCCGGGCTGCCTCTACCCTTCCAGTCGTCGTAGCGGTCGAGGAAATCCTGGCCGAACGGGTCCTCGCCGACGAGGGGCATCCCCGCCCGCCACACCGTCAGATCGTCCGGGGCGAGCTCGCCGGCTCGCAGCACGTGTGTGCGGGTGGCCACCTCGTCACCCCGGCGCTCAGCCTCGGCCGCTAGGCGGAAGTGCAGCCGAGCCAGCACTTCGTCGTCGGACAGGTCGGCCACGGCCCCGCGCGCCTCGGACTCCTCCATCGGCACCTCGCCGTGGCGGACCCAGCGGCGCACCAGGTCTAGGTGAGGTGCGGACACGACTCCGGTGAAGTCGGCGAAGGTGTCGGTCCCGAATGCCTCGGCGTTGGGCCGCACGATCCGATCCTCTTCGTCGATCCACACCACGGTCGGCACGTTGGAGATGGCGTACAACTCGGTCAGCAGGTGGTGTGGGTCATAGAGCACGGGCATGGTGATCCCCTCGGTGAAGGGACGCACGTCATCGGGGCTGTGATCGATGGCCACCGCGATCACCGTGAACCCCTCGAGGCCAAGCTCATCGTGGAGGGCCTGCCAACCGGGCAGGTCGTAGCGGCAGCCGCACCAACTCGAAAACGTGACCAGCAGCTTCTTCTTCCCGGCCCACTCCGACAGAGAGTGAGGCACATCGTCGAGATCGGGAAGGGTGAACGCCGGGGCGTCGAGATCGTCTAGTGCTCGGCGGCGAAGCTCGGCCGATAGGGCCACGGCCACAATGCCGGCATCGAGGTCGACCACCGAAGGCTGACCGACGGCGGCGGCTACAGCCACCACATCGAGACGGTCACCGACCCTGATGGCATCCATGTTGGGGACTAGTACGCAGGTGTCGTCTCGACACAGGCCGCTCGGCTTGAGTTCCCACCCGAGCACTTCGGACAGGTCCGATGGAGCGATCAGGAACGTCCCGCGGTCCCGGTCGATAAGGGCGTCTACGACCGCTACCCGGTCGGTGATGATGGCGATCTCGGTCAACACGTACTCCCCCTGTTCGCTCCTACCGTTGTCTGGTGGCGCTGCACTGTCAACCTGGCCGCCGCGAACGCGCAATTGGCGACGTGAGATATGCCGATCACCAGCCTCGAGGCAGTAGCCGGCTTCTAGGTTTCGCTCGGCGACAGGCCAGCCGCTTGCGCGAACTGGCGGCTCCGCTCTCGGTAGCCCCCACCCCCCTCTGGAGTGGGCGCCCCAGGGGAGAACAGCACCACCCCGCCCTCAGGGGTCATGTCGGCTGCCATTGCCACGGCCCCAGCCAGATCAGTGGCCACCTGGACCGATCCGCCACTGTCTCCAGTGGCCTCACCGTCACCGGAGCCGTCTCCCCCGCCCACCCGCAAACCAGCATCGACCAACAGGGCGACCAAACGGTCCGGCCCCGGGGGCAGCACCACCACTGACGGCATGGGCCGACGGGAGCCCAGTGCCTCGACCAACCCAGCAGGGTCGACGCCCCGGTCCGCTCCGCCCACGATGACCGTCAGCGGCCGACCAGCAAAGGTCTCGATGGAGGCCACGGTGGCGAACGGGTTGGACGCCAGCGCATCGTCGACGTAGGTACGGCCGTCGCTCTCGCCGATAGGCCTACACCGCGACTCGAGCCCACCGAAGCCGGCCATGGCCGTAGCCACCGCTTCGGCCGACGGGGTGACCCCGGTAAGCAGCAGCGCACCGACCACTGCCCCGCACAGGTTCCACACGTTGTGCCGACCCGGAACCCGCAACAGGCTGGTATCGACCAACCGGACGCCGTCGACCTCGATCCAGCCGTCGCTGCCGACCCGGACCCGGCCTTGCGGCCCGTACAGGGTGCGATGCGGGTGGCTGGCGGTTCGTTGCACGGCTTCGGGGTTTCCAGTACTGACAGCCAGCAGGCCCGGCGGTCCGGCCTCGATCAACCGGAGCTTGTCCCGGTAGTAGGGCTCGACCCCGCCGTGCCAGTCCAGGTGGTCCGGGGCCAGGCTGGTCAGGACCACCACCCCAGGAGAGCGGGTTACATCGGCGGCCTGATACGACGACACCTCCACCACGTAGGCATCGGCGCGAGGACGTCCGTAAGTAGCGATCACCGGCACTCCGATATTGCCGATCAGCTCGACCGTGTGCCCGTCACCTTCCAGCACAGCGGCCATCAGGGCCGCTGTGGTGCTCTTCCCCTTGGTCCCAGTGACGGCCACCACTTGTGCATCTGCGTAGTCCTCGAGCCACAGGGCCATGGCTGTTGTCACCGTCACACCGGCCTCTTCGGCTGTGGCGAACTCTGGCCGGTACCGACTGACCCCGGGTGCCCTGACCACCACGTCGACTTCCGACCACGGGACCTCACCGGGCAGCAGCACCGGCCGATTCGGGCTATCGAATGCCCCCAGCCAGGACACAGCGCGGTCGGAATGGTCGTCGATCAGTATCGGCTCGATCCCTCGTGCCTCCGCCAGCGCCACGAACGCCGCCCCTTCGGCCCCCAGTCCCCACACCGCCACCCGCAGGCCGAGCACCTCGTCGAGAGTCACCGCACCCCCGACAGCAGAACATCGACCGCGCTGGCCACAGCGGCATCGCCATAGGCCAGATCGATCTGCGGAGTCAGGAGATCAGCCACGTCCTCGTCGGTGACCAACGAGGCGGCGGTGGCCGACAGTGCGACGACGACGGCTGCGTCGCGCCACTGCTCCATGCCCGACAGCATCCGCAGAGCGGCCGCCGATTCGCGTCGCTCCCCCACGCACTCGAACGGCTTGTCCTCGTCGCTCATCAAGGCGGCGAACCCCGGTATCTGGTCACGGTCGGCGAACAGGTCACGGCCGAGGATGGCAGTGAGGGCATCTCGGCCCAGGAAGGGGGCGAGCATCAATGCCACGAATCGGCACTTGGGACAGTTGCCGCACCACCGATCGCCGGGGCCCGCATCTTGACGGAAGGCGGTGTTACAGCTGCAAAAGGTGCCGTGGTACTTCGTCAATCGAGCGAACGCCCTCGAGATGGCGAGCTCGGAGTAGGGCCGCAGGCCCGAGCCGTAGGTGAGGTCGGCCGACACCGTGGACCGTGTCAGGTCGGCCAGCAGGAGCTCCAGGTCCCGGCTCTTGGAGTACTGATGGTTGACCGGCACCCCACCTACCGAGATGGTCTCCTCGCTGGCCGAGCGTTCGACGGCCATGGCGATGGTGTCGTACCCGTAAACGAAGCCACCGACCACAGCGATGAGCGACACGATGGCCGTAATGGGCACGTGCCCGTTCAGTGCCCCTGCTTCGTGCAGAGCGGCAAGCCCAGGGTCGAGTCGGCGGCGCACCACGATTAGGTCCAGCCCAGCCTGAGCAGCCAGGTCGATCACTAGCGGGTGCGGGTTGACGGCGAACAGTCGGGGACCGAGGTGGCGGACGGACTCGATGAGCACCATTGAGTCCTTGCCCCCGCCGATGGGGACCACCAGTCCGGAGGGGAGGTTTCCGCTCGGTGGCGTCGGAGTCGGCGGCCCCACTGCCCCCGCTAGGTCGACTCCGTCGGCGGTGACCACGACCGGCCGGGGCACCACCATCCCATTGGTCACAGCGAACTCTCGCAGGCCCTCGTCGTACAGATGGCGGTGGAACTCCAGTTCGCCAGCAGACAGCATCGCATCCTCCACGATCACCAGGTCTGGCGCTGCCGTCTTGTAGTAGCTGGTGCCAGCGGCAATTTGGAGGTGCAGCAGCGCTCGTTCGAAGCCCGGTCCCGACGGTGCAGGCATGCCATCAGGTAGTGATTCGAAAGTGATCCGCTCGGTGAACTCCACCTGTTCGTCAAGGGCGTACTGGAGGGTGATCGTCCGCTCGGCGGCGTCGTAGTGGCGTCCCATCACTCGCAAGGAGCGGAACGAGCCCGGCTCGAATGGCAGAGGGGTGCTCATGGGCCGGTCAGCGTAGCGGTCGTCCACTGGTGGACCGACTGAGGGAGCGTCCCACGCCGACAGGCCAGCTCAACGGCGCGGCTCCTGGTGGATGTGATCGACGATCTCCAGGTTCGTCCCGTTGGACCGGACCACCCAGACCTCGCCCTTCAACAGCCGGAGCTTGTAGCGCTCCTCGGCCGAGCGGTCGCTGGCCAGCACCTCGAGCAGTGCTTCTGCCACGTCCCCATGGGTGGTGAGGACGGCTGGCTCCCCCGCCATGCGCTCCATCAGCCGCAGGGCGGCCGGACCATTGCCCTCGTCGAGCTCACTCACCGATTCGATGGGCACACCGAGGGCTTCCGACAGGGGCCGGACCGTCTCGAAACATCGGACAGCCGGGCTGGAAAGGATCCGCCGAGGTCGGAAGGCGGCCAGCAGAAGAACCAGTGCATCGGCTTGGACTTGCCCCCGAGAGGAAAGCGGGCGCTCACGGTCGTCTCCCTTATACGCACTGCGCCGACCGGCGCGGGCGTGACGAACAACGAGGAGCGGCATGGGGTGATGCTCCCACGCCTCAGGGGGCTGGTGGCTGATGCGGGGTTGGTCCTGGGTCGCCACTGAGGATCTGGCCCCTCAGGAGCCGACGCCGGGGACGTCGATGCCCGGGGCGTCGGGAAGGGGGAACACGTCGAGCACCCCGCCGTGGCGGGCCAGTGAGTGGTACCGACGCTCGGCGAACCGCCATCGGGTGCCGTCCAGGGAGTAGCGGTCGTGATAGAGCCCGAATGCTGTGGTGAACGCCCCGGTGGCAGCGTCCTGGCGGAGTTCGCACATGAACAGTCGGCACACCGCGCTCTTGGCCGCCACACCCTCAGGAAAGGCGATATGAGCGTTGAGGATGACGAACTCGAAGAAGGAGAAGTGTGCGATGGCCGAGCCGATAAAGGAGCCGACCTCGGCCCCGCCGACCAGTTGGAGCGGCTCACCGGCTCGCCGATCGATCACCACCTCGGCATCGGGCAGGAACAAGGTCTCGAGTTCGCTCCAGGCCCGGCGGTTCACCACATCGGCGTAGGCGTGCTGCAGTCGTCGGATCCCGGTGTCGTACACGGCCTCGGCCAGCATGTCGTCATCGATCACCCGACCGAGGCTAGCGCCGGACATCATCACTGGGCATCGCCCACTCGCTGCCAGTAGCCCTTGCGGCACCTCGTGACCTGTCTAGGCTCAGTGCAGCACGTCGAACTCGACTCGCCCCTTTGATCCCTACACCCCTCGACCACTGGAGGCCCCCCATGGAGTACACCAACCTCGGCCGCACCGGACTGCGCGTCTCAAGGGTCTGCCTCGGCATGATGAGCTTCGGCAACGGATCCGACCGGCCGTGGGTACTCGATGAGGACGGCGCAGATCCCATCGTGCGGGCCGCCGTAGAAGGAGGCATCAACTTCTTCGATACCGCCGACACCTACTCGGCTGGGGCCAGCGAGGTAGCCACCGGTCGCCTGCTGCCCAAATACCTCAGCCGGGACGAGATGGTGGTGGCCACCAAGGTCTACATGCCTATGACGCCGGGGGAGAACGGCTGGGGCCTGTCGGCCAAGCACATCCTGGCCGGCATCGACGCCTCGTTGGACCGCCTCGGCATGGAGTACGTCGACCTCTATCAGATCCACCGCTGGGACAACCGTACGCCGATCGAGGAGACCATGGAGGCGCTCCACGACGTCGTCCGGTCCGGCAAGGCCCGCTACATCGGTGCGTCCAGCATGTTCGCCTGGCAGTTCGCCAAGGCCCAGGCCGTAGCGGACGCCCACGGATGGACCCGCTTCGTCTCCATGCAGAACCACTACAACCTCATCTATCGCGAAGAAGAGCGCGAGATGATCCCCCAGTGCATCGATCAGGGTGTGGGTGTCATCCCCTGGAGTCCCCTGGCCCGAGGTGTCCTCGCCGGCAACCGCAACCGCTCAGGGGAGAAGCACACCACGCGCTCTGGCACTGATGACTTCACCGACTACCTGTACAGCCAGCCCACCGACTTCGATGTGGTCGAGCGGGTGGCCGAGGTAGCTGGCGAACGGGGTGTGCCGGCCGCTCAGGTCGCTCTGGCCTGGCTGCTGCACAAAAAGGGGGTTACCGCTCCCATCGTGGGCGCCACCAAGCCTGGCCACCTAGCTGATGCTCTGGCCGCCGAGGCTCTGACGCTGGACGCCACAGAGATCGAGCGCCTCGAGGAGCCCTATGTTTCGCACCCGGTCCTCGGTCACTTTTAGTGCGATCGCACCAGCCGCACAGGACGCGGCGAGTGTACGGTTCCCATCATCGCCCGGGGCGTGTCCCGGGCTCGGACGAGGAGTCGCACCATGACTAAAGGTCGGCCCGATCGACCCATCACGGTCGACTTCCACTTCGACATCATGTGCCCGTACGCCTACCAGACGTCGTTGTGGATCCGGAACGTGCGAGCAGAAACTGGACTCGACATCCAGTGGAAGTTCTTCAGCCTCGAAGAGGTCAATCGCACCGAGGGCGGCAAGCACCCGTGGGAGCGCGAGTGGTCGTATGGATGGTCGATGATGCGGATCGGCGCGCTGCTGCGACGCACCGACATGGACCTGCTGGACCGCTGGTACGCCGAAGCTGGGCGAGCCCTGCACCTCGACGGCCGCAAGCCGCACCGTCCCGAGGTGGCCGAAGAGATCCTGTCCGAGATGGGTCTGGACCCCGGACTGGTCCGCAACGCCATCGACGACCCGACCACCGGCGACGAAGTTCTGGCCGAGCACCAGCGGGTGGTGGCCAAGGGCGGCTTCGGCGTGCCCACGCTCTTCTTCGATGACGACCAGATGCTCTTCGGTCCAGTGCTGGTGGAGCCGCCGGCCGGCGATGCCGCCGTCCGACTGTGGGACCTGACCTGCGGCTGGCTCGAGTTCCCCCGGGTCTACGAGATCCAGCGCCCGAAGGGACCCGCCGACATTGACGCCATCGTGACCGCCTTCGCTCCCTACCTCGAGGCCCGGGACTGGTTCTCGGTCCAGAACCCGACGCCGTGAGCCCACAGTCACGAACCGTTACGCAACGTCACCAACGGGCATCGATCCCGTGCTGATCGTCGTCGAGCCACTCCACGCCACCGACCACGAGAGTCCCGGCCACGTGGAGCAGCCGGCCCGGGTGGCTGCAGCCATGCGGGGTGTCGACGACCTCCACCTGGGATCCGACCTGTTGGTCGTACCGGCCATACCGGCCCCGCTCGACGACCTGGCCCGGGTCCACTCTCCGGCCTATCTGGAGTGGCTCGAGCAGCACTGCACCACCGGTGGCGGCCCGCTCGATCCGGATACCTATGCCAGGCCGAGCAGCTGGCACGACGCCCGCATGGCGGCTGGCGCAAGCCTGGTGGCGATCGATGCGGCCTCCACCAACCGCAGACCCGCCTTCGTACCGGCCCGGCCGCCGGGACACCACGCCCTGGCTGATCGGGCCATGGGGTTCTGCCTCCTCAACAACGTTGCCGTCGCCGCCGCCGCCCTGGTCGCCGCCGGTGAGCGGGTCCTCATCGTCGATTGGGACGTCCACCATGGCAACGGTACCCAGGACCTGTTCTGGGACGACCCTGACGTGCTCTACGTCTCCACTCACCAGTGGCCGGAGTATCCGGGTACCGGCCGGGCCGATGAAGTGGGCGGACCCGCCGGTCGAGGTACGACCATCAACGTCCCACTCCCGGCTGGTTCTACCGGGGATGTCCTCCGGCACGCCTTCGACTCCATTGTCACTCCGGTCGTCGATACCTTCTCCCCCACTTGGGTGCTGGTTTCGGCCGGATTCGATGCCCACCGAGCCGACCCGCTGGGCGGACTGGCCCTGTCGGCTGGGGACTTCGCCGCCCTTACCGGGGTCGTGGCTGGGTATGCCCCCGAGCCTTGGCGTCTGATCGTCGTCCTCGAGGGCGGATACGACCTCGCAGCCGTGCAGTCGTCAGTGGCGGCCACACTCGGCCGATTGGTCGGGATCGATGCCGGTGGGGAGAGTGCGACGACCGGCGGGCCAGGGGTGGCACAGGTCGACGCTGCTGGCGTCCGGCGAGTTGCTGCGCTCGACAACGACGCCTGATCACGACGCCCATCGGCAGCAACCGCCTCTACCGCTACGCTCCAGTCACCGGTTTCCGGCCGCGGTAGCGCAGCACGATTGCCGTCAGCCCACAACAGCCACACTGACTATGTAGAGGAGCAGGTCGATGACCGACACCCAAGGACCCAAGGCCGATGCGGTCATCGTCGGATTCGACGGCTCCGAGGCATCTTTGGGTGCCGTTCGGTGGGCGGCCGACCAGGCGAAGCGCACCGGGGCCCGGCTCGATCTGGTCACTTCGTGGGAGTACCCCAGTTCGTGGGGCAACCCCATTCCACTTCCCGACGGCTACGACCCGTCCGCCGATGCCCAAGCGATCCTCGACCCAGTGGTCACCCTGCTACACGCCGACTACCCCGAACTCGACGTCCGCACCCACACCATCGAAGGCCACCCCGGCGACGTCCTGGTCGAAGCCTCGCGTCACGGTGGGCTCCTGGTCGTGGCCAGTCGGGGCCACCGGAGCTTCACCGGTGTGGTGCTCGGATCGGTCAGCCAGCACTGTGTGACCCATGCGAACTGTCCGGTCGTGGTCTACCGGGAGCGCAAGCCCGCCCGGTGACCAGCCCGCTGCTGGCCGCCGTCATCGACGGCATGCCGACTAACTTTGCCGGTCCCGACGACGACGCCGCCACTGTGCGAGCCCAGATGGCGCCACTCCATGGCCATCCCCTGCAGGCCGGCACCACGGTACGGATCGGTTCTGCCGGCGGAGTGCGATGCGGATGGCTGTCCACGCCAGCCTCTCGTCCGGATCGGGGGACGGCCGTCTTCTTCCATGGTGGCGCCTTCGTATCGTGCGATCTCGACGCCTATCTGTTCTACGCCGAGTACATCGCCGACCAACTCCGCGTCTCCGTCGTGACCATCGACTACCGACTCGCCCCCGAACATCGGTTCCCGGCCGCTATCGAAGACTGCGTCGCTGGTTACCTGGGCCTGCTCGAGGACGGGCTCGACCCGATGCGCACGATCTTCGTGGGCGACTCGTGCGGAGGAGGGCTGGCCCTAGCCACCGCCCAGGTCGCATGTCATACGGGGGGCTCCGCTCCGGCTGGAATCATCTCCCTGTCGGGCTGGGTGGACCTTGACACCCAGGGCTATGGGCCCGACGGCCCGACCGGTCCCGACCCGTTCATCACTGAAGGATTCCTTCGCTCCCGAGCCCGCGACTACTTGGGCCCCGACAGTGACCTCCATGACCACCGGGCCTCGCCCGCACGTGGCCAGCTGTCCGGGATGCCTCCGCTGCTGCTGCAGGTCGGCGAGGTGGATGTATGCCGACTCGATGCAGAAGCGCTCGCCGTGGCGGCACGTAATGCTGACAGCGATGTCCGGCTCGACGTGGTCGTTGGCGGGATCCACGGTGTCCAGGGCTTGATCAACATGGAGGTTCCCGAGGCTGTGGCGGCGTGGGCCTCGACAGCCCGGTTCGCCGACGAGGTGCTGGGCGCCTGAGTCCCGAGGGGCACCCGACTTCGCTCACCAGGTGACTGTCCCTCTTCGCTCACCAGGTGAC
>JBAXCY010000009.1:0-35148 GCA_037141235.1 Acidimicrobiales bacterium | reverse complement strand
TTCTTGGCCGGTGCCTTGGTGGCTACAGCGGCTTTCTTGGCCGGTGCCTTGGTGGCTACAGCGGCCTTCTTGGCCGGTGCCTTGGTGGCTACAGCCGCCTTCTTGGCCGGTGCCGCCTTCTTGGCCGGTGCCGCCTTCTTGGCCGGTGCCGCCTTCGCTGTACCCGCCGGCGCCTTCTTCACTGCGGTCAAGTGGAACTCCTTCGAGGATCTGCCGTCCACGCCAGGGTCGGCGCTGTGATGCTGTGGCACGGGAGTGCCATCGGACATCGTCGGGCGGGTGACCCTACCGTGCCTAGGGAACGACTTCAACACGGATCAGCCGCCCAATAGCCCATGGCACTGTAGCCGTCAATGGCGTGCGGCCGTGCAATCACCAGGGACGTGCACGAGCGGCACCCGTGCACGTCCCTGCCGTCAGACCAAGCGGGGACAAGCGCAGGCCCCACCGGGCCTCCGAGTCAGAGCGGCAGGGAACCCGTGGCTTCTGGCTGAGCCGAAACAGTGGCGTCGATCTCCGTGATGTCACCCGCGCCCACCGGTGGCTTCTGGCCATCGAGGACGTTCGTCACCGGCGATCCTTGTGAGGAACGTGCATCGGTTCCCCCTTGGGTCTGGAGGTTCCCGTCGACCCAGATGATCATCTCTGCGAGAGCAGTCCGGATCCGCTCGCGCTCGGTCTCGATCTGGCGAGCCATCGTCTCCACCTCATGAGAGAGGTGACTCCGATTGGACTCGAGGCGAGCGATCTCTTCCCGCAGTCGTAGCTCCGAGTCAGCCTGCACCTTGCGAGCCTGCGCTTCGGCATCGGCCACCAGTCGACTCGCTTCGGCCTCGGCATCGGCCTTGGTCTCATCGATGAACTTCTGGGCCAGGATCAGGGTCCGCTGCAGCGTGTCGTCAGCCACTACCGGCTGAAGTGGCGGTGCCGCTACCGGAGCAGGAGCCGGAGCTGGTTTGGCCGCAAGCTGAGTCTCCAACTGGGCGATGGTCTCGGCCGCCTTGCGAAGGCGCTCACCGTTCTGTCGGAGCTGCTCCTGGAGTCCCTCGGCCTCGATGGCGGCCTTCTCTAGGTACTCGTCGACATCGTCCCGGTGGTACCCCTTGAGGGTCTCCCGGAACTCCACGGTGCGAAGCGAATCGAGTGCTGATTGGGAGGCATCCATGGCGTAATCGTAGCGTTGTCGACCCTCCGTGCCAGGGATTCCCATCTACCGTCGAGCTGGCCGCATGGTCACCGGAGGGCACACAGCACTCGTCCGGGCAGCATCAGCCAGATGTGGCCGCCTCGGTAGGCCGGTCAGAAAACCGTGTTGATCAGCACCTCGATGACCAAGAAGACGACCAAGACCGAGAGATCGATGCCGACACCGCCCACTTGGACGGCGGGAATGATCTTGCGCACCGGACGGAGGACGGGCTCACAGATAGCAGCCAGGACCTTGTGGACCTTGCGTACCGGGGAGTCATAACCCAGGCGACCCGAGTACGTCAGCCAACTCAGGATCGAATACGCCAGAAGGGCCAGGAGGTACAGATAGAGAAGATTGCCGATCAGTGTGAGCATGTCTGATCAGCCTAGGGGTCCGAGTGTGACCACGAACAGATGGGTCAGGAACCGACCAGACCGGCGAGGCGCTGACGCTCCTCGTCGGACACCTTGACGTTCGAGGGGGTCAGCAGGAATACCTCATCAGCCACCCGCTCCATCCCACCCGACAACGCGTAGGTGACTCCGCTGCAGAAGTCGATCATCCGGCGCTGCAGATCGCGGTCAGCGGTCTGCATGTTGACGATCACCGGCTGGTTGCCCATGAGCCTGTTGGCGATCTCCACGGCATCGGAAAAGCGAGCCGGGGCCACGATGTGCACACGGGCGCTCGATTCCGGCTTGGAAACCTTGACCGAGGGGGACGGGGACGGACGCGCCGACGGCCCCTGCTGCACGGTAGCTGCCTGACTCGTTGGTCCACTTCCACTTGCTACCCGGATCCGGGTGGGACGAGCTGCCGGCACCTCGTCCTCGGATTCGGCCGCCACTGGATGCTGACGGTCGGGGGCCGGCGCTGGTCGGCTGCCGTACTCGTCGTAGTCGTCGTAGTCGTCTACGAGCCCCAGATAGGCCATTGACTTTTTGATGAACGAAGTTGCCATTTGTTCCTCCCGGGCAAAGCGTAGTTCGTGACTACGGACTTTTGTGGCACGCTACAACGCCCCAGAGGGTAGTCATGACTCCTGGCGCCTGGGACGCTCGCCGAAGAGCGCCCGGCCCATCCGCACCATCGTCGAACCCTCCGACAAGGCAACCTCGATGTCACCCGTCATCCCCATCGACCGGATCGGCAACTCCAGGGCATCAGCGAGTCGCGACACCGTCCGGAACCCCGATCGGGCCTCCTCGGGATCTCCCGGCGGGCCAACGGTCATGAGCCCGGCGACGTCCAAGTTCTCGTCTCGAAGAGCCGCCACCAACTCGCCCACTCCCTCCGGTCGCACACCGCTCCGTCCAGGGAGACCCACCACGTCCACCTGGATAAGAACCCGGGCTCCTGGGTGTCGCCGGGCGATGGCTCGACCCTCCTCGATCCGGCCGACCGACTGCCAGCAGGACACCAGCGACGCCAGCCTCGCCACCTTGTTCCGCTGGATGGCTCCGAGGTAGTGCCACTCGGGTGATGGTCCCACATCACCTGCCATCTCCACCGCCTTGGCCACCAGCTCGTCGGCGTAGTTCTCCCCTACGGCCAGCCCAGCTGCCACCGAGGTGCGCACGGCATCGGGGCCGAACCCTTTGGTGACCGCTACCAACGTGACCGAGCCGGGGTCCGGAGCTGCCCGGTCGATCCTGGTGCGGATCTCGTCCAGCCGGTCCGTGAAGCTCAGAGGCTCCCTGGGGTCCACCGGAGTCATGCCTCGGACCCCGACCCCGGGCTCCCCATCCACACCAATAGGGCCTGGCGGCCGGTGTCGTGGCGGGCACGGTGGGAGTAGTAGCCGTCGCCGCACGAAGTGCACGCGTCAGTACCACCGACTGCCCGAACGCCACAGGCGCGCATGGCCGCGTGCATTCCGGCCACCAGATCCAAAGCCGGCAGCCCATCAGTGGTGCGGCCCCTCAGATCCTCCCCGTAGACGCTGGTGGCCAGGTCTAGATCCGACGTGGCGAACTCGTAGCATTCGACGTGGATGCAGGGTCCAATGGCACCCACGATGTCCGTGGCTCCCCGGACCCGCATCTGGTCCACGGTCGCCTCGATGACGCCGTCGAGCAGACCGCGCCATCCGGCGTGGACGGCGGCGAAGATCCCCTCCGGACTGGCCAGTGCCAGGGACCCGCAATCGGCGGTGAGGATGCACAGCGCCACTCCGGGGTCCACAGCTACCACAGCATCAGCCGTACCGATATTGCGGCATCCCGGTCGACCACCCAGGCCAGTGGGCACTCGGGCCGCACCTGCTTCGACCACGGCACGGCCATGCACCTGGGTCACCCAGACGACCTCGTCCACCCTGGTGGTGGTGGCTATAGCTACATCAGCGGCGAATGCAGCCAGCGGGGCAACGTCATCAAGTGACGGACCCCCCGGGCGCAGGTCACCTCGAGCCGCGCTGCTCCACGAGGCATAGACATTGCCTTCGAGGCGAACCGTGGTTGCTCCGTCCATCGACGCAGCAGTGAGGCTCAGCGCAGGAACGAGGGAACGTCGAAGTCGTCATCACCCATGTCGAGGTCATCGTCCGCCGGAGTGGCGAAGATGTCCTCGTGGGCCGGCTCGGCACCCAAGACCCGGCTGCGGGACTCATCGCGTCCGGTCGACTCGGGGGCTGGGGTACCGGCGCGAGTGGGCGCTGGTGCTTCCCAACGCTCGAAGCCAGCGGCGATCACAGTGACCCGCACCTCTTCGCCCATGGCCTCGTCGATGACGCTGCCGAAGATGATGTTGGCATCAGGATGGGCCACTCCGTGGATGATCTCGGCCGCCTCGTTCACCTCGAACAGACCCAGGTCGGGCCCTCCGGCGATGTTGAGCAGGATTCCCCGTGCCCCTTCGATCGAGGCCTCGAGGAGGGGGCTGGTAATGGCGGCCCGTGCTGCGTTCACGGCTCGTCCCTCGCCCGTGGCTGCTCCGATGCCCATGATGGCTGTACCGGCATTGGACATGATCATCTTGACGTCGGCGAAGTCGGTGTTGATGAGCCCAGGGATCGTGATCAGGCTGGTGATGCCTTGGACTCCCTGCATCAAGACCTCGTCGGCCATCTTGAATGCGTTGACCATGGACGTCTTCTCGTTCGACACGGTCAACAGCCGGTCGTTCGGGATGATGATGAGGGTGTCCACCTTCTCCTTGAGGTTCTGGATGCCCTGTTCGGCCTGGACCGAGCGGCGGCGCCCCTCGAAGGTGAAGGGTCGGGTGACGACGCCGATGGTCAGGGCTCCGAGCCCTTTGGCGATCTCGGCCACGACCGGAGCGGCTCCCGTGCCGGTGCCTCCGCCCTTGCCCGCGGTGATGAAGACCATGTCCGCGCCCTTGAGCGCTTCCTCGATCTCGGAGCGATGCTCCTCGGCGGCCAAACGACCCACCTCGGGGTCGCTGCCAGCACCCAGTCCTCGAGTCAGCTGGCGGCCGATGTCGAGTTTCAGGTCGGCATCGCTCATCAGCAGGGCCTGGGCATCGGTATTGGTGGCGATGAACTCCACGCCCCGCAGACCCGATTCGATCATCCGGTTGACGGCATTGACGCCGCCACCTCCGACCCCGACCACCTTGATGACGGCGAAATAGTTGCTCTGTGCCGGAACAGTCATTGAGTTCCTCACCCTCGACCAAAGGTTGAAACCGTTCCAACCAGCGAGTTCGCGCTAACGATACGGTTCACACCGCTCACGGTCAAGCACCCTTGCTGATGGCCCGGTGCTGCCACTCCTGGCATCGGCAACCTGGAGTGGAGCGCCATCACGGCCCGACCGTGGGCGACTGAGGGACCGACACGTCGATGGTGTGCATGCCCTTGAGTGGAAAACCGGCGATGATGGCCGCTATGGCCGCGTACTTGGCCGCCAATTCGCTCGCTGTACCGATAGCCACGACAAGTCCCGAAGTGAGCGACAAGGTCACCGTTCGATCCGCGGCCACCGTCACCGTCGTCACCTGGCCGGAGAACGCCAACGGCAGCGTGCGGGCCACGAGCAGACCCGGCGCCACTGCCGTCGTCGGCGCTGCCCTGCCACCCACCGGCGCCGGTGAGACGACACCGGTCGAGAGATGCACCACCAGTCCTGGGTAGTTCATCTTGGCCGGGGTGACCGCCAGGGTCCGTCCGAGCCCATCGAGAGTGGACCAACGGCTAGCCGGTCCAGCCATGACCGCCGCAGGTTTGCGTTCAGTCACGGCGATCGTCACGCTGTCCGGCCAGTGTCGGGTGATGTGGGCCGAAGCGATGAAGGGCAGGGTCTCGACGCGCGCCTCGGCGGGACCTGGGTCCACGCTGATCAGCGCAGGGTGGTGCAGCAGGCCGGCCGCCGTACGGATGTCCTGATCGCTGGTATTCGGGTGAAGGCCGGTGATGGTGACCTTCTTGGCCCCGAAGAGCGGCGTGTGGAGCAGGTAGATCCCGGTGGCCGCCAGGGCAGCCACGGCCAACACCGCCGCCAGCCGACGCATCCGTTTCTGCGATCGACTCCGCTCGACCTGCTCCCGTCGCTGACGGATCCTGGGGTTGATCGCCACATCTGCTTCTCCAGGGGGGCTCATGGCGCCGGCTCTCCCTCGTCGAATCCGACCATCCGCACCTCGGTGGCCAGCTCGATGCCTGTGACCTCCGATACGACTGACCGCACCCGGTCGATGACCCGGCGTACGTCGTCAGCCGAACCGCCCCGGTCCGCCTGGATGAAGTTGGCGTGCTTGGTCGAGACCTCGGCGCTCCCGATCCGCAATCCCTTGAGTCCGCAGACATCGATCAGCCTGCCCGCCGAGTCATCTGGCGGATTGGTGAACACCGACCCCGCGTTGGCACCACCGGGCTGGTTGGCCCGACGCCAACGCACGATCTCGTCGATGACCTCTTTGGAGGCCACCGGGTCCCCCAGTTCCAGACGGTGAGTCGCCCCTACCACCACCTCGGTGGAGGACACCGTGGTACTCCGATACGAGGCACCCAGCCGCGACGCCGGGGATTCCACGACCGCCGCCGTCTCCAGATCGACCGTGCGGTAGCGGACCAACGTCGCGGCGGTGTCCGACCCGTGTCCGCCCGCATTCATCCGCACGGCTCCACCTACGGAACCTGGCACACCCACGGCCCACTCGAGCCCCTGCAGACCTGCTGCCGCGGTGCGCCTGGCCAACGTGGGCAGGGCTACGGTGGCGCCGACCCGCACGTCCGTGCCGGCGATCGACAGTTCGTCGAACCCGGCACCCAGGGTCACCACCAGCCCACGAAACCCGATGTCGGCCACCAGCATGTTCGAGCCGTTTCCCAGCACCAGCACGGGGATGTCCAGGCCGTCGAGCGACCGAGCCACCGCCACCAACGCGACTTCATCAGCGGCCTCGGTGGCGACTGCAGCCGACCCACCGACCCGGTAGGTGGTCCGGCTCCCGAGTGGAGCGTCTACTGCAGCTCCCGGCCCTAAGCGCCGAGTCAGCTCGTCGATGTCACGGATCAGGACCACGACGCCGATCCCAACATGCCCATCAACTCGTCGGGCAGCGACGTCAGGTCGCCCGCACCCAAGGTGATGCAGAGGTCACCCTCGAGCAGCAGCGCAGCTACGGCGCCGACCAGATCGGTCCGCCCCGGCACGTAGTGGACCTCGAGGTCAGGGCGCGCTCGATGGACGGCGTCGAAGACCGATCGTCCCGACACACCGGGCACGGGCGCCTCGCCCGCTCCGTAGACATCGGTGATCACGACTACATCGGCATCGGCAAAGGAGGCACCGAACTCTTCACCCACCTCGGCCGTCCGGGAGTACCGGTGCGGCTGAAATACGGCGACGACGCGCCCCCACGAACCGTTGAGGGCGGCAGCCAACGCGGCGCGTACCTCGGTGGGCAGATGGGCGTAGTCGTCCACGAATGTGATTCCGTTCCGCTCGCCTCGGAACTCGAAGCGTCGAGCCACTCCGCCGAACCGGGCCAGCGCCCGTGCTGCGGCATCGGGGGGTGCCCCGGCAGCCAGCGCGGCCACCGTGGCCACCGCGGCGTTCTTGGCATTGTGGATGCCAGGCACGGACACATGGATGTGAGTGATCAGCGCGCTGCTGGGACCAACGAGGTCGAAGGCCACCGAGCTACGCCCCGTGGCTACCGAGTGCATCGAATAAGTAGCGTCGTCGACCAGACCCACGATGTCCGCCCCAGCGGTGCGGCCGATGGCCAGGGCCTCGGCGTCGTCACCGCCGACCACTCGGTGTCCGGCTGATTCCAGAAACTCAGCAAATGCCGAACGCACGGCATCGAACGAGCCGTAATGGTCGAGGTGGTCGGCCTCCACGTTGGTGACGATGGCGATCTCGGGGGTCAGATGGAGGAAGCTGCCATCACTCTCGTCGGCCTCGACCACGATCCACTCGCCGTCGTCCCAGACCGCATTCGTGCCAATCTCGTTCACCTCACCACCGATGAGGAACGACGGGTGCATGCCGGCCTCGACCAGGATCAGCGCCAGCATCGACGCCGTGGTGGTCTTTCCGTGGGTGCCGGCCACGGCGATGCACCGCCTGCGTGCCGCAATGGCCGCCAGCGTCTCCGCTCGGGCAAGCACCGGGATCCCTCGCTGGCGAGCTTCGACGATCTCCGGATTTCCGGGCTGCACGGCCGTGGAGTGGGTCACGATGTCGGCGTCGCCTACGGCTGCTCCGTCGTGTCCGATCGTCACGCCGACCCCCAACGATCGCAGCCGTTCGGTCACACCGGATGCGCGCAGATCACTTCCGGTCACCTCATGGCCCATCGCTTGGAGGACCGTTGCGATGGCGCTCATGCCGGCTCCACCCACTCCTACGATATGGACACGGCGTACAGCCTCTCGGTCCCCTAGGCCAGCCTGCGGCGTCGCGTTCATGCGTTCCTTCCATGGTCGTGATCGCCGGGTCCGGTGCCGGGGGTGCGCGCGTTCCGCTCCACCACCGATGCCCCGGCATCGGCCGCGTCTCTTCGAGCCAAGGCGAGTACCGCCCTCCCCATCTGGTCCAAACGCTCGCTATCGGCCAGTAAGCCGTCGACCGCTGAGGCCAGACCCGCCGGAGTGCAATCCGGGTCCGCCAGCAGCACCGCACCGCCGACTCGCTCCAGCACCCGAGCATTGGCCGTCTGGTGGTCGCCGGGGGCACCCGGCAGTGGAACCAGCACCGACGGCGTGCCCGTCGCCGCCAACTCCGCCACCGACATGGCACCAGCCCGGCAGACGATGACGTCGGCTGCCGCGTAGACGGCGCTCATGCGCTCCTCATAGGCCACCCGGACTACATCGATACCGATGGGCGGCGCCATCTGGCCGGCATCCGCCAGTGGAGGAAGTCGCCCGATCGACGGATCGCTGCAGTACCGGACCCAGTCCCGGCGCCCAACGATGTGGTAGATCGCCACGTCCTGGCGGCTGGACCACAGTTCGACCAAGCCGTCGACCGCTTGGTTGATCTGGCGGGCACCGAGCGATCCTCCGAACACCACGATCACTGATCGATCGGCGGGGATTCCGAGTTCGGCTCGAGCGTTGGATCTGTCATCGGGCCCTCGCTCGACGGCGGCGATCTCTGGTCGGATCGGTGTGCCGGTCACCACGGCCCTAGGCAACGGGTTTCCCTCCCACCCCACCGCACTGGCGGCGGCAAACCGGCCGAGCAATCGGTTGGCCGCCCCAGGGACGGCGTCGACGTTGACCAGCACCAGCGGTACCCGGTGCACGATGGCACCCACTGCTCCGGCCAAGCTGGCATAGCCACCCACTGCGACGACGACCTGGGGGCGCGTCCGGCCCACGATACGTACAGCCCGGACGGCCGCCATGCACAGCTCACCTACGGATCGAGCATTGGCGATGACGTCACGCGGTGCGAGGCTGCGCACGATGCCCCGCCCCGGCAGCAAGGTCACCGGGAAGCCACGACCCTGCAATACGGCTGCGTCTTGTCCTCGTTCGGAACCCACGAACTCGATGGTCGATCGGGCGTGCCCTCGCAATACCAAGGCCTCAGCGATAGCCAGCGCTGGCTGGAGGTGTCCCGCTGTCCCACCACCGGCGACGAGCGCGTAGCGCTTGTCGCTGGGACCTGATCCACCCTTGTGCCCGCGACCGGTCGTTGCGCTGTGCGCTGCAGTCACGTTCGGACGAGTCTTCGCCCGCGAGACGACTGGCGTGAGCCGGATCGTTCTTGCATGGCGATGTTCAGGAGGATCCCGACCGAGGCAAGGGTGATCACCAGGGACGAGCCACCGAACGAGACAAACGGAAGTGGAATCCCTGTGACCGGGAGCAAGCCCATGACCGCGCCCATGTTGATGACGGCTTGGGTGGTGATCCACGTGGTCACCCCCACGGCCACCAGACACCCGAAGCGGTCCGGCGCCCGACTGGCCGCACGGTAGCCATACCAGGCAAAGGCGAAGAACAGGCCCAGGATGACGATGGCTCCGACCAGTCCGAGCTCTTCACCCACCACCGAAAAGATGAAGTCCGTGTGCGCATTAGGGAGGGCCCCCCACTTCTCACGACCGCCACCGAGTCCGAGGCCGAAGAGGTGACCGGACCCGAGTCCGATGAGTGACTGCCAGACCTGGTATCCGGACCCGGACTGATGAGCCCCGGGATCGATAAAGGACAGGACCCGGTCTCGGCGGTAGGAGTCGCTGACCGAGAAGATGAGGGCGATGGCGCCGAAGGCACAGAGCACCTTGGTCAACGGTCCGAGGGCCACCCCACTCATGAACAGGATGCCGAAGCCGATGCAACTCAAGACCATGGCCGTCCCCATGTCGGGCTGCTTCATGATCAGTGCCACAGCCACGATGAGGACTCCCATGACCGGGGCGATCACCTGTTTTGCCGGCGCCGAACGATCGGCTCGCCTCACGATGATGTCGGCAGCAAAGATCACGATGGCCAGCTTCATGAGCTCCGACGGCTGCAGGCGCACCAGACCGAAGCCGATCCACCGGGACGAGCCCCCTACGGTTACCCCGACACCGGGGACCAAAACGGCAAACAGGAGCAGAACGGTGCCCGCCACCAGGGGAATCGACAGCTTCCGCCACTTTCGGTAGTCGATACGGGAGAGGATGAGGAGGGCGCCGAGGCCGATGACCATCCAGAGCACCTGGCGGCCGAAGATCATCCACGGTGACCGATAGGTCATGAGGGATACCACCGGGGATGCGGAGCCCACCATCACCAGTCCGGTGACACACAGGACGGCGACCAACATGGCCAACGCCAGTGCAGTGGGAACACCTGTCAGCCAACGCAACAGGGCAGGGCGACCATCTGGAGTTGCAGTGCGATCCACTCCCTAAGCCTCGCCGATACGCGTGCCCAGGTGGTGGAACCCTTGCCAGCATCCGACATTCCAGTCGAGTTTCCTCACCCGAGGACCCCGACGGTCAGGAAGTCCCGATAGAAGATCCCGAGCCCGAGGGCGGCAAACAGGCCGCCCAAGATCCAGAACCGCACAATGACCGTCGTCTCCGGCCAGCCCATCAACTCGAAGTGATGATGGAGAGGGGCCATGAGAAAGACTCGGCGGTGGAACAAGCGGAAACTGATCACCTGGATAACCACGGACAGCGTGATGATCACGAACAGTCCGCCGATGACGATCAGTAGGAGATCCAGGTTCATCAACAGGCACAGGGCCGCCAGTCCGGATCCGATGGACAACGATCCCGTATCCCCCATGAAGATCTTGGCTGGTGCCGCATTCCACCAGAGGAATCCAAGGCAGGCACCAGCGAGCGCAACCGAGGCCAGCGCCAAGTCCCAGGCGTCGGCCACGTGATAGATGGCGAAGTGGCGATACTGCCAGTAGCCGATGATGGCGAGGCATGCGAAGCAGAACGTGGACGAGCCTGCGGCCAGACCGTCCAGCCCATCGGTGAGGTTCACTGCATTGGCCGCGGCGGCAATGATGAATGTGGCCCAGATGACCCAGACCGCCGTCCCCATGTGCAGTCCGATCGAGTCATACCGGGTGAACGACAGCGTCGTCGAGGCATGCGCCCAGTAGACAGCCAGGATCGAGAACACCAGTCCCAGCGCTATCTGCGCCCCGAACTTGGCTCGCTTGTTGAGGCCCAGACTCCGACGGTGACGGAATTTGATCCAGTCATCGGCAAAACCGATAGCCGCCGCACCGACAATGGCAAACATCACCAGGATCCCCGATGGAGACAGGCGCACGCCAGCCCACAGATGGGCAGAGAAGAAGCCGACGACCACGGCAGCCAGGATGCAGATTCCCCCCATGGTGGGCGTGCCCGCCTTGGCGATGTGGACCTGGGGCCCGTCTTCGCGTATCTGCTGGCCGATGTTGTTCTTGATCAACCACCGGATGAGGAAGGGCGTACTCAGCACCGCCACCCACAGGGCGACTCCGCCTGAGGTCATGAGCGGAATCATCGGTCGGGGGTTCCAAATCTTTCGTCGAGGGCACGCTGCGCCTCTACTCGATCATCGAACGGTGTAGCCCCACCCCTGATCGTCTGGGTCACTTCGTGGCCCTTGCCGGCGATCAACACCACGTCTCCTGGATCGGCCGCGGCGATAGCCGCTCGGATAGCGGCGGCCCGATCAGGTTCTACCTGTACAGCAGCGTCGGCGTCGGCCGCCGTGCCGGAGCGGATCGCCTCGATGATGGCGTCGGGATCTTCCGAACGAGGGTTGTCCGAGGTGATCACCACCACATCGGCGCCTTCGGTGGCCACCGCACCCATCTGCGGGCGCTTCCCGGCGTCACGGTCGCCCCCACACCCAAATACGCAGATCAATCGCTTCCCGGTGGCCAAGGTGCGTGCCGCGTCCAACGCCACCGAGAGACCAGCCGGAGTATGGGCGAAGTCGACCAGCACCGAGATCGGCGCGCCTCGACCCACCACTTCCATGCGTCCCGGTACCGGTGGGGCCGCATTCAGCCCCTCCACCACGCTGGCATCGTCGACGTCCAATGCCGATGCGATGCCGGCAGCCATCAGGGCGTTGTCGACGTTGAACTGGCCCGATAGCGGCAACTCCACTTCTCGACCCCTCCACGTGAACCGCGACACGCCCACCGACAGCTGCACCCGTTGCGCATCACTGCGCTGCACGCGTGTCACGCCCACTCCGACAATCTCGTCGAGAAGTCGGGCGCCCCAGACGTCATCGGCAAAGACCACGGCATGGCGACAGCGGTCGGCGGTGAACAGCGACGCCTTGGCCTCGAAGTACGAGTCCATGGTGCCGTGGTGATCGAGATGATCCCGGCTCAGATTGGTGAAGGCGGCCACATCGAAGACGAGGCCATCCACGCGGTGCTGGGTCAGGGCATGCGAGGACACCTCGATGGCCGCCGCCGTGCAGCCCGAAGCGATCAGTCCGGCCAGTGCACGCTGGAGATCAGGGGACTCCGGGGTAGTGCGGACCCCTCCGAGGGTACCGACGACGCCTGTCTGGCGACCGTCCACCTCCAGGATCGAGCGCACCAGGTGAGTAACTGTCGTCTTGCCGTTGGTGCCCGTGACTCCCACCATGTCCAGTGAACGGGCCGGATAGCCATGGAATGCGGCAGCCATCTCCGCCATTGCCGGCCGAAGCGCCTCAGGCAGCACCTCTACCTGAGCTACTCCGAGATCCAGGAAGTGATCGCACAACAGACAGGTGGCACCCCGCGAGACGGCCTCAGCGGCATGCAGATGGCCGTCGGTCATCTCGCCGCGTAGACAGCAGAACAGCGCGCCCGGCTCGACCCTGCGGCTGTCGTACTCGACGGCAGTCACCCCGATGGCAGCCACATCACCCATGATGGCGCGCGCAGGGACGGCCTCGAGGAGATCAGCCACCATCACCACTGACGTCTCCGGTACTTCAGGGGAGTGGCGTTGACACCATCGCAGGAACTCGGGCCCACCTAGGGCCCTTCCGTGACGGCCCGGGCCGGCACGGAGACACTTCCCGTACCGCCGACGGCTGTCGTCGAGGCGGCCGCGGTGGCTGCTGTGGCTGCGGCAGTCGTGGGGATACCGAAGTGATGCAGCGCATACGCCATGATCGTAGAGAACACCGGAGCTGCCACCGCTCCACCGTAGATCGGCGTGGGGTGGTTGAGCACCACGATGGCCGAAAGCACCGGATGCTGGGCGGGCGCGAATCCGGCGAACGATCCGATGTAGTGCCCGGGGATGTAGCCCAGGTGGTCGGGGCTCGGGACCTGCGCCGTGCCGGTCTTGCCAGCCACCGCGTAACCATCGACTGCCGCACTCACACCGGTTCCGGCGGCCACTACCGACTCCAACATGGTCGTGAGCGCGGCGTTGGTCTTGGCGTCTATCACTCGACGGGTGGGCGATGCCGCAGCCGCCCGCATCTTTCCGCCTGGGCCCACCATCCCCCGGACCAGACGGGGGGAAACGAACACTCCGCCATTGGCCACGGCGTTGTAGGCATCGAGGACCTGCTGGGCAGTCACGGCGTCTCCCTGGCCGATCGGCGTGGAACCGATCGATGTGCCGGTCCACTGGCGTGGCCCAGGAATCAGGCCCTGGGATTCGCCTGGTATCCCCAGTCCCGTCTTATGTCCGAACCCAAGGTTGGAGATCTGGTTCAGGAGACGGGTCCGACCTAGGCCCTGGGCAATTTCGATGGTGCCGATATTCGACGATTCGGCCAAGACTTGAGTCGCCGTCATCGACACCGTGCCGTGGGGTTCCGCATCGCTGAACGTGTACTTGCCCATGGGGAGGGAGGGCGGTACCGAAAGTACCGTCGTCGGCGAGATGACGCCGGCAGCCAGCGCTGCGGAGAACGTCACCAGCTTAAAGACTGAACCAGGCTCGTAGACCTGAGTGACCGACGAGTTGGAGGATGCCTGGGAGATCCCCGGGGGGAGCGTGTTGGACTGTCCGATCAACTGAGAGCCCGAGGTATTCGGCTGAGGAGATAATTTGGCAGTAAGGGTGGGGGTGCCCGCAGAGGTCGGCGTGGTCGTGGTCGTCGAGGTCGCCGGCGCAGTCGTGGCTGTCGGGGTGGGGGTGACGGCTGCGTCTGTTGCGGCGGTGAGGTTGGCGCTCGCAATGATGTCGCCGCTCGCAACATTCATGATGATGGCCATGCCACCTGACGCGTGGGCAGCCACGATCTCGGATGCCAGCGCCTGTTCTGCGACGTACTGCACCGACTGATCGAGGGTGAGCTCCAGACCAGTCCCCGGCTCAGCGGGTGTGGTCTTCGTGGTGGCCGATGATCCAGATGAAGCGTCGGTGGACTCGGTCGAACCGGGCTTGCCGGCCAGTGTGGACTGGTACTGGTATTCGAGCCCGGACACTCCGTTGCCTTCCCAGTCGACGTTGCCCACCACCGGATGAGCCAGAAGGCCTGAGGGAACGACCCGCTGAGACTCAGGAATCAGGTCGATCCCATTGATCATGAGTTTGGCAATGGTGGAAGCAACGGCATCAGGAACGCGGTGGGCCAAGGGGACGTACCCAGTCGGCTCGGTCAGCTGTGCCCGGAGAGTGGATGTGGGAATCCCAAGAAGTGGCGAGAGCACGGCAGCGACTGCCGTCGGATCGGTGATGATCTGCGGATCAGCCACCACGGTCTGTCGGGTGACTGTTTCGGCCAGGATCTCGCCGTTGCGGTCGTAGATGCCGCCACGCAACGGGGGCACGACGACGACATGGGTCAGCTGAGCCCGAGATAGCGCTGCGTAGTGGCGGTGGCCGAACTCTTGGACCTGCACGAGTCGCACCACCATCACCAGGAACACCATCGTGAGGAGCAGGCGCATCGCCCGAGTACGCCGACTGAGGAGTACCGCTGGACTCACTGGGCCGCTCCCTTTGCATTTAATGCGGTACTGGACTTGGCGGGGGCTGCAGCGGGGGCGGGTGCGGGTGCGGGTGCGGCTGCGGTGTTACCCGTCTGCGGTGTAGCCAGCGGCTTGTCGAGAGGGACCTGCGGCAGGTAGACGACCTGTGCTGGAGCCGTCAGGCCGAGAGCCATGCCCTGGGCGACGATCCGGTTCGGGGCGGCCAGCTGAGCCACCTCGGTCTGCATCGCCTTCTGCTTGGCCTCTTCCGCGCTGATCTTCGTCCCGAGCGCAGTCATGCGCACCTGACCCTGGGCCACCAATGTGTCTCCTACGACGACGAACAGCAGACTTCCGACCACCATCGCCACGGACACGATGATGTAGAACCGGTGCGAGGGGCTGCGGCGAGCTGTCCGGCGCGGCTCCGCTTGGTGGATGCGAAGTGGGGGCCTCCGACTGCCCGGACGCGTCTGGGGTGCTGGCGCAGCACGGCGTGCAGCAGTGGTGGCGGCCGGTGCCATCAGGCCACCTCACCGGTGCTGGTGGCTGAGTCTGCCTCGTTCGGGAGGCGTTCGATCACCCGGAGGCGGGCCGCCTCGGACCGGCGGTTACGCATGACCTCGTCGTCTGTCGGTCGCCGCGACCCCCGGTTGACCAGGCGGAACTTCGGATCTGCACCGCACATGCAGGGCAGGGCAGGCGGGCAGTGGCAGTCGTCAGTCGATGCCTTGGTGAACATGGTCTTCACCATGCGGTCCTCTCCGGAGTGATACGAGATGACCACACAGCGACCGCCGGGACGCAGTAGCCCCATAGCTGCTTCGAGCCCGATCTGGAGTTGGTCGAGCTCTTCGTTGACAGCGATCCGGATGGCTTGGAACACCCGGCGTGCAGGGTGTCCCCCGGTGCGTCGTGTGGCGGCAGGAATGGCCTCGCGGACGATGTCAGCGAGCTGCCCCGTAGTGGTGATCGGACGGGCGGCAATGATGGCTCGGGCGATCCGACGAGCAAACCGCGTCTCCCCGTTGTCGGCGAACAGCTCGACCAGCGTGTCCTCGTCCGAATCGTTGACCACGTCGGCACCGGTGCGACCGACCGTCGGGTCCATACGCATGTCCAGTGGTGCATCCCGACGGTAGGAGAAGCCCCGCTCCGCCATATCTAGCTGCGGCGAGCTGACACCCAGGTCGAACAGGACCCCGGTGAGCCCCCGCTGATCGTCCGGAGTTCCCAACGAATCCTGAACCTCACGTACCACGGCCCCGAGCGAGTCGAACCTCGCCCGGCGGATGATGGCCCGTCCACCGAATACCGCCAACTCGCCGGTAGCGGCAGCCACGGCCATGGGGTCACGATCGATTCCCAGGAGATGGATGCCGGCGTTGGCCTCGAGCAGAGCCCGTCCGTGCCCAGCACCGCCCAGCGTGGCGTCGAGCACCAACCCTGCAGGCACGGCCGTGAGGAGCTCGGTGACTTCAGCGGCCATGACTGGCTCATGGGGGAAGGCCTCGCTCATCTGCAGTCCCTCGGCCGGCAGGATACGGGCGGGTGGAGGACCGCTCCGATCCGGCTGGAAGGAGGCGGAGGAGGATTCTCCCAGCGCTCCGGTCGAGGGACTGCACATGGGCCAGACACGTTCGATATGGACGTCGTGGCGGGCCACTGCGGCCTGACCAGACTGCAGCGGCGTGGGACGAGGGAGTGATGCCGGATGGCCGACGCGTTCAGCGAGGTCGGCCGCCGACAGGGCCAAGGAAGAAGTCGTGATCCGGCGGACGGCGCTGCGATCGATCCGGTAGGACGAGGTGGCCGTCCCGGTGTCACCGGTCGACGGGTCAACGGACCCCGAGTCATGGGCAGCGGTGTCACCGGTCGGCGTGTCGGCGAGGTCGGCGACGGCGGAAAGGGTGGCCGAGCCCTGTCGGGGCCGCCGGGCACTGAGTGCCCGTCGATCCTGGTCAGGGGCACCGTGGCGGACGAGGTGGAGGCGCATCGTGCCACTCAGCCGTCTTCGCCCATGGTCAGACGAGCTTCCTCGGGAAGCACCTTCTGGTCCCACTTGGCCCGGTCCCACAGCTCGACCCGGTCGATCGCTCCGAGCACCAGTACCTCGGACTCCAGGCCGGCGTACTCCCGCAGTCTGGCCGGAATCATCATCCGACCCTGCCGGTCGACCTCCAGTTCGTGGGATGTCGATGCCCACAGACGCACGAGGTTGCGGTCGCTGCGGCTGCTCGTGGCCCGCTCCATCATGGCGTCCATCTGTAGTTCGAACTGGTCCGGCGTCCACAGCGACAAGCAGCCGTCCTGCTCGGGAGCGAGAAACCCACCGTCCTCGAAATGGGTACGGAACTTCGCCGGCAGGATCACCCTTCCCTTGTCGTCGAGCGAGTGCTCGTGTCTGCCGAAGAACCGTGCCACTGAACTTTGCTCCCACAACGCTCCCCGTGGTGTCCGGTACCCGACTATTTCGGGTCCCTCCCTTTCCCACCACTTCGCTCCACCATAAACCCCTTAGCCCCACTCGTCAACCATTTCTCACCAATTTCGCCCTCCGACTACGCCAAGGGGTGCTCGCCATCACTGGCAGGGCAAACAGCGGACGCGACGAGTCAGCTGTCAGCGCCTCGACTGAGGGGGACGTCCCCTGGTACCGCTCGTTGGGCGGTCGGTGCTCGCCCCACTTGCCCCCACCGTCACGCCCAGGGCCAACCGCGGCGGGGTCCTGTGCTGCTAGGGAAGTGTGTCGATGAATGCTGCGGCAACGGCTGCGGCAACGGCTGCAGCCGCATCGGCCTCCGCCATCTGACGGATCCCGCCCTGAGATGCCATCTCGTCAGCTACCCCGGTGACCGCTTGGGACAGAGATACAGACGCCAGGCGACGCTCATCGCCCGTGATCCACAGCAGGTCCACCAAGAGTCGGGGATCCCAGTGCAGCACGCACGCCCCGTGAAACCACGCCCCCGCCCGGTTGCGGCGCTGGGACAGCCCGACGACCTTGCGACCCGAGACCGTCACTTCACCGGCACCCACTCCCCCGAAGCAGATCAAGGACGACCATCGGGTCCGGTCTGCCGGGCGACCGGACTGCACTCCTACCCCAGCCAGCCCGATCTGTTCCAGCGCCGAGGCCCAAGTGGCACCGAGCCAGTCGAATGCTGTCGTCACATCCGCATCCCACCGCGGGTCGCCGCTGGGAACCCACACATCTATCCACACCGGGTCGTCCGGCGTCACCAGCACCGCACCCCCTCCAGACCGTCGGTGCACCACATCGATGCCGATCTCCGCCGCCAACCGCCGATCCACCACCTCTGGCGACTGGGTGGATCCGAGCACCACGGCCGAACGAGTCGGGCGGCAGACCGCTACCGCCCGGTCCTCAGGACTAGCGGCAACCGAAGGCCACGCGTCATGCAGTTCGGCCGCCGACCCCCTGCGCTCCTCGATCCGCCAGTGATCCAACACGCACCGAGTCTGACATCGGAAGCCTTCGAGCCGCACCGCCGTCCATTCCCAGATAGTCCGACCAGTCCTCACTCGTGTTCCCACACAGGGCGAGCAGCTGCACTCGGTGCCGGGGAGCCGTGGGTGTGGTCCGCAGTACCATGCCCGCTTCGTGGGGCAGCCGGTCCTCCTTGTGGGTGTTGCACGCCCTGCAGGCAGCAACCACGTTCTCCCATGTGTGCGGTCCACCCTTGCTGCGGGGAATCACATGGTCGAGGTTCTCGGCCGACAGTCCGCAGTACTGACACTTCCCGCCGTCACGGGCGAAGACCGTCCGTCGGTTGACCGCCACCCGGTAGTCGTAGGGAACCCTGACATAGCGCACCAGGCGGACCACCGATGGTTCAGGGATGGTCACCCGTTGCGCCCGAAACACCCGCTCGGTGGCGTGGATCGTTTCTGCCTTGGTGCCGAGCACCAGCAGAACGGCACGCCGAGAGGACACGATGCTCAGTGGCTCGAAGGTGGCATTGAGCACCAAGGCCCGCCGACTCGCCGCCAGGGGCGAGTGGACCGGTGACGCGTCGATCTGGGCCGAACGAAGAGAAGCCGCCGCAGCTCCGGACACGGGCGGGCGTTCCATGGGCTTGCGCTACCGATGCCCGCCGGGACGCCGTGCAGCCGCCACCTCGGTGGCCCGGCACCACTGCAGGAACGAGATGACATCAGCCCGGCCCGGTACCTCATCGGGGCGCCCGTATGCCGTCACCATGCGGAACTCCCAGAGCCGACGGTCCGGCAGCGGAAGATGGGGCGCCGACCGCCACCAGTTCCGGGGCGCCATTCGACGCAGTTCGCGCACCGCCGTCCACCACAGGCCGGGACGGACCAGGACCGCAGTCACCAGGACGGACATCTCTCGAAGTGAGTATCGGACTGCAGTAGTTGAACTCATCGCCCACCATCTTCCTTCACCATGCAGTATCGACGCGCCACGGCAGCTGCTCCCACCAACGGTCCATCCGCCCCGAGTCCGGCACGTTCGATACGCGTCGAGCGGGCGAAGTCCAAGCCGCACCGGAGGTCGATTTCGTCTTGGGCTGCGGCAAAGAACTCCTCGCCGTAGCCAAGCGCTACCGAACCGGCCACCACCGCCAGCTGCAGATCGAGGAGGTTGGCAACCGATGCCACTGCCCGCCCCACCAGGGTTCCGCACCGTCGGCGCATCACGATGTCGGCTTCGCTCGCTGGATGTCCGGTGATGGCGGCGATCGCCGTTCCTGACACCTCTGCCTCCAGGCACCCCTGTCCTCCACATACGCACATCCGGCCCAGCGGTTCGACGACCAGGTGTCCGATGTGGCCAGCATTCCCACCGGAGCCATCGAGCAGGCGTCCATCGAGGACCACTCCCCCGCCCACTCCGGTCGACACCACCATGGCCAGATAGTTCGACTCGCCTCGTGCCGCTCCGATCCATCCCTCGCCCAGAGCGAGCGCCTTGGCATCGTTGTCGACCACTACCGGCAGACCCAGATACCTCTCCAGACGCCTGCGCAGGGGGAACCCTCGCCAACCGGGGATGTTGAGGGGCGAGACGGTGCGCCCACCCGACTCCATCGGCCCGCCACATCCCACACCGCAGATCGACGGCACCAGTGTCGAGTGAGAGAGGACCTCCTCGATGATCCGGCACAGTGCGTCATTGAGCACTTCGGGATCAGTGGCCTCCGGAGTTGCGGTTCGAACTCGATCAAGCACTAGACCAGCGCCGTCGACCAGTCCCACTTCCATCTTGGTTCCGCCGATATCCACGGCTAGGAAGACGTCCGACTCCAGTGACCCCTCGAGGACCGGATCATCGACAGCGCGTCCACGTACCAGCAGGCCGCCCTCCAGCAATGGCGCGGCGCTACCTGCTGGGGGATCAGTCGTCTCGCTGGAAGCGTCCACGGATCCAGTCTCGGGGATCCTGGACCGGATTGTTGATGCTGCGGGTGTGGAGCGACCGCGAGATGTCGTCGATGCCCGCCTTGCCCATCCGCCGAGCGTTGTTGGCGAATACCACGCCGGACAGGAACATGACGATCACGCCGACGAAGCCGAGCGCCAGGCTGGAGGCAAACGTGAAGAACATGAAGACCAAGGCGACCACGAAGACCAGGGCGGACCATACGCAGTAGCGACCAGCATGCCGGTACACCGTCTCCGAACGGACGCGCTCGGCAAAGTCCGGGTCCTCCTGATACAAGGACTGCTCCAACTCGTGGAGAATCCGTTGCTCGTGCTCAGATAACGGCACTGTCCTGTCCCTCCACCCGTATTCAGCCTCGGCGGTTACTACTGCATCAATCATCGCGCAACCCACGGCATAACGCACGCCGCCGCGGAACTCGCATTCGAGGGACTTGCCCTTTCATCTGCCTGCGCCCATGTTACAGGTTGTCGACCGGAACTCCGCTGGTTCTTCCGGGTGCGGGTAGTTCGCCTTGCGATTCGGCCTCCCCGGGAGCCTCGGCTGCCTCGGGGCCCCACTGGGCATCACCCCGTTGGCGCACCCGAAGCCCATCGGGAGTCACCAATGACGCCGGCCCGACCGCTTCGCCCCCATATCGGGTCCGGATCGCGTCGATGGCATCCGTCACCGATCCCCAGGTCTGCTGCAGACGCTCGGCCGCTTGACCTGTATCTTCGGTGAGGCCGCCGGATGCTCCATCGCCAGCCGATGGGGACCCGGAACCACCAGCGTCGAGGTCCAGGCGGAGCTGTGCGCCCCCACCCGGTACAGCCAAGCCCGACAGGCTCACCCCGAGCAGCCGCACCCCTTTGACCAGATCCACGTCGTCGAGCAGGGCGGCGGCCACCGATGCAATGGCGGCAGTGGCATCGATCGGCCCGTCCAACGTGTGCGACCGGGTGATCTGCGTAAAGTCCGCATAGCGGAGCTTGATGGTCACAGTCCGAGTGGCCCGACCCGCTTTCCGCAACGCCGTAGCCGAGGCATCGACCATCCGATGGAGGCGCCGCTGGAGGTCATCGATGTCCCACAGGTCTGAGGCGAACGTCTCCTCGTGGCCGATCGACTTGGCCTGCTGCACGGGAACTACGGGCCGGTCATCGATCCCTCTGGCCAACTCGGACAGGTGGCGCCCGGCAGCCGTGCCCAGATACCGCTCCAGCGCGTCCGGTTCCACGGCAGCCAGCTCGCCCACCGTGGTGACTCCCAGCGCCAAGAGCCGCTTTTCGGTCACTGGGCCGATGCCCCACAGCGCCCGAACCTCCATGGGGTGGAGGAAGTCCAACTCTCCAGCCCGCTCCACTTCGAACACCCCGGATCCAGGCTCGATGCCAGCCAGCGAAGCCTTGGGCTTGGCCGCCTTGGAGGCCAGCTTGGCCATGAGCTTGGACCTCCCGACTCCCACCGAGCACGCCAGACGCATCTCCACCAATACCCGGTGGCGGATCTCTCGGCCGATCTTCATGCCGTCACCGAACAGGTGGACCGATCCGGTCACGTCCAAGAACGCCTCATCCAAGGAGATGCCCTCGACCAAGGGCGTGAACCTGGAGAAGATGTCATGGAGCCGGGCGCTCTCCTCGGTATAGCGATGGAACCGCCCCGGAAGGAACACGGCGTCAGGGCACAGCCGTCGAGCCACCGACGACGGCATGGCCGAGTGCACGCCGAACCGTCTGGCTTCATAGGTGCAGGCGGCCACCACCCCCCGACGCCCGCTCCCACCCACGATCACCGGTTTGCCGGCGAGTGTGGGATCGTCGAGGACTTCGACAGAGGCGAAAAACGAGTCCATGTCGACATGGAGGATCACCCGCTCTGACGCAGGACTCACCCTCCGAGACGCAGTCTCCGGAAGCCCTCGGCACAACGGACCCCGGCATGGCGACCTGCATCCTCTGCCGCCAGCCGCATGGCTGTGGCTGCCCATTCCGCCCCATCAGGGAACTGGCTCCCATGGCAACCGACCGCTGCACCCTTGCTGTCGATGGTATCGGTGATGTCGATCCATACGTCGGGCTCCAGCGTGCCTGACAGGAGCATCGTCGTCACCTGGTGCGCCGGACCCGCATTGGGGAAGTAGTGCGGCATGGCGGCGGCCGGTGCTACCGCATCGAGCACCGCATACCCCATCATCCGATGATCCCGATGGTTGAAGTAGTCCTGGCCGAAGAAGACGGCGGTCGGATCGGGGCACAGCACCACATCGGGGCGGATCCGACGAACTTCGGCCACCAGTGCCTCACGGAACCAGGGTTCGTCGGCCAACTCGCCATCGGGGACGCCCAGGAACCCCTGCCCGGACAGACCCAACACGGCTCCGGCTGCGGCGGCCTCGTCAGCCCGACGAGCGATCAGGATCTTCGGCTCCACATGAGGATCCGACGATCCCTTGCCACCATCGGTGCAGATCAATGTATGGACCTCGCATCCGGCCGCACTCCACGCCGCCAGAGTCCCTCCACAGGAGACATCAGGGTCGTCGGGGTGGGCGTAGATGGCGAGGGCCCGCTGAGGTACATCGGACAACAACTCCGCCATCGATCAGGCCTCGGGGCGCTTGGGTGCGGTGGTCTTGGTCAACAGTCCCACCTCGCGTCGGAAGTCATCGACCCCTTCAAACCCTTTGTAGACGCTGGCGAAGCGCAGGTAGGCCACTTCATCGACCACTCGGAGCTGGTCGAGCACGGCGAGCCCCACCTGTTCGGAGGTGGCCTCCCATCCTTCCTCACGCAGGGCATCTTCGACTTCTTGGGCCACTATGTCGAGCTGATCCTCGTTGACCGGCCGGTTCTTGGTGGCCGAACGAAGTCCCTCGATGAGCTTGGCCCTGTCGAACGGCTGACGAAGCCCAGACCGCTTGACCACGATCAGGGGGATCTCGTCGATGCGTTCGAACGTCGTGTAGCGGTGGCCGCAGTCCGAGCACTCACGGCGACGCCTGATAGCCGCCCCGTCTTCCGCCACTCTCGAATCTACGACACGATCGTCGTCGGCCAAGCACCAGGGACAACGCACAGACAGCAGGCTACTGCCCATTGACTCCTCCGCCGTTGGTTCCCGGTCGACGCCCCCACCTGTGGTCCGGACGAATCTCAGGGGAGGGTGATCTGCTGACCCGGAATCACTCGATAGGTACCCAGTTCGGCGGCCAGCTTCGACACGATCGGCCGAGGATCCCCGTTCGGGTCCATGCGCTGGGCGATCGACCACAAAGAGTCACCGGCCGCCACCGTGTAGGTGCCGTGTTGGCCTTGGGCCGCCAAGGTGGATTCGGTGGTGTGGGAGACGCCACCGAATCCACCCAGCGGACTAGCGAGGACGGCCAGGGATAGGCCCATCATCGCGAGAAGGGTGCGTCGACGCCGGACGTCGGCCGAGACCCGGCGGCGGGGCGGGCGGAGTAGACGGGCCTCGCTCTCGTCGTCGGTTCCAGCTGCCGGCCGAAGACGGAGGCCGCGCTGAGCGGGTGCCTCTACCAACCGGAGCCGGGGCCTACCCGGGTAGACCGGCTCGTCGTCGAGGTACTCCGGGAGGGTTGCTGTGAGAAGCGCTGTCATCGGAATGTCCTTCCTGTCTCTGTCGTCACCATCATCGGAGTTGTACGTGTCGCCTGTGACGCCACGCCGACCCGTTCCTGATCGGTGCGGATCATCGAACGTTTGTTCGTCATGGCGACATCCCACCACGAACACCTGTTCGTTGTCAATGACCATTTCGAACAGATGTTTGCTTTCGTGTCCGTCGGGGGCTACCTTCATGCAAACAGACGTTCGCACCCGGGTGTGACAGAACGATCGAGCAACTAGCGAAGGGGACCCATGGCCCAGGTATTGAGCACCAAGAGGAAGCAGATCCTCGACTGCATCTCCGAGGCAGTCCGAGACCGTGGCTATCCCCCTTCGGTCCGCGAGATCGGCGAGTCCGTCGGCCTCAACTCATCGTCCACCGTGCACGCCCACTTGGCCGTGCTCCAGCGCGAGGGCTACCTCCGCCGTGACCCGACCAAGCCCCGGGCCATCGAGGTCTGCTACGACCCCTCTTCCAAGGTGATCATGGACTCGCGTCCGATCCGCCACGTGCCCCTGGTGGGCGACGTAGCCGCCGGCACCGGCGTGCTCGCCCAGGAGAACATCGAGGAGCTCTATCCCCTACCCGAGGACTTCACCGGAACCGGCACGCTCTTCATGCTGCGGGTCAAGGGTGACTCGATGATCGATGCCGGCATCGTGGATGGGGACTTCGTAGTCGTCCGCCAGCAGCCCGATGCGCAACAGGGCGACATCGTGGTGGCTGGCATTCCTGACGAGGAGGCGACCGTGAAGACGTTCTCCACCAAGGATGGCAAGGTGATCCTGACCCCGTCCAACCCCAGGCTGTCCCCGATGGTGTTCAACCCTGCCGAGGTGACGGTGTTCGGCAAGGTCGTCACCGTACTGCGCAAGCTCTAAGCCAGGCCCCAAGAAGTAGCCGACGTCCCCCGGCGGTCACCCCTCGGGTGTGGCTACCTCGATCGAACTCATGTCTGGATAGCGGCTTCCGGCCGTGATCCCGGACGGAAATATCTCGTCGATGGCTGCGAGGTCGCCGGCATCGAGGACGATGTCGCCAGCGGCAGCGTTCTCCTCGAGATAGGTGCGTCGCTTGGTCCCCGGGATCGGGACCACATCGTCGCCTCGGTGCAACACCCACGCCAGTGCCAGCTGGCCAGGGGTGCACCCCTTGTCAGCGGCCATGCCACGCACCCGGTCGACCAGGGCGATGTTGTGCTCGAAGTTCTCCCCGACGAACCGGGGCAGAAACTTGCGGAAGTCCCCTTCCTTGAAGTCCGCCGTGGAGGTGATCTCGCCGGTCAGGAATCCTCGCCCGAGTGGGCTGTAGGCCACGATCCCCACACCCAGGTCTCGGGCCGTTCCCACCACGTCGGCCTCGATGTCACGACTCCATAGCGACCACTCGCTCTGCAGCGCCGATATCGGATGCACGGCACTCGCCCGGCGCAACGTGTCCGACGACGCCTCGGACAGGCCGAGGTAGAGCACCTTGCCTTCTGCCACCAGCTCAGCCATGGCTCCCACCGTCTCCTCGATGGGCACTCCGGCATCGCTGCGGTGCTGGTAATAAAGGTCGATGTGGTCGACCCCGAGGCGGGTCAGCGATGCCTCACAGGCCGAGCGCACATACTCGGCGTCACCCCGGATCGATCGAACAGCCGGATCGGCGGATCGCACGATCCCGAACTTGGTGGCCAGGACTACCTCGTCCCGGCGGCCAGCGATAGCCCGACCCACCAACTCCTCGTTGAGGAAGGGGCCGTACATGTCGGCTGTATCGAGGAATGTCACCCCGAGGTCGAGCGCCCGGTGAATGGTGGCAAGGGACTCCACCTCGTCGCCAGGGCCGTAGAACTCGCTCATGCCCATGCAGCCCAACCCTTGGGCCGACACGACAAGTCCAGAGGCGCCGAGAGCGCGGGTAGCGATGGGAAGGGTCATGGGCCGAAGCTAGACGCCGGTGCGCAGCAGCGCTTCGAGCGCGCTCGCCACCCCGCTGAGCTCTGCGGCACTCACATGCTCCCCAGGCGTGTGGGCCAGCAACGGGTCTGCCGGGCCGAAGTTCGCCGCCGGTATCCCGTGTTCCCAAAACGACGCCACGTCTGTCCACCCCACCTTGGCCCGAGGCGGCACCCCGGTGGCCGCCACCAGCGCAGCCAACAGCGGGTGCTCGAGCGACGGCGGTGCACCCGCAGAAGCGTCCAACAGCTCCCAGTGATCGCCCGGCTCCAGATAAGGGGCAAGCATCTCGCGGACCATCGACTCGGCTTGGGCCACAGTCCGGTCCGGGGCGAACCGGTGGTTGATCACCACGACCACATGGTCGGGAACCACGTTGCCGGCCACTCCCCCTTCGACCAAGACGACCTGCAGTTGCTCGGCATACTCGCAGCCGTCAATGACCGGGCGCCGCACTTCGAAGTTGTGCACGGCTTCGAGCACTGGGGCTAACCGATGAATGGCATTACGACCGGTATGCGGGCGGGCAGTGTGGGCCCGTGCCCCAGCCAAGCTCACCTTGATCCGCAGGGTGCCCTGGCAGCCGGCTTCGACCAGACCGCCGGTGGGCTCGCCCAGGATGGCTGCATCACCCTCCAGCAGGTCGGGGCGCTGGGTCCACAGGTGACCGAGGCCGTTGAACTCGTGGGCTACCTCCTCGCCCGAATAAAAGCACCAGGTCACATCGACCGCGGGCTCGCTGATGCTTCCGGCGAGATGCAGGAAGACGGCCAGTCCGCCCTTCATGTCAGCTGCCCCTAGGCCGTACAGGGTCGTCCCTTCAACATGTGGCTCCTCATTGCCCGCCGCCGCCGGCACGGTGTCGAGGTGACCCGCCAAGATCAACCGGTGCGCACGGCCCAGATCGGTCCGGGCCACGACGTTGTCGCCCACCCGCTCCACCTTCAGCCAGGTACACAGCGTGAGGGCAGCCTGGACGGCATCGGCCATCGCCCCCTCGTTGTGGCTGACCGACGGAATCCCGACGAGTGCGGTGGCCAGTCCGAGGAGTCCGTTGGACACGCCACTATCTGAGGCGGCCTGGTCGCTGGCGGCGCTCACCGAACTTCCACTGCCTTGCGTGGCACTCTGGCTCGCCATTCCAGAGCCGACAACTGCCCCATCACATCGACACCCCGTGGGAGCGCAGGATGTCGTTCAACTGGGCCTTGTCGTGGCGCTGACCCTCAGTGAGGCGCTTCAGGACCAGCACACACGGCAGGTAGAACTCCCCACCGGGGAAGTCGCGGCGGCGATTGGCCTGCACGGCCACTGACCACGGCGGAACATGGCCCCGACTCAGCTCGTCACCGGTCTCGGCGTCGATGACCGGAATTGTGGGGTTCAGAATGGTCCCCTCGCCGATCACCGAGCCACGCCCCACCCGGGCCCCCTGGGTGATCATGCACCGGCTACCGATCATGACTTCGTCCTCGATGATCACCGGTGCTGCCTGTGCGGGCTCGAGCACGCCGCCGATGCCGACGCCGCCCGACAGGTGCACCTGCTCGCCGATCTGGGCACACGACCCGACCGTGGCCCACGTGTCGACCATCGTTCCTGCTCCCACCCGGGCGCCGATGTTCACATAACTGGGCATGCAGATCACCCCGGGAGCCAGGTAGGAACCCCACCGGGCCGATGCGCCGGGTACGACCCGCACGCCCGCAGCCTCGAAGTTCGACTTCAACGGCAGCTTGTCGGCGAACTCAAAGGGTCCGACCTCGATGGTCTCCATCGACCGCAGACGGAACAGCATCAAGATGGCGTGCTTCAACCACTGGTGGACGATCACCTGGTCGGTCGCTGGGTCGATCTCGGCCACCCGGGCCTCCCCCGAGTCGAGGAGGTTGACTGCCTCGGTCACCACAGCCAGTGCGTCGCTGTCCGCGGGGGTCAGATCGGCCACCCGATCCCATAGTGCTTCGATCTGGACTTCAAGTGCTGCCATAGACGGAGACGTTACCGCCCGTTGCGCCCCACTCCTGCGCCCCACTCCTGCGCCCTACCCTTACCGCCCTACCCTCTCGATCCACCAGGGCTCCAGCCGTCAACCGCCTTCAGCGAGCAGCGATACGCTCCGCCACCAACTCGAGGCGCTCCATGGGCTGCACCACCGCCACCCGGATGTGGCCGCTCCCACCTTCGCCGTACAGTTCGCCCGGGCTTACCAGCAGCCCTGCGTCATCGGCCAGCCGCTCGCACAGTGCCCACCCGTCGCCGTAGTCGTCCGGCACCGGCACCCACAGATAGAAGCCCCCGGCTGGTTGATCCACCGGCAGCCCGGCCCGTCCCAGTACCTCGGCCATGAAGGCCAGGCGGCTGCGATAACGCTCCCGTTGGACCTCGACATGGGCGTCATCGTCGAGGGCGACCACCGCCCCCGCCTGCACCGGACCCGGCACCATGAGCCCGGCGTGGCGCCGTACGTCGAGCAGGTAGTTGACCAACTCGCTGTCTCCGGCATAACACCCGGCCCGCACCCCGGCCAGATTGGACCGCTTCGACAGGGAGTGGACCGCCACCACACCCTCCATGCCCGATTCGAGGATCGTCCGCGGCGGCCCGTCCCAGGTGAACTCGGCGTAGCACTCGTCGGAAAAGACCGGGACTCCGTGAGTCCTCCCCCACACTGCTGCGGCATCGAGGTCGCTTAGATTTCCGGTCGGATTGGCCGGCGAGTTCACCCACAACAGGATCGTCCGCGCCACATCGAGGGGATCAATGGCCTCGAGGTCGAGTCCCCCACCCGCCAACTCCGGCACCGCCACGGCCCGTGCCCCAGCCAGCGTGGCCCCCATGGCGTAGGTCGGATAGGACACCGCCGGGTACAGCACGGTGTCCCGGTCAGGGCTGCGCAGCCGCAAGAACTGCGCCGTGGTGGCCACGAATTCCTTGGTGCCGACACAGGCCGCCACCTCGCCCATCGGGCGAACCGCCACGTCGAACCGGCGCGCTATCCACTCGGCAGCCGCCCGCCGGTACTCCGACGAACCCGGGGACATCGGATAGCCCCGCTCGGCGTTCGAGGCGGCCATGGCGGCCAGCACCGCATCGGGCGGGGCGTCGTAGGGCGTACCGATCGAGCAGTCGACCAGGCCGCCACTGGTGGCGAACCGCTGTGTGGCGCGAGCCTTGGCCCCGTTGAGCCGTTCGTAGGGATACGGCGGCGGCGCAAACCCAGGTACAGCCTTCGCCGGGCTCACTGCGTCCCGCGGGCCGGGCGTCGCTGACGAATCAGCCAGACCGCTCATGACGCCAGGAACTCGGCGAATCGGGCCTTACCGGCATCGTCGAGCACTACCTGGATCCGGATGGACGTATTCCCGGCCTCCTCGCCCACGATCTCCCCTTCACGATGCACGGCGGCCAGCACATCTCCCCGAGCCCATGGGATCTCCAACTCCACCACCCGGTCACCTACCCGCAGCCGATCACCCACCGTCACCAGCAGGTTGTCGATCCCCATCCCGGTCTGGGCCGACACCAGGATCGATCCTGGATGCGCGGCCATGAGCTGTCGAGCCTCTTCGCCAGCCTCGTTCATGCCAGCCTCGTCCGTGCCGGCCTCGTCCATGCCAGCGTCGTCCGTGCCGGCCCCGTCCATGCCAGCGTCGTCCGTGCCAGCGTCACGGATAACCCCGCCACGGATGCCAGCGTCGCCGATGGCCCCGCCACGGATGGCCCCGCCACGGATTCCGAGGGCGTCGGCCTTGTTGATCACCAGCAACTCCGGCATGTCGTTGGCGCCGATCTCGGCCAGCACGGTGTGCACGGCATCGATCTGGCCCTGTAGGTCCGGGGCCGACCCGTCGACCACGTGCACGATGAGGTCGGATTCGAGCACTACCTCGAGCGTCGACCGGAACGCCTCGACCACCTGATGAGGCAACTTGCGCACGAAGCCGACGGTGTCGGTCAGCAGCACGGTCTCCCCTCCCGGCAGGTCGAACTTTCGGGTTCGAGGA
The DNA here is from genome assembly GCA_037141235.1 of Acidimicrobiales bacterium. Lineage (GTDB taxonomy): Bacteria > Actinomycetota > Acidimicrobiia > Acidimicrobiales > RAAP-2 > Bog-756. The sequence goes on along the minus strand of JBAXCY010000009.1, from coordinate 5,152 downwards.
TCGAGCGTCGAGAACAGCCGGTTCTCCACCAGCACATCCGAGGCGCACAGCCGGTTCAGCAGCGTCGACTTCCCGGCGTTGGTATAGCCGACCAGGGAGACAGTGCGTTGGCGGCCTCGCTGACGGCCCTTGCGCTGCACTGTCCGGGTGCGGTCGAGCTGGCGTAGATCGGCTTCGAGGCGGGTCATCCGGTTGACCAGGCGCCGCCGATCGACCTCGAGCTGGGTCTCGCCCGGACCACGTGTCCCGATCCCACCGGCCTGCTGGCTGAAAGCAGTGCCACGGCCGCGCAGTCGGGGCAGCCGGTAGCGGAGCAGGGCGAGCTCCACCTGGGCCCGGCCCTCGGGGGTCCGGGCGTTCTGAGCGAAGATGTCGAGGATCACCGCCGTGCGATCGATGGCCGTCCGGCCCAGGATCTTCTCCAGGTTGCGCTGCTGGGCCGGCGACAGGTCATCGTCGAATACCACGGTGTCCGCATCGATCTCCAGGCACATCTCCAAGAGTTCTTCGGCCTTGCCCTTGCCCAGATACGTCGCCGAGTCGGGTGCGGTTCGTCGCTGCGTGATCCGGCCGGCTACATCGGCGCCAGCAGTGTCGACCAAGAGGGCCAACTCGTTCAGCCCAGCCTCGGTGGCCGCGGGGGTGCCCTGAGGAAAGGTGACCCCCACTATGACGATGCGCTCCCTGACCTCTCTGGAGATCAGGGTGTCAGTAAACGCCGATTCAGTTGGACTCATCGAGTGTTCGTCACCGGACGGGCGGCGGCCAACACGGCCGCCGTATCGATCACCACGGATCCCACCCGTTGGACCGGACCTCGCAGCCGTGCCTGGTCACCGTCGAAACTGACGTGCAGAGTGCCACCCGGATTGTGCACGGTCACATGGTCGCCCACCAGCCCCCAACTACGAGCAGCGGCGGCCGCGGCGGCACTGCCAGTGCCGCACGCCTGGGTCTCCCCCACTCCACGTTCGTAGACCCGCAGAACGAGCGTGTCGGGCTCGTCCCCCAGGGTGATGAACTCGACATTGATCCCACCGTCGTAGACCGACTGCAACTTCCCACCGATGTCGACCACGTCCACACCGTCCAAGTCGGGACCGAACATTACGACATGGGGGTTACCGGTGTCGACGGTGCGCACTTTACGGTCGGGGAACTTCTGAGGCTGGTCGGGACCGAGCACGGCAGCACCTAGATCGACCGATGCCTCGGCCGAATGGATGTGATCACCCTCGATGTACTCGATGGTCCGGATGCCGGCGGCAGTCGCCACGGTAAAGACCGGTGGCATCACCAGAGCACTCAGCACAGCCACCTGGGCCAGACAGCGGATCCCGTTGCCACTCATCTCGGCCTCCCGGCCGTCGGCGTTCTGGAGGATCATCCCCACATCGGCGTCCCCTGCCCCTTCCACGATCTGAATCACCCCGTCAGCGCCGATGCCGAACTGACGGTCGCACAGCGCTCGAACCAGGGCGACCGGAAGCGGACCGTTGGAGTCAGGCTCGACCAGGACCAGGAAGTCGTTTCCTGCACCGTGGTGCTTGGTGAACCGGAGGAGTGGAGACTCGGTCGTAGGGGGCGTCATCATGCTCCTTCACAGTCTCTCACCGGTTCGGGTCTGCCGCGGGCCGCGCTGTCGGCTCTGGCGGTCCCTCATCTGCAGCCAGGCTGGCCATGACCGCGGCCAGCGGATCTGCGTCGGGTTCGACCCAGGCAATTCGTGGGTCCCGCCGGAACCAAGCCAACTGGCGGCGGGCGAACTGGCGGGTACGCCGGACGGCCTCGTCCACCGCCTCAGCTAGCGGGACCCCTCCTTCCAGATGACTGAGCAGCTCCCGGTAGCCGAGCGCCTGGCGCGCCGTGCGACCCAGGCCGCCCGGCTGGCCCGCCAGGTTCCGGACCTCCTCGAGGAACCCGTCGTCCATCCAGATAGCAAACCGATCTGCGATCCGTTGGTCCATCTGGCCGGGGTCAGGCACAACCCCCACTAGGGAGATCGCCGTAGGTGGATAGCGCTCCAGACCTGGTCCGTAACTCGAGAACTGCCGTCCGCTCCCCACAGTCACCTCGAGGGCCCGCACCAACCGGCGCTCGTTGCCCGGTTCGATCCTTCCCGCCGCCACCGGATCCAGCGACTTGAGCCGTGCATGCAGCACCGCACTCCCCTGGGCCCGCTGATCCGTCCCCTCGACCCCGCACGCATCGAGTTCGGCGCGAAGCCCTCGGGCGACGTCCAGATAGCGACCCGGGAACTCCAAATCGTCGATGACGGAGCGCAGGTAGAGCCCGGTCCCCCCTACCAGGATGGCGTGGTTCCCCCGGTCTGCGATCTCGACCATCGCCTCCCTGGCTGCCTGTTGGAACTGGGTGACGGTGAACTCCTCGGACGGGTCGACCAGGTCCACCAGGTGGTAGCGGACTTCGGCTCGGACTTCTGGTGACGGCTTGGCCGTCCCGATGTCCATGCCCCGGTAGACGGCCATGGAATCGACCGAGAGGAGCTCGATGTCGCCGACGACTTCCTCAGGCCCGCTGCCGGTCCGAGTCCGTACCGCCCGCACTGCCTCGAGGGCGATCTGGGACTTACCCGACGCCGTGGGACCGACCAGGGCCGTGATCATCGGATCACCAGGGAGCGATCAACCGGCAGTTACCGGGATACTCACCCGATGGGATGGCCGGGCTGTCACCTCGATGAAGTCACCGGTCAGGTGGTGTCGGGCAGCATCAGTGACCAACACGGTGGCATAGGACCCACTCGCGATCACCCGCCCATCAGGGACAACGAAGTGCACGAGCTTGTTCTGTCCCGTCCGTCCGGTGGTGATGACCGGATTCCGCTTCGACGGGCCCTCGACCACCACCTCTTCGACCCGACCGATCCGAGCGGCGTGGGTCAACAATGCAGAGCGCTCGACCACGTTGCGCAGGCGCTCCATCCGTTCCGCCGTCACTTCGGAGGGCAAGAACCCATCCACCATGGCCGCGGCACGCGTCCCCGGCCTAGGCGAAAAGACGAACGTGTAGGCGCTGTCGAACTCGGCCTCGGCCGCCACCTCCAAGGTGCGTTCGAAGTCGTCCTCGGTCTCGCCGGGGAAGCCGACGATGATGTCGGTGGTGACGGCCAGGTCGTCGATGCCGGCCCGAGCGGCCGCCAACCGGTCCAGGTACCGCTCGGCCGTATAGCCCCGGCGCATGGCCACCAGCATGGTGTTGCTGCCGGACTGGAGAGGAAGGTGCAGGTGGTTGCAGACCTCCTCGGTCTCGGCCATGGCGGCGATGACCTCGGGACGCAGGTCCTTCGGGTGCGGGCTGGTGAAGCGAACCCGTCGGATCCCTTCGACCGCTCCGGTAGCCCGCAGCAGGTCGCCAAACAGCGGGCTGCGCTTGGTGATGTCCCGGCCATAGGAGTTCACGTTCTGGCCCAAGAGGGTCACTTCGGTCACACCCCGTCGAGCCAGCTCCTCCACCTCACCGACCAGATCGGCCATGGATCGAGATACCTCAGGTCCCCGCACGGCTGGCACGATGCAGTACGCACACGAGTTATCGCACCCCATCTGGATGGTCACCCACGCCGCATACGGAAGGTCCCTCACCGCAGCCAGAGCCGCCGCCTGCTGATCGGCCGCCGTCGGATCGCCATACGGGATCGGCTCGTCCAGGATCTCCACGATCGGCCCCTCCACCGATGCCCGGCGCAGCAGTTCGGGGGCCGAGGTCAGGTTGTGGGTGCCGAAGACCACGTCGACGTGGCCGGCACGTTCACGGATCTTCTCCTTGTCCATCTGCGCCAGGCAGCCACCCACGGCGATCTGCATGTCGGGGCGGCTCTCGCGCAGGGTCTTCAGGTTCCCCAGGTGCCCGTAGAACTTGTTGTCGGCGTTCTCCCTGATGCAGCAGGTGTTGAACACCACCACGTCGGCCGTCTCCATGTCCGGCGTCGACACCAGGCCGTCGGCCACCAACGACCCGGCCAGCCGCTCGGAGTCGTGCTCGTTCATCTGGCACCCGAAGGTCCGAATATGGAAGGTGCGCGGCTTCACGGTCGTGGTATCGGATGCAGCGCTGTCGGCTTCGTGTGCGGGGGCGCGCTCGCTCCCGTCGGTCGATGCATCGGTGGTCACCCGGGCAAGGATACGGCCATCCTGGCCGTCGCACCCCCGAGGACGTTGTCACACCCCTCGGCGATGCTCTCCTCATGGCGCTGGCCACCTTCTCCGACGAACCCCCGGGCATATTTTCCGCCCCGACTCCCCCTGTCGCGGCAGGTTCAGGGTCCTCGACTGGGGCCTCGACTGGGGCCTCGACTGGGTCCTCTTCTGGGGCCTCTTCTGGGGCCTCGACTGGGGCCTCGACTGGGGCCTCGACTGGGTCGCCCGACCCTGGCATCGAGGCCCGGGCCTCCTTGCTGGCCGATGAACTGGCATCTCTGGTGGGCGATCTCGACCCCGAACTACTCATGGGGGCAGGAGCGACGGCCGCATACGGCCACTTCGCCCGGGCCGAACGGCTGGTGCTGGCGGCCAAGACCGTGCTGGCCCCTCGGATCGCCGCATCGGGCCACTGGCGGACCGAGGGCTACCGATCTCCCGCTGCGCTGTTGGCCGCGGTCGAGGGGGTCTCTGACGGCCAAGCCAAGCGCACCCTAGAGACCGGGCAGCGACTCACCCTGCTGCCCTCGACCGAGCAGGCGCTGCGTGCCGGCACCCTGTCCGGGCCCAAGGTGGCCGAGATCACCCAAGCGGCCTTCGTCGACCCCGAGTCCGAGTCCGCGCTTCTCGAGGGTTCTGAAAGCCAGCCCCTCCATGTGATCAAGGAGCGGTGTGCTCAGGTCCGGGCCACCTCGACTCGTCGTGACCCTCTGGCCGCCCATAGGCGGATCCATGCCAAGCGGTCATTCGCTTGGTGGACGGACCCCGAGGGCGCCTTTTGCTTCCAGGGACGAGACACCTCTGATCGAGGTGCCGAGTTGGTGGCCCACTTCACTCCGGTGGTCAACCGCCTGAGAAAGGACAAACGGGCGGCAGCCAAAGCGGCGGCGGATGCACTCCCGAAGGGTTCTCCCACCCCGGAGAACGAACCTGAAGCCGCCCTGCGGGCCGATGCCTTCTACCTCCTGGTCACCGGACGATCACCGACGGGG
>JBAXCY010000008.1:0-37921 GCA_037141235.1 Acidimicrobiales bacterium | reverse complement strand
CTCGTCCCGTCCCTACTCGTAGTACCCCGAGTGGATATAGACGCACGGGATGCCCATGGCATGGAACATGGCGAAGTTGTTGGGGTCGTCCTCGAAGGCCAGGCGGAGGTCGAAGCCGAAGTGCCGCAACTCGTCGACGGTGTCCCTCTTGAACCACGTCACCTGCGCGTAGTCGCCCCGTGACCGCATCACCAGCAGGTCCCAGCGCAGGTTGTAGCGCTCCAGCCACGCCAGCGTCTGGGGCTGGACCCGCATGGGCCGGCCCGTCAGCAGGATGATCTGGAGCTTGGGGTCGAGTAGTTCGAGCACCCGAGCCAGCTCGGCGATGACGGCGTCCTCGCCACACGCATCAAAGAACGCGTCCCAGTTACGTCCGCCGCGTTCGATGAAGTGCTGGCGACCAACGGCATCAGACAGCACGCCGTCCATATCGAAGATGACGGCTTCGCCTGGATGGTCCAGCCTGCCGTCGCGCCACTTCCAATTGCCGGGATCGGCCACGTCGCTCACTCCTCTTCCGTGGTGGCATCGGCCAGCCTGCGGATCTCTTCGACCACTGCCGGGTCGGCCAAGGTCGTAGTGTCCCCCAGTGCCCGTCCTTCGGCCACATCGCGCAGCAGTCGGCGCATGATCTTGCCGCTGCGGGTCTTGGGCAGCTCATCGGTGAAGATCACCGTCTTTGGTCGGGCGATCGGTCCGATCTTGGCGGCCACGTGGGCTCGCAGCTCCTCCCCCCGCTCGGCGTTGGCCTCGCCGGCATCCGCCACCAGGGTGACGAAGGCCACGATGGCTTGGCCGGTAGTGGCATCGGCAGCGCCCACCACCGCCGACTCGGCCACCATGTGGTGATCCACCAGGGCAGATTCCACCTCGGTGGTGGAGATCCGGTGCCCGGACACGTTCATGACGTCGTCCACTCGACCCAGCAGCCACAGGTAGCCGTCGTCGTCGAGCTTGGCTCCGTCGCCGGCGAAGTACTGCCCCTCGAACCGGCTCCAGTAGGTATCTTGATAGCGCTCGGGATCGCCGTAGATGCCGCGCAGCATGGCCGGCCACGGGGTGGTCAGGGTCAGATAGCCGCCCCCCCGCTCGATCCGGTTCCCCTCCTCGTCGACCACTGCGGCACCGATGCCGGGGAGTGGGAAGGTGGCCGATCCCGGTTTGGTGGTGGTGATACCGGGTAGCGGGGCGATCATGATGGCGCCCGTTTCCGTCTGCCACCAGGTGTCCACGATGGGACACCGGCCGCCACCGATGTTGGCCGAGTACCACATCCACGCTTCAGGGTTGATGGGCTCACCCACCGATCCGAGGAGGCGCAGGCTGGTCAGATCGTGGCGCTCTGGCTCGGCCGGACCCCACTTCATGAACGTGCGGATGGCCGTCGGGGCGCAGTACAAGATGGTCACGCCGTAGCGCTCGATGACCGACCACCACCGGTTCCGTCCTGGGTGGTCAGGGGTCCCTTCGTACATGACCGAGGTGGCACCGTTGGCCAGCGGCCCGTAGACGATGTAGCTGTGCCCGGTCACCCAGCCGATGTCGGCGGCACACCAGTAGACGTCGTCTTCGGGACGGAGGTCGAAGACCACCTTGTGGGTGTACGCCACCTGGGTCAGATAGCCACCGGTGGTGTGCATGATCCCCTTGGGTGCCGCCGTGGTGCCCGAGGTGTAGAGGATGAACAGCAGGTCCTCGGCGTCCATGTGCTCGGGCTCGCACACCTCTGATGGTGCGCCGCCTGCGGCACCGTCGGCACCGCTCATCAGCTCGTGCCACCAGTGGTCCCGACCGGCCTGCATCACCGGCACTCCGCCCAAGGTGTGGTTGCCTGTCCGGCGGACTACCACCACGTGGTCGACGCATGGGCATTCGGCCACAGCCACATCGACATTGCCCTTGAGGGCCACGGCATGGCCTCGACGCCAGCCCCCGTCGGCGGTGACCACCACACGGGCCTCGGCATCGAGGATGCGGTCTCGCAGCGCTTCAGACGAAAACCCGCCGAACACCACCGAGTGGACGGCCCCGATGCGGGCACAGGCCAGCATGGCGGCAGCCAACTCAGGAATCATGGGCATGTAGATGGCTACCCGGTCGCCCTTGACCACTCCGAGGCCCCGCAGCACGTTGGCGAACTGGGACACCTCGATCAGAAGTTCCGAGTAGCTGATGGTCCGGGTATCGCCCGGCTCACCCTCCCAGTGGTAGGCGACTTTGTCACCTCGACCGGCAGCCACGTGGCGGTCCAGGCAGTTGTAGGAGACATTCAGCTTCCCGCCGTCGAACCAACGGGCAAAGGGTGGCTCCCAGGTCAGGACGGTGTCCCACGGCCGGTACCAGTCGAGGGCTCCGGCCTGCGTGGCCCAGAACTCCGACCCGAGCTTGGCTGCTTCGTCGTAGACGCCGGGATCGCTGATCACGGCCCGGGCACTGAAATCGACAGGGGGAGGAAAGGTCCGTTCCTCGGTGAAGTAGTCCTCGATGGTCGGCTCGTGGTGCTCCCCCGCGGCTGCGGCCGGGCTGCTGGCATTGCCTTCGGGCATCTCTCCACCTCTGCTCGTGCGTCACTACTGATGACTGCTGCTGACTGCTACTTGCTGCTGTTTGCTGCTCGATCCGGTGGACTGCACCACCAGGATCGGTGTGCACGGCCGCCTGGCAACTCGGCAAGTTCGCACAGATCGGGATGGCCCTGAGCGAACCGCCCCAGCCTAACGCCGGGTGCCCTTTAGGATGGACTGGACGTGACCACCTCCACCGACACCGATGCTCCGGCCGAGTTCGAGGCCGCGTCAGCCGGCCCGTCGGTGGCCAAAGGAGCGGCGTCGTCCCAATTCCTGCCCGAGCCCAACGGGACACGGATCGACGTACCGCTGGGACGCCGAGTCATGGTGGTCAGCGACCTCCTGCTCACCCCCGCCGCCACGCTGTCGACCATCGCCGTCACGGCCGAACTAGCGCGAGCCCTCGATACCTGGGACGGGCCCGGCATCCTCATCATCGCCGGAAACCTCTTCGACCTGACCGGGACCGATGACCCCGTCACCACTGCGGGTCGGGCCATCGATGCCCACCCGGCCCTAGCCCAGGCGTTCGTCCGGTTCCTCAGTACTGACGAGCGGCGGGTCCTTCGCCAGCAGGGCTCCCACGAGCCCGCCGACTTGGCCACTCGGGCAGCTACCCGTGCCGCGTCGCCACTCGAGCCGGGCAGGGAACCCCGATCTGAGGTCGTGGTGGCGCTGGCTGCGGCCGGCGTCGAGGACATGGGGGCCATCGACCTCCATCTGTTGACCGGCACCGGGAACCGGGTGGTCCGAGTGGAGCCGGGAGAGCGGACCAACGCATCCGACCTGACCACGTCAGCACCGTTAGGTGCACCCAGTGCGGATACCAAGCCGGGTACCGTGCCTCCCTCGATCACCGGGCGCCACTGGCGCTCACTGATCAATGACTCGGCCGATGACGAACCTTGGTTCGAAGGAGTCGATCACCTGAGCGACCCATCGGCGCTGACCCGGTTCGTCGTCTCGCGCACGCTGTACCGCCGGTTCGGCCGCCACGCCTGGTGGCTGCTGGTTCCCTTCGTCGTCGCCTTCTTGCTCCGGGTGGCGGTGACGCCGTGGCTCCTCGACTACCTCGGATCCAGCCTGCCCGGGCGAGCCATCCGCAATGCCCATGCGGCCAACCTCAAAGACGAGTTGCTCGTGGCCTTCTTGGTGACGTCGGTCGGTCTGGTCGTGTTGGCCGTCGTCCTCGGTCTACTGAGCCGCCGCATGTGGTCGATCCTGGGTGGAGGTGCACTCGAGGAGGTCCATTCCGAGGCCGGGGCCAACGACACCGCCCGTGACGACGCCCGGCGCATGCTCCGACAGGGCTACGCCGGACTGATCACCGCGGCCACGTTCAAGTCCGAGCTCACCAACTTGGGGAGTGGGTTCTACGCCAACGTCGGGGCCAGCACCGAGGTAGTGGCCGAGCACCAAGGACGCCTCGGGCTACCACCCGTGTTCCTCCACAGCCAGTGGGTCAGCTGGGTGGAGCTCGAGTCCGGTGCTGAACTGCACGTGCGGATGCTCCTGGCCCACAACCAGCTTCCTTCGCCGAGCCGGCTCGAGCGAGTCGTCACCCGTGACCGGATCGACGTCTCACTACGACCAGCCCTGGTCGCCTCCTACCCGGTGGGTGACTCCTGGCCCCGGGCCAGAGACCTGCGCCAGGCCCACCGACGGACCCGCCGGGTGCGCCGTCTGGCCGCCGCGGCCATCCTGATCACGGGGATCATCGACGTCCTCGACTCCATCACCCCGCCGTTGCGAGGCCGGCTCCATGTGCTCGAGGCCTTCCTGCCCTTGCGGGCCAGTGTGGCTGCAGGGGCTCTGGTGGCCATGGCTGGACTGGCCCTCATCGCTCTCGGTCGGGGCATCCTGCGGGGGCAACGTCGGGCATGGCGGGTATCGGTCATCCTTCTGGGCGGCACCATCCTCCTGCACATCGTGGCCGGTGCCGACCTCGAAGAGTCGCTGATCGCCGGAGCCGTAGTGGTGCTGTTGCTGTTCAACCGCAGAGAGTTCCAGGGTGCATCCGATGCCACCTCGCTGCGCTCTGCTCTGGTGGCGTTGGGCGTGGTCGCCTTGGGTACTGCCACCGTCGCCACCATGTCGATCGAGTTCGCCACCCACCTCGGCCAGCACCAGCAGACCCTGCCGTGGTGGACCACGTTCTGGGCCGTATCCGAACGCTTCGTCGGGATCACCACCATCGATCTGCCCCAGCGCGTCGACCGCTTTCTGTCCGTGGCTCTCCTGTGCATCGGGCTGTGCCTGGTGGCCGTGACCCTCTATCTGCTGACCCGTCCAGTGGTGGACCGTCGGATGGGCTCGGGCCGGGCCGCCGAACTACGGGCCCGGGACATCGTCCGTCGCCATGGCGCTTCCACGCTCGACTACTTCGCCCTTCGTTCGGACAAGAAGTGGTTCTTCCATCGCGACAGCCTGGTGGCCTATGCCGTCTACGGCGGGGTCTGCTTGATCTCGCCCGATCCGATCGGACCCCGCAACGAGCGCGAGCAGGTCTGGGGAGCATTCCGATCGTTCGCCGACAGCCACGGCTGGACCACGTCGGTCATGGGAGCGGGCGAGGAGTGGCTCCCGACCTACCGCGACTCGGGCATGCACCACGTCTACCTCGGTGACGAGGCCGTGGTGAAGCTGCAGGAGTTCAGTCTGGCGGGCAAGCACATGAAGGGTCTGCGCCAAGCCCACAGCCGCATCGGCAATCACGGCTATACCGCCACCTTCCATGATCCGGCCCATCTCGAACCTGGGCTCACCGAGGAGCTGATCTCGCTCATGGGGCTCTCTCGCCAAGGCGAGCACGAACGTGGCTTTTCGATGATGTTGGGCCGAGTGTTCGACCCTCGGGACAGCGGCCTGCTGATGACGGTGGTCCGAGCCCCCGACGGCACGGCTGCCGCCATGTGTCAGTTCGTTCCGGCCGTCGGCATCAACGGGTTTTCGCTCGACCTCATGCGACGGGACCCGGGCGAGCACCCCAACGGGCTGCTGGACTTCGCCCTGTGCTCCACCATCGAGTACCTGATAGCCCGTGGGTTCGAAGGGCTCAGCCTCAACTTCGCCGCCCTGCGATCCACCTTGGCTGGAGACAAGGGCGACGGGACGGTGCAACGGGCCGAGCGCTGGTTCCTCAAGCGCCTGTCCAACTTCGCCCAGATCGAATCGCTGTGGAAGTTCAACGACAAGTACGAACCGGAGTGGCTGCCCCGCTACGTCGTCTTCGACACCGCCGAGCATTTGGTGCCGGTGGTCATGGCCATCCTGCGAGCCGAATCGCTCTGGGAACTACCGGTACTAGGTCGTCTGCTGGCCGCAGGGGCCGAGAAGCGGATGGTGGCCGCCCAGCAAGACACCGACGAGTTCCTGGCTTCCATCGTTGCGTGGGACGAAGGAGCCGTGCACATCGATGCTGCTGGAGATGGCCACGAGCCCACTGGACGAATTGCTCCCCCCAGACCCCCCGGGCCCACCACCAGCAACTGACGAGTCAGGCGGCGGCCGGCACCTTGGCGGTGCGCCGTCCGGCGAACAGGCCGACCAGCCCAACGACGAAGAGCGTCACCAGCACGACGATCAATGCCACCTTGAGGGTCGGCAGGGTCCACACCACCAGGACCGCCAGGCCGATCAGCACGACCAGCCCCTGGAACGCCCCGCGATGGGCAGCCACGGTGTCGTGGACCGGGCCGCTGGTCAGCCACGCCGGCTTCTTCCGATCGCCGAACCACCGCCGGACTGCGCCTATCCCCACGATGAAGGCGACTAGGGCCACCAGCGCTGACACGATGAGCGCGGTCCGGATGGAGTCGACCAAGGTGGCGTCCACGGTGTCGATCAGCACGCTGGCCGCCGCCTTCGACTGCGAAGGCTGCAACGAGTTCAGGTACTGATTCCGGCCAACATTCGCTCCGATCAACAGGAGTGCCATGGTGACAGCCAGGCCGGACGCGGCATGCACCAGACCCCGTCGCCGGTCGATGGCAGCCACTACGGCGGCAGCTAGGAGCAGCAAGGTAAGGATGGGAAGCACGACAGCCAGGCTGTTGAGGAACTTCACCAGCCGCTGCAGCTGCAAGAGCTGCTTGGACTCGAACAGTACGTAGGGAGCACCGGTGTAGGTGGGCACCTTGTTGAAGATGGTTATCCCGCGCGACGTCAACTCTTTCTTGGCCGCCGCCTCGACCTGGGTGAGGTCGATGGTGACCTGGCCATTGCTGGACGACAGCGCGCCGGTCTGCTTGCCGAGCAGCAGGTTGTCGAGCTGGACGTGGGAGTTGCGCACTGCCTTGTCCCATAACTTCTGGAACCGCGAACTCTGGACCAGCTTCAACGTGATGTCGTAGGTGGCCGTCTTGACCGCCGAAGTAATCGGCGTGGCCAAGAACCCAGCCCGGGGCGGCAGCGCATCCTTGACCTTCTGGTTGAGATCGGTCTTGGCCACCAGGCTGTTGGAGACCTTGGTGGCCACCGCGGTCTGCACCGCCTTGTCCTTGGCCAATGGGGCCAGCGAGGCCACGAAGGTATTGGTATTGAGGAGCTCATTGCGGGTATAGACCACCAGCACCGAGGTCACGGCCAGCAGGCAGGCCACAACCACCAGCACCCAGGACGAGATGGTGCGAGCTCGATGCTTGGGTGGGCGCTCGGCTTGGCGGCGGAGGGCCTTGTTCTCATCTTGCAACTCGGCTACCTCCTCGTGGAGTGCTTCGAGTTCTTGGTCGTCCGACTGGGGATCCGAGGTCACGCAGACACTGTACCGGCGGGTCCCCTGGCAACAAGGGAGGGTCCGGCACCCGCCCCATCCGGCCCTGGGCCAGACCTAGGCCAGACCTAGGCCAGACCTAGTCCAGACCAGGGCCAGACCAGGGCCATCGGGGACTCATGAGATGTCCACCCAGGCGCGGCAGTGGCCGCCTCCCGTGCACGAAGCACCAGGGGCGGCCACCGACCGGCGACACTGATTCCGATGTCGGCACAGAGCCGACGTCAGGAGGTCAGATCAGGCGAGGAGCTTGGCCTTCTGGGCGTCGAACTCGGCATCCGAGATGACACCCTTCTCCTTGAGGTCAGCCAGCTTCGACAGCTGCTCAACGTTGCTGCTCGACCCGGCCGTCTGCTTGACGTAGGTGTCGAACGCCTTCTGCTGGGCAGTCGCCTGCTCGACGGCACGCTCATGCATTTTGCCGCCACGGGCGATCAGGTACACCAGGACGCCGAGGAACGGCAGGATGATGACGAAGAGGACCCATACGGCCTTGACGCCACCACTGAGGTCATGGCTCCGGAAGATGTCCATGAAGACGCTGATGAGCAGCCAGATCCAGAGGACGAACACGAAGAACATGAACATGATCCAGATGAGACTCAATATTGGATAGTCGTAACCAAGCATAATTTGTGGTGCTCCTTGGGTCAGGGGTGGGTTCCGTCGGATGAGCCGACAACAACGGAACCATACCCGGCTCCGCCGCTTAGGCCGCGGACGCTCGGGGACGACCCGCGAATCGCAGCAGTCAGTCTCCACCTGCCGCGTGCAACGACACTAGTGTCGTGTCGTACCGCAACCCAAGAAGGGCACTCATGTTCTACATCCTCATCTTCGGGCTGCTCGCCGTCGTATTGGTGGTGGCTTTCGTGAAGAAATGGCGCACGCGCAACGAATGGCCGGAAGATGAGTGACGGCCCCACAGACATCGGGCCCGTGCCCGACGTCGGTTCTGGCCTCTCGTCGGGCCTCGCTGAGCCCCCGGCAGCCGGCCCCGGCCAGCCCCCGGCAGCCGGCCCCGGCGGAGGTGCCTTGCCCGATGTGATGGAGATGCTCCGCTCGAAGGAGTACGTCAAGCTCCTGGTGCTGGCCGCCGCCATCGGCGTTCCTGTATCGGCCATCGCCTACGCCTACCTACTTGTTGTCAACAAACTCCAGGAGTTCTTCTTCAAGACGCTCCCCGACGACCTCGGATTCGCGGGGCCCCCGATGTGGTGGCCAATCCCGTTCCTGGTCCTGGCCGGTGTACTGGTCAGCCTCACCCTCACCTACTTGCCCGGGACCGGCGGCCATGAGCCAGCCGAGGGGTTCCAGACCGGTGCTCCCCCACTGCCCATCGAGCTCCCCGGCGCCTTCTTCGCTTCGTTCGCCACTCTGGTACTCGGCGTCGTGCTCGGGCCGGAGGCACCGCTGATCGCCATCGGTGGTGGGCTTGGCGTGCTGGCCGTCCATCTGGCCGCCAAAGATGCCCCGCCGGCCGCGGCCACGGTGATGGCGGCGGCCGGGAGCTTTGCTGCGGTCAGCGCCCTGCTGGGTTCGCCCATGGTGGCGGCCTTCTTGCTGATGGAAGCGGCCGGTATCGGCGGGGCCATGCTCGGACTGGTTCTGGTCCCTGGCCTGCTGGCCGCCGGGATCGGGACCCTGATCTTCGTCGGGCTGAACAGTCTCACCGGGCTCGGGACCTTCTCCCTAAGTATCCCGAATCTCCCCGTTTTCACCACCCCCACCGTCGCCCTCTTCTTTTGGGCGCTGGCCATCGGCGTCCTGGCTTCCTTCGTCGGCACGGCCATTCGACTCGGTGGGCTGGCGCTCCAGGCCATCGTCGTTCGGAACCGGCTGGTCTGGACCCCGGTAGCCGGCTTGGCGGTGGCCCTGGCGGCCATCGCCTTCGCCGAACTGACCGGCAAGGGCACTGAATACGTCCTCTTCTCTGGGCAGGATGCCCTGCCAGGGCTGTTGTCCGAGGCGTCGACGTGGACCGTAGGGGCCCTCATCGTGCTGGCCATCGCCAAATCGGTGGCCTACGCCTTCTCTCTGTCCGGATTCCGCGGCGGCCCGGTCTTCCCGGCCATGTTCGTCGGGGCGGCCATCGGGGTGGCCGGCTCCCACCTGCCGGGCCTTCCCCTGGTGCCCTCAGTGGCCATGGGCATCGGTGCCATGTGCTCGGTGATGCTGAGGTTGCCCCTCACCTCCACGATGCTGGCCGTCCTCCTGTTCTCCAGCGATGGGTTGAGTGTGACCCCGCTGGTCATCGTGGCCGTCGTCGTGGCCTACGTGCTCGGTGCCCGGCTTCCTCAGCATCCGTCCGACCTGCGCTGGCCCAAGGCCTCCCGGGCGGCGGGACCAGCCGATCTGTCTGCCGCCAATGAACGGACACCGCTCGCACCGACGGCATCAGATACCAGCGGTAGCTGACCAATGCACCCTCTAGACCTGTTGGCCTCCACGAGTTCCAGCACCCCAGCGATCTGGGACGTGCTGATGGTCGTGGTCGGCATATTCCTGGTCTGCTGCGTGCTGGTCTCCGCCCTCGAGACCGTCGTCCTCCCTCGTAACTCCTTCACCCGCATCGCGAGGGTGACCTTCGCCATCGTCAACCGGCTGTTGGTGCACCGGGGGCGGAACAAGGATCGTTGGACCCACATCCGGGGGCTGTATGCCCCGGTCGCCCTGGTCAGCCTTCCGCTGGTGTGGATGATCTTGGTGATCGTCGGCTTCACCTTCATCTACTGGGGAGTCGGGACCGGCACATGGACCTGGTGCTTCGAAATCAGCGGGTCCTCGGTCACCACCCTGGGATTCGCCAAGCCGGACGGCGCCTCCCACGCCTGGATCAGCTTCGTCGAGGCGATCATCGGCCTCGGCCTGGTGGCGTTGCTGATCAGCTATCTCCCCACCATCTACGCCGCCTACCATGAGCGCGAAAAGGGCATGCGCACACTTCGGCCCTTCTCTGGAGTCCCGGCCACGGGTGTCAACCTCCTCAACAACCTGAACAACTTTGCCGCCATGGACAACACCGAGGTGTGGAAGAACGCGTCGGGCTGGTTGCTCGAGCTCGACCAGACCCACACCGCATTTTCGGCGCTCTGTTACTTCCCCGAGGCCGCGCCTACCCAGTCGTGGGTGGCATCGGTGGCAGCGCTGCTCGATGCCGGAGCACTGCTGTTGTCGGCCAATCCGATCGACCTGACCGAGGGCACTCCCCTCCCCCACGAAGGTGCCATGTTGGTCCTGGCCCACGGGGTCCCTGCCCTCAACGCCATCGGACGAGCGGCTGGCCTCCCACTGGATCCAACGGTCCCCTTGCTGGAGCTCGTCCCCGACGGGTCGGGGGGCTCCCCGGAAATCTCGGTCACCAAGGACGAGTACATGGCCGCGCTGGACAAGCTGGACGGAGTGCTCCACGTCCCGGCGGACGGTCGGGAAGCCGCGTGGCTGCGCTTCGCCGCCGTGCGCCACTCCTACGATCGGGCTACGCGGGGTTTGGCCGGGCTCACCTTGGCCGCTCCCGCTCCTTGGACGACCGACCGGCCAGCCAAGGTGAGCCGTCCGCGACTGGCGTCCACCAAGCCCATCGCTGTCGACTGGTCACTCACCGACCGGTGACGATCTGGCTGGGCGCATGACCAACCGGTCGAACTGTTCGAACCGATGACCCGGGCCCGCACTGACGCAGAGTTGATCCGGCGCGGGATCCGGCTCGAGTGGGCCACCAACGCATGGAACCTGCTGGAGGTGGTGATCACCATATGGCTGGGGATCCAGGCCCGCTCGCTAGCACTGGTCGCCTTCGGCCTCGACTCCGTCGTCGAGGTTTTCGCCTCCACCGTGGTGATCTGGAATCTGCGGGACAACCGCCATGACCCAGGTGACCAACGGGTGCACCGGGCCCTCCGCCTCATCGCTGTGGCGTTCTGGCTGCTCGGCGCGTTCATCGTGGTGGCCAGCGTGCGCGGCCTGATCCTGGCAGTCCGTCCGGAGTCATCTCCGGGAGGGATCGTCTGGCTGGCGCTGGCGGCCACCGCCATGTTCTCACTGGCGCTGGTCAAGCGCAGCACGGCCCGTGCCTTGGGCAGCGAAACCTTGGACGCCGAAGCGTCGCTCACCTTCCTCGACGGATGCCTGAGCAGTTCGATCCTGCTTGCCCTGGTGCTGAACACTGTGCTCGGTTGGTGGTGGACCGATGCGGTAGCGGCGCTGATAGTCGGAGGATTCGCCATCGCACAAGGGTTCCGCAATTGGCGCAATGCCGCCCCTCACCTCGACGAAGACCCAGGGACGGCTAGGCGGTGACTTGACGGTCGGTCAGAGTCAGGGTGAGTCCACGGCCACGTGGGGCTGACCGTCGAGGAGCAGTCGGAGGTCCGAGGGGTCGGTGGTGAACACGACGGCACGAGGTGCTTGTGCAGCATGGGCGGCCACCACGGCGTCGATCCCACTCGGCCGGGCCCGCCCACGCGTCGGCCTCGTGGCGAACCTCGGGCGAGGTTGGATCGGCAGCTTCGAGTTCATCCAGATAGGCGAGCAGGACATGACGACGCTCGTCACGGTCCAAGCGGTCCTGGAGTGCTCCGTCCAGGTAGGCCGAGAGGCCTCTTGGTCCAGCAGCCCGGCGGGCCCCTTCGATGGCCGACGCATCGAGAGTCACGGAGATCCTTTGCGTCGGCATGGCTCGCACCGTAGACGGCGTGACGTCCCGATATCGCATGAGTATCGCCTTATCGGTGGGTTGGACCAGAGCAGACCATGTGGGCGGGACCGGGCGAGTGTGACGTCGACCAGCCGGTCGCCCATCGAACTCCCACGAACTCCTACGAACTCCTACAGGTGGCTGAACCCGCCAGACTCCTCAGGGGTCATGGCCACCGACACTGGGTGCCGGTCGAAGTGGGCGATGGCTTCTTCGATGTCGGCCAGCAGCAACCCGGCCAGGTCGCGGCTGACGCCTTGGCGCACCAGGATCCGCTGGATCGAGATACCGGTCAGCTCGCCGGTCAGCGGATAAGCCGGCACCTGCCACCCCTTGACCCGGAGCCGGTCAGCGATGTCATAGAGGGTATAGCCGGGGTCCTCGCCCTCCTTGATCCGCCACGCCACCGCCGGGATTCCGGTCTGCGGGTTCCCGTCGCACAGCAGCTCGTAGGGGCCAAGGTCGACGATCTTCTTGGCTAGGTACTGGCACGTCTCGTAACACGAGTCGTGGACGTCCTGGTAGCCCTGGCGGCCCAACCGGACGAAGTTGTAGTACTGCGCCACGATCTGACCGGCCGGCCTGGAGAAGTTGATCTGAAAGACGGGCATGTCGCCACCGAGGTAGGTCACATGGAAGATCAGATCGTCCGGCAGGTCGTCGGCGTGGCGCCACAGGACCCACCCGACCCCGAGCGGGGCCAGTCCGAACTTGTGACCCGAGGTGGAGATCGACTTGACCCGGGGGATACGAAAGTCCCAGACCACATCGGGCGCGCAGAACGGGGCGAGGAAGGCTCCCGATGCCCCGTCGACGTGGATGTCCACGTCGAGCCCGGTGTCGGCGGCCAGCTTGTCGAGGGCCAACGAGAGCTCGAGCACTGGCTCGTAGGCTCCGGTGTAGGTGACTCCGAAGGTAGGCACTACCACGATGGTGTTCTCATCCACCTGGTCCAACATCTGCTCCACGTCCATGCAATAGCTGCCGGGTGTCATCGGGATCTCCCGGATCTCGACGTCCCAGTACTTGGCAAATTTGTGCCACACGACCTGGACCGGCCCGCACACGAAGTTGGGGTTGTCGGTGGACTTGCCCCCTGCTTTGCGCTTGGCCCGCCACCGCCACAGTGCGGCCATGCCACCCAGCATGCACGCCTCCGACGACCCGATGGCCGAGCAGCCGACAGCCCCTCCTTCATCGGGAGCGTTCCACAGATCGGCCAGCATCTGGACGCAGCGCCGCTCGATCTCGGCCGTCTGCGGGTACTCGTCCTTGTCGATCATGTTCTTGTTGATGGACAGGTCCATCAACTGGTGGACCTCGTCCTCCTCCCACGTCTGGCAGAAGGTGGCCAGGTTCTGGCGGGCGTTGCCGTCGAGCAGGAGTTCATCGGAGATGGCCTGATAGGCATCTTCCCGACGCATCTCGTCCTTCGGGAACTGCTGGGCCGGCATCGAGGTGAGCAGGTCCTGGCCGGCGTAGACCGAATCCAGCAGCTCGGACGGGAGTGCGTTGTGCTGGTGCAAGGGCATCGGTAGTTCCTCTTCTCGTGTTTCGACGGTCAGGGATGGTGAGAAAGGCTGATCAGACTGGTTGCTCAGATGTCGCTGATGGCGTGCACCTGGTTGGTGGCAATAGCCCGCTTCAGCGCCGCGTGGTCCTTGTCGTTCTGGTCAGCGTAGGCCGAGGCAAAGCGGCACATGGACTCGTCGAAGCGGTTGCTGTTACCGAGGTACGAATTGATGGCGATGGCGTCACCGGAACGAGCATGGCCGAGCGCGAGAACCCAGCCGCACATCTGGACGTACACAGCCATACCTTCCGGCCGCATGATGTCGATGTCAGCGGAGAGCTTCCAATCCCACATCTGACGAAAGTAGAAGTCGCGCGGGATACCGTCCGGCCCGGTGACGGTGTCCCACCCGAGGAAGATGTCGCTCGAACTCTGCACCAGGCGCTGACCTTCGACCACCCGCTCGCCCATGTTGACGTACTCGCTGGGCTGAAGGAACGGTTCGGCCACGGAGCGCTCCGCTTCCTTGACCTGGAGGACCAGAGGATCGCCCTGGTCACGCCCGATAAACAGCGCTACCCAGCACCGCGTACCCACCGAGCCGACACCGACCACCTTGCGGGCCAGGTCGACGAACTCATAGCGCGACAGCAGGTGCTGTCGTTCGCCGGACAGGGTGAACCGGTACTCGGTGATGGCCTTGAGCAAGTTGGTGATGGTCTCGGCCGAGTTGTTCGGA
Organism: Acidimicrobiales bacterium; assembly: GCA_037141235.1. GTDB lineage: Bacteria > Actinomycetota > Acidimicrobiia > Acidimicrobiales > RAAP-2 > Bog-756. The sequence goes on along the minus strand of JBAXCY010000008.1, from coordinate 23,635 downwards.
TCGAAGATCTGATCGGCTGGGGTGAGCAGCGGCGGATTGGCGAGGAAGCGGAGCCGGCCGTCCACCTCGTGGGTGAGCTTGGAGACCGCCTTCAAGTGGTCCTTGTTCTTGGCCTTCTGAGCACGGTCGACGAACGACTGCAAGACCCGCTGTCCGGCTTCGACACCCCACTTGGTGGCGATGACCACACCATCGAGTTTGGCGTACCAGACGTCCAGGTTCCGCATGCCAGCGAACTCCCTCATGGCCTCCCGGTAGCCTCGCGCCGACTTGGCCACCAGATCATGGCGGAGGACATCGTCGAAGCCACGACCCCTGGCCGCCACCTCGACGCTGGCGGCCAGCCGCTTGAGGTCCCACTCGAACGGGCCGGGGATCGTCTCGTCGAAGTCGTTGACATCGAAGATCAGCTCGCGCTCCGGAGAGGCGAAGCCACCGAAGTTGACCAGGTGGGCGTCGCCGCACAGTTGCACATCGAGGTGGGAGTGCTCCTCGTGGGCCAGGTCGGCGGCCATGACTGCGGCAGCCCCTCGGAAGAAGGCGAACGGCGAGGCGGCCATCCGTCCGTAGCGGATCGGCACTAGGTCGGGGACCCGAGTGGTGGCCTGTAGGGCCAGGATCTCGAGCGGGTTGGTCCGATCGGCCGGTGGGGCCCAGTCCCCGTGACGGGACCGAGGAACCAGTTCCCTGGCCTTGCGACCGTAGGCGGCTCGTTCCTCGGGGGTCTGTTGCGTCATGGTCTCATCATCCCACTGCCTGGACCCTTGGTTGATTGCCGAGCTCATCGGTCCACACGAGGAGCAGCTTCAAAGTGTCTCCGCCTGCCTACTTCTTGCGTCTCCCGTGAATGGCGATGATCAACCGATCTACCAGTAGACCGAGCAGAGCCGACAGCAGGATCACCCAGATCAGACTGGCCCGGGTGTTGAAGAAGACGAAGTTGACCTTGACCACTGTCGAGTTGCCGATGACAAAGGCGATGAGCAGGATCAGTCCCAGGCCGAAGACCACCAACCGAACGATGTCACGGGTCTGACGCTTGCTGGCCGCATGCGCGTCAACCTTTCCATCGGTTCCCTGCGGGGTCATGGGTTTCTGGGCCATCTGCCACTCCTACTCATCATCTTCTTGTTCGATTCCGACGCTACCGCTGGCGGGCTGCCTCGCCATCACCCGCATCGCCATCACCCACATCGCCATCACCCGGTCGTCCGTCATCCGCTGGGCCGCAATGTTCACGGCCCGGAACCGGGCCGATCAGCCCAGCAGCAGAAGCGTGGCCTCGTGGGCGAAGTTCAGGATCGGGGCCGGAAAGATCCCGAATACCAGGGTGAAGGCCACGCAGATGGCGATGGCCGCCGTGGTGAGCGCTGGGACCGGCACCACTCCGCGGGCTTCGACGTCGGCCTCGGGTGCCGCATCGGTCAGAACCTGGATGTTGGCTGGAAGGTTGCCACTGGTCGACCTCGTGGCCAGGTCGGCCTCGGACCCACTGCTGGTTCCAACTACGACTCCCTCGTCGTCTACGTAGCCAGTGTCCCCAGTGTCCCCGACTGGAGAAAACATGGTGATGGCCAGACGCAGGTAGAAGAAGGCGGCCACAGCAGCCGAGGCCATGGCCACCACGGCCAACACGTAGCCGTGGTGAGCGACCGAGGCCTCGATCACGCCCAGCTTGGCCAGGAACCCGGTGGTGAACGGTGCACCAGCCTGGCCCAGCAGCAGCACGGCGAAGGAGATGGCCAGGACCGGCTGGCGCTTGGCCAGCCCACGGAAGTCGGTGATCTTGGTGTGGGTATCGCCATCTCCGGCCACCACGGTGATGACGGCGAACGTCCCGATGACCAAGAACATGTAGGTGAACAGGTAGTAGAGCGATGCGGACACGCCCCGAGCCGTGCACGCCTCGACGCCAAGGAGGATGAAGCCCACATGGTTGATGGACGAGTACGCCATCATCCGCTTGACGTCGCGTTGGGCCAGTGCCACCACGGCTCCGAATGCCAGGCTCAAGAGAGCCAGGACCCACACCACCGGACGCCAGTCGGACTGCACCGTGGGGAACGAGGTGACGAAGATCCGCAGTAGGGCGGCGAATGCCCCGGCCTTGGCCACTGCAGCCATGAACCCGGCCACTGGCGATGGTGATCCTTCGTACACATCGGGCGACCACATGTGGAACGGCACGGCCGCCACCTTGAAGCCGAAGCCAACCAGGAGCAGCGCCAGTCCTGCCAGCAGCACACCGTTCTGGGTGATGACATTGCGCGACAGGTAGTCGGCGATCTGGGGCAGGTTGGTCGTCCCGGTGGCGCCGTAGGTGAGGGCGATCCCATACAGGAAGATGGCCGACGAAAACCCGCCGAGGACGAAGTACTTGAGGGCGGCCTCTCCGGACTCGGCCCGGCGATGGTTGAACGCTGCCAGTACGTAGAGGGCGATGGACAGGATCTCGAGTCCGAGGAAGACCACGATCAGGTCGTTGGCCGCCCCCATCATCATCGCACCCGAAGCCGACGCCATGGCCAGCACCTGGTACTCGGGGCCATCGATCCCCTCACGCCGGAGATAGCCGTCACCGACGAGAGCGGTCAGCAGCATGGCGATGGACACCACCACCTGGATGAAGACGTCGAACCCGTCGAAGGCAATGGCGCCAGCGATCGTCACCGAAGGGCCGTGCGTGGTGACGTGGTGCCACTGGAAGAGCGCAGCCACCAGGGCGGCCACCGATACCGAGGCGGCCACAATGGTGCCGGCCCGCACGTCCATCACCTTGCGCAGCAACGACGAGGCCAGCATGAGGCCAACCGCCCCGCCCAGCATGATCAGCATGGGCAGAATGCTCAAGTAGTCGACGTGGGGGACGTGGATGATCGGGGCCGTCGATGCGGCCAGGAGCGAGTTCACTTGGAGCCGCCCGTCGTCGGTGCCGGTGCGGCCGAAGTGCCCAGCGGCCGAGTGGCCAGCAGCGGGCTGCGACGAAGCTCAGCAGGAATCGGCGTGTTGGTCACCTGGTCCACGTGGACCACCAGCTGGTTGACCGACGGGGTGATGCGATCGAGCACTGGTTTGGGAAAGATGCCGAGCAGCACGATGAGAATGATCAGGGGAGCGACGATGAGCCGCTCGTTCCGAGAGAGATCAGGGGTGCTGGTGTCGGCCTCGGTCGGCTCGCCGTGGAAGACCTGCTGGTAGCCCCAGAGCAGGTAGACGGCGGCCACTACGACTCCGGCACAGGCAGCCACCGCCCACCACCGGTGCGCCACGAAGGTGCCGACCAGGATCAGGAACTCGCCGACGAAGCCGTTCAGGCCGGGCACGCCGATGGAAGCCAGCATGGCCAGGGTGAACACACCGGCCAGCACCGGGGCCGGCGACTGCAGACCCTTCAGCGATCCGATCTGCCAGGTCTGGCGGCGCTCATAGATCCAGCCCACCAAGATGAACAGAGTGGCGATGACGAGTCCATGGTTGACCATCTGGAGGACGCTTCCGCTCAGCCCTTGGCTGTTGAGGGCGAAGGTACCAAGGGCGATGAAGCCGATCTGGGCCAGTGACGAGTAGGCCAGCAAACGCTTCAAGTCGCGCTGGGCACAAGCCACCAGGGCGCCGTAGACGATGCCGATCACGGCCAATGTGAGCAGTATCGGAGCCAGCGTGCGGCTGGCCTGGGGGAACAGGTTCAGGTCGAACCGGACGATGCCGTAGGTACCCAGCTTGGCCATGACCGCCACCAACAGGATGGTCCCCGCCGTCGGTGCCTCGGCATAGGCATCGGGCGACCAGGTGTGGAACGGAAAGAGCGGTGCTTTGACGGCGAAGGCAGCCGTGAAGGCGATGAACAGCAGCACCCCTTGGGTTCCCGACAGGTGGGTGTGCATCAGGGCGGGCAACTCAAAGGTGAGCACCCCGGTCTGGGACTGGTGGATGAAGGCGATGGACACGATGCCGACCAAGAGAAAGGCCGACCCGGCAAAGGTGTAGATGAAGAACTTGATCGCCGCATAGCCGCGCCTCGCGTAGCCCCAGCCGCCGATGATGAAGTACGACGGCACCAGGGTCAGTTCGAAGAAGAGGAAGAACAGGATCAGGTCCAGCGACACGAAGCTGCCCATGCAGGCCGCCTCGAGGAGCAAGACCCAGGCAATAAAGGACTTCGGGTCGCGCCGCACCCGCGCACCCATCATGGTGAGCGGAAAGAGCACGGCAGTCAGCATCACCAAGAAGAGCGAGATCCCGTCGATCCCGAGCGACCAGTGGATGCCCAGTCCGGTAGCCCAGGTGTGGCTGCTCACCATCTGGAAGCCACCCACTCCGGACTTGAAGGTGATCAGCACGGCCACCGCCACCACCAGGGTCAGCACGGTGACGGCCACACCGACGGCCTCGTGGAACCAGGCCGCTACGGCCTTCCTCGGGATGAGGGCCACCACACCAGCACCCACGGCTGGCACCAGGACCAGCGTGGTCAGGTAGGGGAATGTCGCCGCCGCCATCAACCCCACCACATCCTCGTCAGCATGAAGCCAAGTACCAGGACAGTGCCCAAGGTGATCCCGAGCACGTAGTTACGCACGTAGCCGGTCTGCGTGCGCCGGAGCAACGAGCCTGACCCCCGGAAGGCGCCGGCAATGCCGTTGACAGCGCCGTCGATGACCTTGGGGTCGATGACGTCGGCGCAGAACGCAGCAAACCGAGTGCTCGGCCGGCCGAAGAGCGTGTCGTAGAGCTCATTGATGTACCAGGACCTCCGCAGGAAGGCGACCTCGAGGCCGGGCCGCTCGGAACGCTTCGTCCACAGGACGACACCGATGCATACAAAGACCACAGCTACGGTTCCGTCCACGATGGCCAGGGTCCACATGGCCGCCGAGCTCAGCTCGGGGTTGAACAGGTTCGTCCCGAACACCGGATCCACCCATGAGGCCAAGGAGAACCGGCTACCCGACAGGGCCATCACTCCGGCCACAGCGGCAAAGAAGGCCAAGATCCACAGGGGAACGGTCATGATCCACGGGGACTCGTGCGGTTCCGAGGTGGCTCCGTCGCCATGATGGGCATGGGCGGCATCGAGTTCGACGTGGTTGTCGTCGTCGGCCCAGCGGTCCTTGCCGAAGAAGGCCAGGCCGGTCAGCCGGCTCATGTAGTACGCCGTCATGGCGGCAGTGATGATCCCGACCACCCACAGGGCCGGGTGGGCGGCCCAGGTGTTGTCGAGCACGTCGCCCTTGGCCCAGAAGCCCGAGAACGGCGGGACGGCGGCGATGCACAACCAGCCGATGGCGAAGGTGATGAAGGTGATGGGCATGTAGGCGCGCAGGTTCCCCATCCGCTTCAGATCCTGCTCGTCATGGAGGCCGTGGATGACGGACCCGGCCCCGAGGAAGAGGAGGCCCTTGAAGAAGGCGTGGGCCACCATGAGGAAGATGGCCGCGGTGTAGGCCCCGCACCCAATGGCCAAGAACATGTACCCAAGTTGGGACACGGTCGAATAGGCCAGCACCTTTTTGATGTCTTGCTGAGCACAGGCGATGGTGGCCGCCATGAACGCGGTGGCTGCTCCCACGATGGCGATGGTCAGGGCCGCGGTCGGCGAGGCGTGGAGCAGCGGGTTGATCCGGCACAGCAGATAGACACCGGCGGTCACCATGGTGGCGGCATGGATGAGGGCCGAGACCGGGGTCGGGCCCTCCATGGCATCGGCCAGCCACGGGAACAGCGGAATCTGGGCCGACTTGCCCATCACTCCGACCAGTAGCAGCAGGCAGATGGCGGTGATGGTGCCCGAGCTGATCTTGTCCAAGTTGGCGAAGATGGTCGAGTACTCGAGCGAGTGGACGTTGATGAAGACCAGGAAGATGGCCAGCAGGAAGCCCACGTCGCCGATCCGGTTGTAGACGAAGGCTTTCTTGCCAGCACTGGCCGCCGAGTCCCGGGTGAACCAGAACGAGACCAGCCAGTAGGAGCAAGTCCCCACGCCCTCCCATCCGACGAAAGTGACCAGCAGGTTGCTGCCCAGGACCAGGATCAGCATCGAGGCCACGAAGAGGTTCATGTAGAGGAAGAACTTCGGGTAGTCCTTGTCGCCCTTCATGTACCCGATCGAGTACAGGTGGATCAGCGTGCTGATACCGGTGATGAAGAGCACCATGGTCATCGACAGCGGGTCGACGAAGAGTCCGGCATGGACCTGGAGCCGGTCTACCGGGATCCACGTCCACAGGTCCTGGCTGTAGGTCCGCACCGGTGCATTGACCTGGAGCAGAGCCAGGTAGACGCCGATCGACACCAAGAACGAGGCACCGATGAAGCCGGTGGCCACTACCCCGGCCGCTGGGTCGCCCAGGCGTCGGCCGGCCACCAGTTGGACGCCGAAACCGACCAGGGGCAGCAGGATGATCAGGTAGGTCAGATGGAGCATCGTCCGCTCAACCCTTCATCAGATGGAGGTCGTCGGCGTCGGCGTTTGCTCTGCGCCGGAAGATGGCCACCACGATGCCCAGGCCGACCACGACCTCGGCGGCGGCCACCACCAGGACGAAGAAGACCAGGACCTGGCCACCGATGTCGTGGAGGGTGCGGGCGAAGGTCACGAAAGCCAGGTTGGAGGCGTTGAGCATCAGCTCTACGCACATGAACATGATGAGGACGTTCCGGCGCACCAGCACCCCGAGGGCACCGATGGCGAACAGGACGATGCTGAGCGACAGATACCAGGCCGGGTTGATGCTCATGCGTCCACCACGGTGCCGTCGGACGCGTCGGCCACGTCGGATGCAGGGGAACCGTCATCGCTGTCATCAGGTGACGTCGTGGCCACCACGGGCGGGCGACGGGCCAGAACAACAGCTCCCACTACGGCGATGATCAACAGTGCAGAAGTGGCCTCGAAGGGGAACAGGTAGGTCGTGTACAGCGACTTGCCGATCAGGTTCACGTTGGGGGCACCGGAATCGATACCAGCCACGTGGGGCTGGCCCGTCGTCCACTTCGACACCTCGCCGAGGAGCAGCAAGCCCGTGGTGCCGAGGAGCACCAGGGCGACGGCCAGCGGCCGCTGACCCCGCAGTCGTTCGGCAGCGATGTCCTCCTCGCGGTCGACGCCTAGGAACATGATGACGAAGAGGAAGAGCACCACGATGGCCCCGGCGTAGACGATCACCTGGACGGCGGCCAGGAAGCTGGCCTGCTGCAGGACGAACATCACGGCCACGCCGAAGAGGGTCATCACCAGCATCAGGGCAGAGTGGACCGGATTGCGGGTCACGACCACGCCGATGGCACCGGCCAGGATGATGGCCGCAGCCACGGCGAACACACCCACATCGGGCATGGTCGGGTGGGCGGCGGTCACCAACACGCTGAACACGGCGGCGGTCACGACGCAGTTCCACCGTCAGTCACATCGGTGTTCGAGTCGACGACGGCGTCCGGGGACGGAGCCGGGTCAGCGGCCGGGGTTGTTGCGGGTAGCCGGTCGCGCTCGGTATTGCCGGCCCGCTTGGCATCGGCGTAGTCGGACTCGGCCTGGGCCCTGTGCTTCTTGCCGAAGCCCGGAGAGAACCGCTCCATCTTTTCGCGGGCACGCCCGATCGCTCCTCGAGGTCCGCGCTTTTCAGCGGGCATGTCGGCCGGGATCAGGTGGCGCTCGAGCGTCTCGCGCAGAGGGATACTCCCCGTGGTGGCGTCGTCGCGGGTACCGCTCTGGCCGCCCTCGGGTGCGCGCACGCCGAAGCCGAGCTCACCGGACCACTGGACCTGTCCCTCGAAGGCAGCCGCCCCCGATGGCGATGTCGCCCGCATCCATCCCGAGGTGTGCAGGTCGTCACCGTCGCGCCAGTCCTCCCACGGCATGTGCTTGGGCTTGCCCTCGTCATCGACGATCAGCTGCTCTTGGGTGTAGATGGCGTCGGAACGGTTGGTGAAGGAGAACTCCATCAGCTTCGACTCGGTGATGGCCTCGGTGGGGCAGGCCTCTACGCACAGGTCGCAGTGGATGCAGCGCAGGAAGTTGATCTCGTAGATGTAGCCGTAGCGCTCCCCTGGCGAGATCGGATGGTCCGGCGGGTTGTCGAGTCCACGGACGTAGATACAGTCGGCGGGGCAGACACCGGCGCACAACTCGCAGCCGATGCACTTCTCCATGCCGTCCTCGTACTTGTTGAGGACGTGGCGGCCGTGCTGGCGCGGCTGCTTGGGGCGCTTCTCCTCGGGGTACTGCCGGGTGACCGGCGGCCGCCCCAAGTGCTCGAGGGTCAGTTTGAACCCGCCGAGGAAGTTCTGGCGGCCTTTGGGCGGCTCGGGGGTCGCCATCAGCGATCGCCTCCTTCGGTGGTACTGGTGGGCGGCTGCTGCTCGGCGCGGCTCCACAGGCGCAGCCCGACCTGGGGCACCACGGCCCGAGTGGACTCGCGCTCGGACCCGATAGAGAAGGCCCGGGTGAGCAGCACGCTGCCCACCACGACGCTGGCCACCATGGCCACACCCCACCAGCCGTTGATCGCGAAACCGGCCACGATCAGCAGCCAGCCCAGCGACAGCGGGATGAGCTTCTTCCACCCGAGGTCCATCAGCTGGTCGTAGCGGAGGCGGGGCAGCGCAGCACGCAGCCACACGAAGACGAAGAGGAAAACCAGGGTCTTGCCCAGGAACCACAGGATCGGAAAGATCCAGGCGATGTAAGGAATGTGCGGAACAGGTCCGTCGGGGCCGCCGAAGAAGAGCGTCACCGTGAAGGCCGACATGGTGATGGTGCTCATGAACTCAGCCAGGAAGAAGAGGGCGAACCGGATCGAGGAATACTCGGTGTGGAATCCGCCCACCAGCTCCTGGTCGGCCTCGACCAAGTCGAAGGGCGGCCGGTTGGTTTCGGCCACCACGGCGATGAAGAAGATCAGGAAGGGAACCACGGCCAGGCGGATGGCGTTCCACTGCCACAGGTGGGCAGCCTGGGCGTCCACAATGGCCCGGGTGCTGAGGGAGCCGGTGACGAGGACCACCATGACCACCGTCATACCCAAGGCCGCTTCGTAGGAGATCATCTGGGCCGAGGCCCGCACCGAGCCGAGTAGTGGGTACTTCGAACCCGAGGCCCAGCCGGCCAGCATGATCCCGTAGACGCCGATGGCCGACACGGCCAACAAGAACAAGATGCCCATCGGCGGGTCGGCCAGCTGCAGTTCGAAGGTGTGCCCGAACAGGGTCACCTCACCTCCGATGGGCACGATGGCAAAGGCCAGGAATGCCGGGATGACGGTCAGATACGGCGCCAGTTTGAACACGAACCGGTCGGCCTTGTCCGGGATCAGGTCTTCTTTGAAGAACAACTTGAGCCCGTCAGCCAGGGTCTGGGCGATACCGAAGGGGCCGGCCCGGTTGGGACCGATCCGGCTCTGCATGTCCGAGATCACCTTGCGCTCGAACCAGATCATGAGCATCACCGACACCATCAGGGCACCGAAGACGACCAGCACCTTGACCAAGACGATGAGCAGGACGACCCATCCAATGCCCTTGGCATACAGCGGGTCAGTGGCAAATACCGGAGCCGCGAGGTGGAGGGACGGGATCACAGCGACTCCATCCGCAGGTCCACCACCGGGGAGGCCCGATCGATCAGATCAGCGACGGTCCCGTCCCCGAGGGTGACGTTGAAATCAGCGGCCACTACTCTGCGCGGGAGCGACGGGTCTGCCTCGACCGGCACGACCATCGTGGCCGTGGTCGAACGCAGCCGCACTTTGTCGCCAGCGCTGACCCCGAGGTCGTCGAGGTCGTGAGGGTTGGCCCGCAGGACACCATCAGGAACCAGGCCGGCCAGTGCGGCCACCGCACCCACGGAAGTCCCGTGGTCGTAGAGCACCCGAGACGCCACCAGGCGGACCGAGTACCCGTCGGCGGGAGCTACGTGCGGCTCATCGATGACGACCGGACCGGACACCATGGGGGGGCGCGCCGGGCCCGAGTCATCCGTCGGCTTGGCACTGCCCTGGGTGGCGGCGTCGGGGGATGCGGCCAGACCGACTTGCATGCTGGCCCCCTGGCGCTCCACCGACTCCACGCCGGGCACGGCCACCGGATCGAGCGGCGCCGAACGTCGAGACAGCGACACCGCGCTGGCCCGCAGCGGAGCCACGATCCCGTCGGCAGCCCCATGGGCGTCGAGGACGGCCCGGGTGATGCCCCGATGGGACACGGCAGTGCGTTCGATCTCGTCCCACACCGTGCCCACCGAGTCAAAGCCCATGTCCTGGCCGAGGTGGACGGCGAGCTCTCCAGCGATCATCCAGTCAGGCCACGACTGCCCGGGCGGCACCAGCTTCTGTCCCAAGCGAGAGATGCGGCCTTCGATGTTGGTAGTGGTACCGGGCCGCTCGTGAGCCTCGGCGGCCGGCAGCACCACGTCGGCATAGTCGAGCAGTTCGCCCGGGGCGGTGGCCACGGCCACGACGAACTCGGCACCGTCTAGGGCACGTCGAGCCAGCCGCCGGTCGGGGAAGTCCGCCAGCGGCTCAGCGCCGAGCACCACCAGGGCGGTCACCCGGGCACCCTCGGTCTGGTCGCCAGCGGCGGCAGCCAAGATGTCAGACGTACCGCGTCCTCGGCTGGCTGGCACCGATCCCCATGCCGCCTCGAACCACTCGCCGCCGGTCTCCAGGGAGACCCGGCCCGGCAAGAGGCCAGGGGCCATGCCCATGTCGATGGCCCCGAGCACGTTGCCTCGGCGCAGGGCAGGGAGGAACCGTGCCTCGGGTAGGGCTGCAGCCAGGGCCTGGGCGGCAGCGGCCACCAGCTCGCCGTCCTCGGCCAGGGACGGCCTCCCGACGATCACGACGACGGGGCCTTGACCGATGAGGCGGCGGGCATCAGCCAACGCGGTGGCGTCGGTGGCGGCCGCGGGCGGCGTGCCCCCTGATACCAGGGCATCCACCAGGGCGCCGACGTCACCGGGTCCATACCGCAGTGACACATCAGCCACGGCGGTCAGCGAGGTGGCCTGAGGCGAGAGCTCCACGATCGACAGGTCCCCGTCGACAGCGGCGGCTCGTAGCCGCAGAAACAGAATCGGGAGCTCCTCGCGGAGGTCGCCGGTGAGCAGGATGACGGTGGCAGCCGAGGCGGCCTGGTCGATGGTGGCCCGGGGCAGGCCGAGCACGAGCTCACCGGGGAGCCCGTCGCCCAATTGGGCATCGACCGAGTCGGTCCCGAGCACGCCCTTGGCTACGCGGGTCCATGCATAGGCGCCCTCGTTGGTGAGCCGTCCCCCTCCGATGACACCGATCGATTCGGGTCCGTGCAACAACGCGGCCTGCAGGCCCTGAGCCACGAACTCGAGTGCCTCGTGCCAGGAGACCGGAACAAGGGAGCCGTCCTTACGGACCATGGGCTCGGTCAGGCGGTCTTCGCTGTTGATGGAATCGGCGGCGAACCGTCCCTTGTCGCACAGCCATCCGTGGTTGACCGGATCGATGTCGATACCGAGCAGGCGGGTCAGCCGGTTGGACGACGACTGGACGGCCACCCGGCACCCAACGGCGCACGTGGTGCACGTCGACTCGACCTGGTCGAGGTCCCATGGGCGGGCCGCGAACCGATAGGGGACGGCCGTCAGCGCGCCCACCGGGCAGATCTGCACGGTGTTGCCCGAGAAGTAGGACGTGAAGGGCAGTTCGGGGAAGGTGCCGATCTGGATCTGCTCACCCCGGCCGATGAAGTCGATCTGGGCCTCGCCCGCCACCTCGTCGGCAAACCGGGTGCACCGGCTGCATTGAATGCACCGTTCGCGGTCAAGCAGGACCAGTTCGGAGATGGGGATCGGCTTTTCGAAGTGGCGCTTCTCCTCGACGAACCGAGACTCACCGGGCCCATAGGCCAGGGTCTGGTCCTGGAGGGGGCACTCCCCTCCCTTGTCGCACACCGGGCAGTCCAGCGGGTGGTTGATCAGGAGGAACTCGAGGACGCCGTCTTGGGCCTTCTTGACCTTGTCGGACTCGGTGACGACGTCCATGCCCGGCGTGGCCTCGATGTAGCAGCTGGGCATCAGCGTCGAGCCACGAGGGCCGTTGACCTCCACCAGGCACATCCGGCACACCCCGACCGGCTTCATCCGCGGGTGGTAGCAGAACCGGGGCACGAAGGTGCCGGCCCGCTCGGCGGCGGCAATCAACAGTTCGCCCTTGCGGGCGCGCACGGTCTGGCCGTCGAGGGTGAACTCGAACTCCTCCACCGGAGCGTCTTCGCCGACAGGGTTCGTAGAGGTGGTCTGGTCAGTCATAGGGGCAACCCCCCTCCTTGATGTGGAGAAGGAATTCGTCGCGGAACATGGTGATGGCCGAGGTGATCGACGACGGGATCGACGGCCCGAGCACGCAGATGGTGGTCTGCTGAGGCGGCCACGACAGCCCAGGCGAGATGTTGTCGCAGGCGTCGAGCAACAAGTCGAGGTCTTCCTCGCGTCCCTGGCCGCGCTCGATCCGCTCCATGATCCGCTCCAGCCAGCCCGAGCCCTCGCGACATGGGGTGCACTGGCCGCACGACTCCCGAGAGAAGAACTTGGTGATGCGCCAAGCGGCCCGCACCGCGCAGGTGTGGTCGTCCATGACCACGACCGACCCCGAGCCGAGCATCGATCCGGCTTCGGCCACCTCATCTTGGCCGAGGGGCAGGTCGATCTGGTCGGGGCCGAACCACGGAGCCGATACCCCGCCAGGGATGAACGCCTTGAGGCCTCGTCCGTGCGGAATACCGCCGCCGAGCACCGGGGCGTTGATCAGATCGTTGAAGGTGGTGGTCACCATCTGGAGTTCGAACACGCCGGGGTTGACCACGTGGCCAGCCAGGGCGAACAGGCGGGTGCCGGTCGAGCGTCCGCCGCCGAGGGCGGCAAAAGCTGCGCCACCGTTGGTGATGATCCACGGCAGGTTGGACATGGTCTCGACGTTGTTGACCACCGTGGGGTCGCCATAGAGGCCGATGGCAGCCGGAAAGAAGGGGGGCTTGATCCGAGGGAAGCCGCGCTTGCCCTCGAGTGACTCGATAAGTGCCGTCTCTTCCCCACAGATGTAGGCGCCCGCACCGGGGTGGAGCACCACGTCGACCGAGAACCCGGAGCCGAAGATGTCCCGGCCGACCGCACCGTGGGAGTAGGCGTCATTGAGGGCCGACTGCACCCGCTCAAGTCCGAGGGCGAACTCGCCGCGCACGAAGATGAACACCTGGGACACCTGCAGCGCATAGGCGGCGATGACCACGCCTTCGATCAGCTGATGGGGATCCCGCTCGACCAGCAGATGGTCCTTGAACGTGGCCGGCTCCGACTCGTCGCCGTTGACCACCAGATAGGTGACCGGGTTCTTGCGGAGCATCGACCACTTGCGGCCGGCCGGAAACCCCGCACCGCCTCGACCGAGCAGGCTGGCGGCGTCGACCTCGGCCACCACGGCCTCGGGGGTCATGGTGAGCGCCTTGCGCAGTCCGTCGTAGCCGCCGGTGGCCAGGTAACGCTCCAGAGTGTGCGAGTCGGGGTGGGCCATCCGGGCTGTCACGATCTTCGGTGGGTCGGTCACGGCCATCAGGAACCTCCCCCGGCAGAAGCGTCCTTGGCGGATTCTTTGGCGGCGTGGCGAGCGGCTCGGGCGTCGTCCGCCACCTTGCGCTCTTCGGCTACTTCGCCCGGCGACATGCTGAGTCCGTTGGTCCGGCGCACCCGCACCAGCGTGCCGTGCGGCGGGATGTCGCCGTTGCGGCCCCCCGAGCGCAGGTCGGCCACCAACTGGTCGAACGACTCCGGTGTCTGGGCCCCCACGTAGCGATGGTTGACCTGCACGCACGGTGCCCGATCGCAGTCAGCCAGACACTCGGCCTCTTCCAAGGTGATGACACCGTCTGCCGTGGTCCCTCCGCTGCCGATGCCCAGCGATCCCTCGGCGTGCTCGAGCAACTCAGATGCCCCGTTGAGCAGGCAGGCGATGTTGGTGCACACGGCCACCACGTAGCGGCCCACCGGCTCGGTGTGAAGCATGTCGTAGAACGACGCAGTGCCGAGCACCTCTCCCGGGGTGACGCCGACCAGGCCAGCGATGTCGACCATGGCCTCGGGGGTGAGCCAGCCGTCTTGTTCCTGGGCCAGGTGGCACAGGGGGATCAGGGCGGAGCGGGGCTCGGGGTAGAGGGCGATCACCTTGCGGGCCCGGGCCACCATGTCCGACGACAGGTGAGTAGGTGCAGCAGGGGCCAGAGCCGCGCGCCTCGGCGGGGCGACCGGGGTGCCGGGTGCGGAGTCGGTCACCGGTCCACCTCCCCCATGACGGGGTCGACCGAGGAGCAGGCCACTACGGCATCGGCCAGCAGGCCACCGCGCATCATGAGGGGCAGCGCCTGCAGGTTGACGAAGCTGGGGCCGCGGATGTGCATTCTGTAGGGCTTTGGCGATCCATCCGATACCAGATAGCAGCCCAACTCGCCCCGAGGGGACTCGATGGCCACGTAGACCTCGCCCTCGGGCACCCGGAACCCTTCGGTGAATACCTTGAAGTGGTGGATCAGGGCCTCCATCGACTCGTCGATGCGTCCCCGAGGAGGAGGGGTGACCTTTTTGTCCTGGACCCGGTAGTCGCCGGCCGGCATCTTCTCCACGATCTGACGCACGATCCGGATCGACTCGCGGATTTCGTTGAGCCGGATGGAGTAGCGGTCGAAGTTGTCACCGAAGGTGCCGACGATGACATCGAACTCGACCTCGTCGTAGCGCAGGTAGGGCATGGCCCGACGCAGGTCCCACGGCACGCCGGTGGAGCGCAGCAACGGTCCGGTCAGCGCCAGGGCCAGGGCTTCCTCGGCCGACAGGTTGCCGATGCCCTCGGAACGCTGACGGAACAGGGGCTGGCCGGTCAGCAACTCGTCGTACTCGTCGAGGCGGGGCAGCACGGTGTCGCAGATGATGGTGACGTCGTCCTCCCACCCGTCGGGCAGGTCGGCGGCGGTGCCGCCGGGCCGGATGAAGTTGTGGTTCATCCGCAGCCCGGTGGTCTTTTCGAAGAATGCGAGGATCATTTCGCGCTCACGGAAGCCGTAGATCATCATCGACGTCGATGCATGGTCCATGCCATTGGTGGCCATCCACATGAGATGGGACGACATCCGGTTCAACTCGACCATGAGCATCCGGATCCAGTCGGAGCGGGCCGGCATCTCGATGCCGAGCAGCGCTTCGACGGCCAAGGACAGGACGAGCTCATTGTGCAGCGGCGAGAGATAGTCCATCCGGGTGACGTTGGTGGAGCCTTGGACGTAGGTGAGTTCCTCGGCCGTCTTCTCCATGCCGGTGTGGAGGTAGCCGATGATCGGCTTGGTGCGCAGGACCGTCTCACCGTCGAGCTCGATCATGAGCCGGAGCACCCCGTGAGTGGACGGGTGCTGCGGGCCCATGTTGATGATCATGGTCTCGTCGTCGGTCTGCTCGATGTCGATGTCGTCGCCGTTGAGGATGACGCCCTCGGGGAGACGCAGCACGGCACCGGCCTCGCGCAGGATCTCTTCGGAGCCGGTGTCCTTGCGAGGGAAGAGCTCTTGGGCTCCCTCGGACGTCTCGATGATCAAGCCGCGCTCGGTGCCGACAGGGGACGGCTCGTCGTACTCCGCACCCGATACCGGTGCGGGCAGCACGGTGTCGACATGAGGAGTCGTCTCGTCGAACTCTGGTGCGCGTTCGTTGTCGGTCATCGTGGCCCCGGGGCGCCCTTGAACTGCACCGGCACCCGCCCGATCCCGTAGTCCTTGCGGAGGGGGTGTCCCTCCCACTCCTCGGGCAGGAGGATACGGGTCATGTCCGGGTGTCCGGTGAAGACCACGCCGAACAGGTCGTAGACCTCGCGCTCCATGGCCTCGGTCCCCGGGTACAAGGCGAACAGGGTGTCGAGCACGGCGTCCTCGGCCGGGATCTGCACCCGCACCCGCACCCGTCGGGACTGACTGAGTGACAACAGGTTCACCACCACTTCGAAGCGCTCCGGGGCCACTCCGTCTGGCAGGGACCGTCCCGGGTGGGTCAGATAGTCGACGCCGCACAGGTCGGCGCACATTTCGAACCCGTCGTCACGCAGGCCGCCTATAACTGAGACGTACTGCTCGCGGGTCACAAAGAGGACCTCGGGTGCCACACCACGCTGGCGGCGGGCCGACGAGCCTCCGGCCGCACCGGGTACGGGCGCGTCGGAGGTGGACTCCCCTTCGACAGCCGTGGTCACAGGGGCTCGCCCACGCTGCGGGCGATGATCGGATTCCGCTTGGGGGTCCCGAGGTGGACGGCGTCGGGCCGGTTCGGGTTCCACCCGGTGGTGCCCTCGTCACCGGGGGCACGCCCATCATCGGTGTCTCCGCCCTCGTCCGACGAGAGGCCTGAGAAACCGGCAGGCAAGATGAGTTCGCGCCGCTTGGTGATGTCGTCGGACCGGACCTTCTCGTGGAGGGTCAAGATGGCGTGCATCAGCGTCTCGGGGGTGGGTGGGCAGCCCGGGGCGTAGACATCGACGGGGACGATCTGGTCCACACCCTGGACGATGGCGTAGTTGTTGAACATGCCCCCGGTGCTGGCGCACACACCCATCGACAGGACCCACTTGGGCTCCATCATCTGGTCGTAGACCTGGCGGAGCACCGGCGCCATCTTTTGAGAGACACGTCCGGCCACGATCATCAGGTCAGCCTGGCGGGGGGAGGCACGGAAGACCTCCATGCCGAACCGGGCCAGGTCGAAGTCGGCGGCGCCCACCGACATCATCTCGATGGCGCAGCAGGCCAGACCGAAGGTGGCGGGCCACATCGAGTAGGTACGAGCCCACTTGACCAGGTCTTCGAGCCGGCCGGTGAGGAAGTTGTGCTGAAGGTCTTCGAGTCCCATTGGTCTGTGCTTTCCGGCGCTCAGGCGGCGCGGCCGGGGCCGGACGGCGCGGTGACCGGGGCTACCGGTTCGGAGGTGGTCGTAGCTGGCATGCCGCTGATGCGGGCGATGGTGGAGGCCGAGGTGCGCGCCGGCATGGCGCCGGTCAGGCGCTTGGACGGTCCCCAGCTGAGGGCGCCGTTGCCCACCAGGTACAAGAAGGCGATGAAGACGACCACGGCGAACACCAGTACTTCGATCAGTCCGAAGGCTTGGAGTTGGCGGAAGATCACGGCCCAGGGATAGAGGAACACCACTTCGATGTCGAAGATGATGAAGATCATGGCCACCAGGTAGAACCGCACCGGGAACCGGGTGGGCGGATCGATGCCGGGGACGATGCCGCACTCGTAGGGCGCGATCTTGGCCGCCGTCGGCCGCTTCTTGGGGGCCATGAGAGCAGACGCCACGAAGGAGAGGGAGGCGAATAGGAACGCCAAGATGATGAGGATCAGGATCGGCAGGTAGTCGGCCACAACAACTGTTTTTTATCACGCTCCCCCGTGCCTAAGCACATCCGGGCGACGGGCGGTCTTGCCGTGCGGGTCAGCCGGACCGGATACCCGGTGTGCCGACTCGGTTCTCGGACACCTAGCATTGTGTCGTGAGCGCAGCAGCCCGATCAAAATCAGCCAGTGCCGCCCCCGACGCCAGTGCCCGGATCGACCCTGGAGGCACCCCTAGCGAAGAAGGCCACGTCCACGACGTCCTGGTCGTCGGCGGCGGGCCGTCGGGCTCGTCGTGTGCCTACTGGCTGGCCGAAGCCGGCTGGGACGTTGCCCTGGTAGAGAAGAAGGAGTTCCCCCGGGCCAAGACGTGCGGGGATGGACTGACCCCCCGCTCGGTGCGCCAGATCGCCGACATGGGCATGGAGGGCTCCCTGGTCGGCGCCCATCGGTACGCGGGACTGCGAGCCCACGCCTTCGGCAAGGTGCTCGACCTCCCGTGGCCCGAGCACCCTTCTTTTCCGTCGTACGGGTATGTCGTCACCCGCCACGACCTCGACGCCGTGGTCAACGAACGGGCCGCCAAGGCCGGAGCCACTGTTTGGCAGGGGACCGAGGCTCTCGAGCCGATCCTGGACGCAACAGTGCCGACCCCCGACGGGGCTGGGCTGCCGTCCTGCGTCGGTGCCGTGGTCAAGGACAAGTCCACCGGTGAGGTCCGCGAGGTCCGGGCTCGCTACGTGGTGGTGGCCGATGGAGCCAACTCGCGCTTCGGCCGGGCGCTCGGCACCAGCCGCGATCGGTCCCAGCCGATGGGGATGGCGCTGCGCGGCTACTACTCGTCCCCCGGGCACGATCAGCCCTTCATCGAGTCCCACCTCGATATCCGCGATGGTGACGGCAACGTGGTGCCCGGCTACGGCTGGATCTTCCCCCTCGGCGACGGCCGGGTGAACGTCGGGGTCGGGCTGCTCTCGACCGACCGGCGATGGAAGGGCGTGAACACCGGGACCCTGATGGAGCACTTCGTGGCCTGGGCCCCGAAGGAGTGGGAGCTCTCGCCCCAGACCGCCCTCGGGCCGGCTACCGGAGGGAAGCTGCCGATGGGCCTGACTGTCGGACCTCGGATCGGTGCCACCACCTTGGTTGTGGGCGATGCCGCCGGCACCATCAACCCCTTCAACGGCGAGGGGATTGCCTACGGCTACGAAACGGGCCGACTGGCCGCCGCCTCGCTGGGTGAGGCGCTCTCGGGCGACGGCTTCGATGCCATTGTTCGCTACGAAGCCCGGCTCGATGACGCGTACGGCCTCTACTACAAGGTGGCTCGGGCCTTCATCCGGATCATCAGCCGTCCCGAGCTGATGAAGCTGTGCGTGGGGACCGGCATGTACTCCGAGACCCTCATGGTCTGGGTGCTGCGGATCATGTCCAACACGATCCGACCCGACGAGATCGGACCGGCCGAGGCCGCCTACCGAGCCCTGGCTGCCATCGCTCGTCTCGTACCCGAACCCGCCTGAGCCCAGGCTCCGCCACCCGGACTGGCCACGGGGCCAACCGCTACGCGGCTCGCTAGATCACCGGACCAACCTCGTCTGGGCCAACCTCGTCTGGGCCCGGTTGGTCTGAGCCCGCTGGTCTGAGCCCGCTGGTCTGGGCCCGGCTGCTTCCTACTTCGACGAGGCCGCAGCCACCCGGCCGGCCACCGAGTTGAAGGCAGCCGTGAATACAGCGGCGTCGATCGGCGCACCGCTGGTGGATGGGTTGATGACGGTGACCACTCGCCCATCGAGCAAAAAGGCGCTGCCCACCACCATGGTGCCCGCACCAGGAATCGTGTAGGTGGTGACCACGCCGTACGAACTCACGCCGGCCGGGCCGGTCAACGTGACCGGTTGGACCTGGGCGCTCGATCCGGCCACGGCGGCTGCAGCCAACGTCGTCTGGAACTGCTGGAGGCAGGGGACGAACTTGGGGCTGGCGAAGAGGGCATTGAAGGCCTCGACCTGGCCAGGTGAGGCCAGCATCGCCGTCCTCGAGGACATCTCGAACGACGAACCGGCAGCACTCTGGAATACGGGCGAATCGACCCGGCTCGTCTCGCCCGGCAGGGAACCCGAATCGAACAGTCCAGAGATGACGGCGTAGTCGGTGCCCATACATGCGGCCATGGCATTGGTGGCGTCGGCGTGAGCCACGGCTGGTGCCACCAGCGGCCTGACCACGACCTGAGCGGGCGAGGGCTGGGTCCAACCGGTCGGAAGATCGGCCAGGCCCAGGTTGATCGAGCCGGCCAAGAATGAATCTGCCGCTTTGGACGTGTCCGGAATGGGGAAAGACGAGGAGGTCGTAGTGCTACGGCCCTTGGCCACCAAGAATCCGGCACCGGCCAGCATGACCAGGACGAGCACCACCACGAGGATCACCTGGGCATTGCGCTTGGATCGCTTGGACTTGTCGGCCAGCACGACCTGAGGCGGCAGGCCGTTATCCGAAGACCCGTCGGCCTGGACTTCACCAGGTGCCGTCGTTGCTCCAGGTGGGATGGGTCCCGAAGTGCTCGAGTATGCGTCCGGCGTCAGGGGTCCTGCCTGCACGGGCGCTGGTGGGGTTGGTGGTGCAGGCGGCGCCTGCACGGACGGCGCAGGTGAGTGTGCCAGAAGCGGCGGGGCTGGGTTTGCTGCAGCAGCGCTAGCAACAGCTGCAGCAGCCGCTGCGGCAGCGGCTGCTGTGACGGGCTGCACCCCGAACGGAGCAGGCGACTGCACTGCGGGTGGCGCCGGTTCTGGAAAGGGAGCCACGGGCGGAGCCATCGCCACATCGGTGGCCGAGGCTACGACCTTCGGCTTGCGGCGGGCGAATGAGAACCGTGATGTCTTGGTCACTTCTTCCGCTCCGACGGCGGGCTGGCCGAGCGGTGGTTCGTCCCACGCCGTGGCCGGCGGGGTCGGCCCTACGGCCGGTCCGGTTGCGGCCGGTGCGGCAGGTGCGGCCGGGGCGGCCGGTGGTGCGACTGTTACCGGCGGTACGAAGGGCGATTCGATCAGGCCACTGGCACTCCCGTTGGTGCTCCCACCAGCGCCAGGCGCAGATCGGTCCACGATGCCCCCAGCGGCGGCTCCGGCAGCGGCTCCGGCAGCGACGGCAGCGGCTCCGGCAAAGGCCGGGGCTGAAGGTGCGGTAGGCCGAGGGGCGGGCAGAGTGACTCGGTGATCGGGGCTGAGGGTGCGCTCAGCCTCCGTGGCAGCAGCAGCCGGCGCCATGGCTGGAGCAGCGGCAGCCGCAGCAGGTGCAGGTGCTGCCGCAGCAGGGGTGGCGACTACGACCGGTGCGACGGCACCCTTATAGCGGGCCAGCCACGTCGGCAGGGCCTGGTCGAGGTAGGCGGCCTGACCGGGTGACACGGCGTCGCTCGGGAGGAGGAACCGGATCGCCTGTCCACCCGAGGTCAGTTCCATGATGACTGCCGCACGTCCGTCGGGAAGATCTACCGACTCCCGACAAGCCGCCGAGTCGAGCGCCGTCCACACCAGAAGTCGTTCGATCTGCGGCTGGGGACCTTGGACCGTGATCCCGGCTGTGGTGAACAGAAGGCTGATCCCCTCTGTCGTCTTCGTCCCGCGCTCCGCATCCCCGGCGAGGGCGACTCCGGGCAACTGCATGCCTTCAGGAGGCAGTTCGGTGATACCCACAGTCATGCGTCGCTCCTTCGCGTCCAGTTTCGGGCCGCGTCTGCCCGCCGCGTACCCGCCCATTGTGCCTCATCGGCCCGTGCGAAACCAGGGGCAATTCCACCTCCGGCTCCACCGAGGTGGCGCGGAAGTCAGTGGGTGGTGCAGAAGTCAGTAGGTGGCGCCCCAGCCAGGGAGTGGCGCCCCAGCCAGGGAGTGGCGCGCCATCGATCAGTCTGGACGCACCCTGGTTACGAGCGCAGTGCGTCGGTGATTGCCGCCGATGCGCTCTCCAGCGCTCGGTCGAACTCCGTCGCCCCATGGGCCATCGACGGAAACGCCACCTCGTAAGGGCCCGGAGCCAGGGCTACACCTCGGTCCAACATGGCCCGGAAGAACTTGGCGTACATGCCGGTCGTGGCCGATTGGACCGCACCGTCGTAGTCACGGATGTCAGGCGCTCCCTCAGGCACGAAGAACAGGCCCATCAGCGGGCCAGCCACCGGCACCCTGGCTGTCAGGGCCCGGCCGTCGGCTCCTGGCGCACCCACAGTGGCCATGGTGTCGGCGAGGACCTGCTGCAGAGAGTCGGCGAAGGATGCCACCCGAGCGATGAGCCCGGCATACGAGTCGGCCGAGAGCATGCGCAGCACGGTGAGCCCGGCCGCCGTGGCCAGCGGGTTTCCGGACAGTGTGCCCGCTTGGTAGACCGGTCCCAACGGCGCCAGGACCGACAGCACCTCGGCCCGTCCCCCGAAGGCGCCCACCGGCAGGCCACCGCCGATCACCTTGCCGAAACACCACAGGTCAGGCTGGACCCCGGTGGTGGCTGCCGCTCCACCTTCACCCAGCCGGAACCCGGTGATGACCTCATCGAAGATGAGGAGCGCGCCTACGTTGTCGCACGCGGTCCGCAGTCCCTCGAGGAATCCCGGCACCGGCGGCACCAGGCCCATGTTGGCCGCCACCGCCTCCACGATGACGCAGGCGACCCGGTCGTCGAGTTCGGGGACCACGTTGTAGGGGACGACCACCGTGTCGGCCACGGCGGCGGCCGGCACACCCGCCGAATCGGGCAGCCCCAACGTGGCCACCCCACTCCCTCCACCGGCCAACAGCCCGTCGGAGTGGCCGTGATAACAGCCAGCGAACTTGACGATGCGATCTCGGCCGGTGAACCCGCGCGCGACACGGATGGCGCTCATGGTGGCCTCGGTGCCTGACGACACCAGGCGGACCTGCTCGCAACCTGGCACCCGGGCACTAATAGCCTCGGCCAACAAGACCTCGCCCTCGGTGGGTGCCCCGAACGTCGTGCCCTTGCCGGCTGCCGTGCGCACGGCGGCTACCACCTCAGGGTCGGCATGTCCGAGGATCGAAGCACCGTAGGACTGCACGAAATCGAGCAGCCTGTTCCCGTCGGCGTCCCACACGTAGGCACCTTCGCCGCGAGCCACGAAGTACGGGTGCCCGCCGACCGAGCGGAACGAACGCACCGGCGAGTTCACCCCCCCAGGAATGACCCGCTCGGCCCGGGCGAACAGGGATTCGGAGACGGCGTGCGGCGGCAGGGTCGGATCAGGCACCGAGCACCTCGGCCAACTCGCCGGCGAAGTAGGTCAGGACGAAGTCGGCCCCGGCCCGCTTGATGGCGGTGATCTGCTCGAGGGCCACCGCCGGGCCGTCGATCCAGCCCCGCTCGGCTGCTGCCTTCACCATGGCGTACTCCCCGCTCACGTGATAAGCCGCCACCGGGACATCGACCAGGCGCCGGACCTCAGCCACTACGTCCAGGTAGGTGAGGGCTGGCTTGACCATCACCATGTCCGCCCCTTCGGCCACGTCGAGGGCTACCTCGAGCAGCGCTTCACGGCCGTTACGGGGGTCCTGCTGGTAGCCCTTGCGATCCCCGCCCCCGACGATGGTGACGTCGGCCGCATCGCGGAACGGACCGTAGAGCGCCGACGCGTACTTGGCCGCATAGGCCAGCACGGCAGTGGTGGTGTAGCCGGAGCCGTCCAGGCCGGCCCGGATGGCGGCTACTTGGCCGTCCATCATGCCGCTCGGGGCAATGACATCAGCACCGGCCATGGCCTGTACGACGGCTAGCTCGGCGTAGCGCTCGACCGTGGCGTCGTTGTCCACCTCACCGGTAACTGGGTCCACGATGCCGCAGTGACCGTGGTCGGTGAACTCGTCGAGACAGCAGTCAGCCATCACCACCAGGTCGTCTCCGACCGCGTCGCGCACCGCTTCGAGCGCTCGGCGGGTGATGCCATCAGGGGAGGCGGCGGCTGAACCGGTGGCGTCCTTGTCCTCGGTCCGCGGCAGGGGGAAGAGAATCACCCCGGGGATGCCGAGCCCGACCAGACGGCGGACTTCGGCGACCAGGGAAGAGATGGTGTGCTGGGACACTCCGGGAAGTGAGCTGACCGGACGAGGGGTCTCCAGCCCATCGGCCACGAACAGCGGGGCCACCAGATCATCGACGCCGAGCCGGGTCTGGGCCACCAGCCGACGCAGGGCCGGTGTGCGGCGCAGACGGCGCAGGCGCCGGATCGGATAGCCGGGGGTGG
>JBAXCY010000007.1:0-41730 GCA_037141235.1 Acidimicrobiales bacterium | reverse complement strand
GTGCAGTTCAGGCCGTGCAGTTCAGGCCGTGCAGTTCAGGCCGTGCAGTTCAGGCCGTGCAGTTCAAACGGTGGAGACCAGGCGCAAGTTCGGATCAGCAGCCAGCGTCAGCGGGCTGCGGTCCCCATGGTGCAGGCGCCAGTAGCCGGCGGCGGCCACCATGGCGGCATTATCGGTGCACAGAGCCCGGCTGGGCAGGAACGCCCCGATGCCGTCTTCGGCGCAGGCCTGTTCGATCCGGGCTCGCAGCAACGAGTTGGCGGCCACGCCCCCGGCCAGGCAGATGGCTCGCGCCCCGACATCGGCTGCGGCGGCCCGGGCTCTGGTGACCAGCACGTCCACCACTGCCTCCTGGAACGAGGCGGCTACGTCGGCGGTCGAGGCTTCGGGTTCCTTGCGCACCTTATTGACGACCGAAGTCTTGAGCCCACTGAACGAGAAGTCGTAGCCGTCTCCGGGCATCGATCGAGGAAAGGCGTAGGCCTTGGGGTTCCCCTGCGGTGCGAGGGCATCGATGGCTGGGCCTCCGGGGTAGCCCAGGCCGATGAACCGGGCCACTTTGTCGAAGGCCTCACCGGCGGCGTCATCGATGGTGCTGCCCATGAGCCGGTACTCGCCGGGGGCGGTGACCTCGATCACTAAGGTGTGGCCACCCGAGACCAAGAGGACCAGCAGCGGCCAGCCCAGGTCGGGCTGCTCGAGCAGCGAGGCAAAGAGATGGGCTTCGAGGTGGTTGACCCCGACCAGCGGCACCCCCCAGGCCATCGACAGCGCCTTGGCCTCGGCCACCCCTACCAGGAGCGACCCGATGAGGCCAGGTCCATGGGTGACAGCGATACCGTCGATACCTCGGCCGGTGTGGTCGGAACCGGCTTGCTCGAGGGCGTCGGTAAGGACCGGGGTGAGCAGCTCCACGTGGGCGCGGCCGGCCAGTTCAGGCACCACTCCGCCATAGCGAGCGTGCAGGTCGATCTGACTGGAGACCACCGAGGAGACGATGGTGGTGCCGCCCTCCACGACCGAGGCGGCTGTTTCGTCGCATGAGGTTTCGATGCCGAGAACTCGGCGGATCGGATGCGAGTCGTCGATGGTCGTCGATGCGGCGGTCACGCAGTGGAGATTAGCCACGGGCAGCGGCCGAGTCAGCCGATATGGCTAGGTGCGCCGATCGACCAGGACAAACGGTGCCAGCGAGCCCTCGATGGCGCTCAACCGTTGCGCATACTCGCCGGTGTCGATGTCCCGGACCCACATGATCAGCGCGTCGCCACCTTGGGGGTAGTAGTTCGGGCGCACACCCACCGGTGCCATCCCGAACCGGCGGTAGAGGGCGATGGCCGGCTCGTTGCCCACCCGCACCTCCAGAGTCAGGTGAGCCGACCCGCGGGCCAGGGCGGTGCGCACCAGGTCGCACATGAGCACCGTGCCCAGCCGTCGGCCCTGCCACAGGGGGTCCACGCCGACGTTGTTGACGTGCGCCTCGTCATCGATGGACATCTGCCCGGCATAGCCCACCAGCTGGTTGCCGACCCAGGCGGCCCGGTAGGCCCGCGACGTGCGCTGGGCCAGCTCTTCTTCGAATAGGCGCTTGGACCACGGCTCGTCGAATACCTGCCCCTCGATCCGCAGCACCGACCTCAGATCCCGAGCGCGCATCGGGGCGATCACCACGGGGAGCTGGCCATGGTCAGCTCCCGGGGGGATGGGGCCATCACCTCCGCCGGGGGGGACTGCACCGCCGGGAACTCCGGGGCCGCCAGGGGGCAGGATCACGGCCGGCCGTCTGCGGCGGGCGGGGCCGTACGCTGTGGGGCGCGCTCCTCCCAGTTGATCTTGGCGTCGGCGTGGCGCCGGTAGTCGGGCAACAGTTCTCCTGAGGGAACGGGCAACGCTCCTGCGGCCAGGCGACGGGATGCCAGCCGCGCCAAGGTGGTCGGCGACGGCGCAGATACCTGGCTGGCCAGCTCGCAGTCGACACCGGGCCGAGGAGCCAACAGGTCGAGGTAGCGGACGGCACCATCGCCCACCACCAGCACCGGACCCTCGGACACCATGGCGTCGAGCCAGGCCACCAGCTCGTCAGGGTCCAAGGCCTCGTTCCGGTCGTCCCGCATATCAGCCGGATCTGGGATGGCTTCCCCTGGGATGGTCCCGGCCGAGTTGGCGCCGAAGTCGTAGGCGGCGGCAAAGACCTCCCGGCGACGGGCGTCCACCACGGCTACTACCCGGGCAGCCCGATCCGGTCCGGCCAGGTCGAGTGCGGCTGCGGCCAGGATGTCCAGACTGGTTACTCCAACCACGCCGAGCCCGAGGGCTTGGCCGAGGGCCTTGGCCGTGGCCACTCCCACCCGGAGCCCGGTAAACAGGCCGGGACCGATGTCGACGGCCAGTGCTCCCACATCGGCCAGCACGCACCCCGATAGGGCGCAGACCTCCTCGATGGCCGGAGCCAGGAGCTCGGCATGCGCCCGTCCCCCTAGGTGGCTGCGCTCGACTGCGCTGCCCGAGCCAGGATCAGTCCCACCGGAAGGATCGTCGGGCCGCAGCAGGGCCGCGCCCACCAGATCAGTGGCCGACTCGATGGCCAACACGATGGGTCGGGTAGGCCCGGTTACATCCACAATCGGCTCTACCGTCACCTCACTACCTCCCACGGTGCCAACGCTGCCGCCAGGGCCGACCATCGATCGGCCCAGGCCGGTCCGTCTGCCGCCACCCTGATCATCCGGCGGTCGTCATCTTCGGGGTCGGCCACCAGCCACAGCGACAAGGCGCCGTCACCCAGCACCGGCTCGGCGGCATCGCCCCACTCCACCAGCGCCACGCCGCCATCCTCGACCAGTTGGCCGAGGCCCAGGTCGGCGATCTCGGCCGTGTGATCGAGTCGATAGACATCAGCATGCAGCAGCGTTCGGATCCCTTCGGGCCCGCCTACCACTTCGTACTGGCGCACCAGGGTGAAGGTAGGACTGGTGATGGGCTCCTCGATGCCGAGGGCCCGGCCGAACCCTTGAGCGAACGCCGTCTTGCCCGCTCCCAGGTCGCCCGAGAGCAGGAGTACATCCCCGGGCCGGCACACCGCAGCCATCACCGCGGCCAACTGGCGAGTGGACTCGGCCGATGAAGAGGTCAACTCCAGAGCCGCGGTCACGCCGCCCGTCCGATCAGCTGGGCGGCGCGTGCGAAGTCGTCGCGCATAGAGGTCAGGACATCGGCTGACCCCCGTAGGGCAGCTGCCGGGTGGAACGTGGGCACCACCTTGGTGTCCCCCAGCGGATAGGCGGTCCCTCGGACCGCCGTGATACCGAGGTCGGTGGTGAGCAGCAGTTTCGTGGCGAAGTTGCCCAGGGTGACCACCACAATGGGCGCCACCAGGGCTATCTGGTCGTCCAGGTAATGCCGGCAAGCAGCGATCTCTTCGGCCTTCGGGTTCCGATTGTCCGGGGGCCGGCACTTGATGACGTTGGCGATATAGACCTGGGTCCGGTCGATACCGACCTCGTCGGCCAGCAACGTATCGAGGAGGCGACCGGACCGGCCGACGAACGGCAGTCCATCGCGGTCCTCGTCGCGGCCAGGGGCCTCGCCCACGATCATGAGCGCGGCATCAGGGTCACCGGCCCCGAAGACCACCTGGGTGCGGGTGGCCGCCAACGGGCACCGGGTGCAGGCGGCCGCTTGGTCTGCGAGCACGGCGAGCGCATCAAGTCGGGAACCGGTGGCCACCGGCGCATGGTACCGCCCGTGCCAGTCGGTCGGCCCAACCAGCCGGTGCCGGCACCCCGCTGTCCGTCGGGACGGCTGCTACCAGGATCGCTATCGACGGACGTCGAGAATGCGGGCCACCAGGTCGGGCAGATCACCGGCCACTAGGCCTGAGCGGTGCCCGAGCGCCCCAGCCCTCCCGTGCACATGGGCAGCCAGGGCGGCGGCTTCGAGGGCGGGAACCCCTCGAGCGAGGAAGGCGGCGATCACTCCGGACAGGACGTCACCAGTACCGGCTGACGCCAGTGCCGGGTTGCCGGCCGTGGCCAACAGGACTCGACCGGACGGATCGGCCACTGCAGTAGTTGGCCCCTTCACCAGCACCACCACTCCGCTGGCCGCAGCTAATCGGCGGGCCGCCTCCACCCGGTCCGGGCCGGGAGGTACACCGGTCAGGCGTTCGTACTCGCCGTCATGAGGGGTGAGCACCACGGGTGCCGTCGCCACCAGAGGGTGCAGGTCGACACGGCCCAAGGCGGTCAGCCCATCGGCATCGACCACTACCGGGACCAGCGACCCACTGATGAACCGCCGGACCTCGTCCCCCGCCCTTGGTGCGCGCCCTAGCCCAGGTCCGACCGCCACGGCCCGGCACCGGTCGGCTCCAGTCAGTGCGTCTTCGGCCCATCCAGTGGTGGGTAGTTCGATCCCGACGGCCTCGCTGGCCACCAGCGCACCTCGGTCACCTCCTGGGACCCCGAGGCGCACCATGCCCGCTCCGGCCCGGTAGGCGGCCCGGGCGCACAGTTCGGCCGCGCCGGTCATCCCCGGGGAGCCGGCCACCACCAGCACGGCGGCCGACCACTTATGACCCTGTGGCCGACGCTCCGCCAGTAGATCGACGATATCGACGTCCTCTATCCGGTCGATCCGACGAGCCGTCCCTGCAGTCGTACCTGCAGTCGTACCTGCAGCCGTCCCTTCGGCCGTCCCTTCGGCCGTCCGATCGGCCTCTGGGGCCAGGCCGATGTCGACCACGACCACCTCGCCCGCCAGAGGGACGCCGTCCCATTGGAGGAGCCCGGGCTTCGGGGCCACGAACGTGACCGTCCGGTCAGCCGCCAGCACCCGGCCCAGAGCTTCACCGGTGTCACCCGACACGCCGGAGGGGATGTCGACGGCCAGCACCGGGATCCCTGAAGCCACTACGGGGGCGTCATAGGCACCTCGGAACCCAGTACCGAAGGCAGCATCGACCACCAGATCGACAGGTACGCCCGATCCTCCGATGACACCGGGCTCGTCGGGGGCCACGATCCGCACCCGAGCACCCCGGCGGGCCAGCAAGCGGGCCGCCACCCGGCCGTCGGCTCCGTTGTTGCCCTTGCCGCAGATAAGGACAACCCGCCGTCCATACGCTCCGCCCATCATGTCCATGGCGGCCAGCGCCACGGCGGTCCCGGCCCGCTCTACGAGCGTGTCGAGTGGGGTGGTGGCGGCGGCACGGGCGTCGATCTCGCCCATCTCGACGGTGGTGAGGACCGGTTGCATCAGACCCGACGCTACGACCCTGGTGCCCTCGGCGCTAGGGGCACGTGCGCGTCATGACCAACGCGTCTAGCGCCAGCACGTCTAGACCCTGACTACCGGGGCCACAGCCGAGGCCACCACCACGGCGGCAGCCAGATCGTCGGTATGGGACAAGGCCAGGTGCCATCGACCGATACCGGCCTTACCAGCCAGTTCGCCAGCCGCACCCCGGATCACCAGTGTCGGCGCGTCCAGCCCGCTACGTACCACCTCAACGTCGTGGAACCCGAAGGCACCAAGACCGACGCCCAGGCACTTCATAACCGCCTCTTTGGCCGCGAACCTGGTAGCCAGCCGAGGCGAACGGTTGGGTACTTTTTCGGCGTAGGCGAGCTCTTCGGGGGTGAACAGCCGGGCGGCCAGACCTGGTCGACGATCCAGCATGGCGGCCAGGCGGGCGATATCGACGGCATCGATGCCCACTCCCACCACACCTGGAAACACACCTGTGGCCATCGGGCCCAATGGGTCACCGGCGATGCGCTGGGCGATCTGGTCGGCCAGGCCCTCCACGGCTGCAGCCGGGTCGGGGTCGGTCACTCGACGGTGACCGTCTTGGCCAGGTTTCGGGGTCGGTCGACGTCGAGGCCGTGGAGGCGGGCCAGCGAGTAAGCGAAGAGCTGCAGCGGCACCACATCGATCACCGGAGCGAAGAGGTGCTCGGTGGCCGGTACCCACAGGACGGCATCGGCATGGCGGGCCGTCTCGTCATCGCCGTCGTTGGCCACTAGGACCACCGATGCCCCTCGGCTCTTCACCTCGGCGATGTTGGCGATCATCTTCTCCCACACCGGGGTGCGGGTAGCTACACCCACCACCACCGTTCCTGGCTCCACCAAGGCGATAGGGCCGTGCTTGAGCTCACCGGCCGGGAACCCTTCGGCCCGCAGATACGAGATCTCCTTCAGCTTCAACGCCCCCTCGAGCGCCACCGGGTACCCGACGTGGCGACCTAAGAAGATGAACGATGGCGAGTCGCGGTAGCGCTCGGCCACCTCGTGCACGTCGGCCGAGCGGCTGACGGCAGTCGCCACCTTGTCGGGCAGCGAGCCCATGGCCGCCAGTAGCCCGCGGGCTTCGGCCGGTGACAGGGTTCCCCGGGCCTGGGCCAAGTAGAGCGCCAGGATCTCCAAGGCGGTGATCTGGGCCAGATGGGTCTTGGTGGCGGCCACACCGATTTCGGGGCCAGCCCGCGTGTAGAGCACAGCATCGGCCTCGCGGGCCATGGATGAGTCGACCACGTTGGAGATGACCAAGACCCGGGCCCCGAGCGCCTTGGCCTCCCGGATGGCCTGGAAGGTGTCGACCGTCTCCCCCGACTGGCTCACCCCGATGATCAGCGTGTGCTCGTCGACCACCGGGTTCCGGTACCGGAACTCACTGGCGATGTCGATCTCCACCGGAAGCCGGGCCCAGTGCTCGATGGCGTACTTGGCCATGAGGCCGGCGTGGTAGCTGCTGCCGCACGCCACCACGAACACCTTATTGATGGCCCGGAACTCCTCGTTGGTGATGTGCACCTCGTCGAGCACCAGGGTGCCATCGGGCAGCAGCCGGTCGAGCAGGGTGTCAGCCACCGCTTTGGGCTGCTCGTGCATCTCCTTGGACATGAAGTCGTCGTAGCCGTCCTTGCGAGCGGCATCGAGGTCCCAGTCGACGTGCAGGGGGACCGGCTCGACCGGGTTGCCCTCGAGGTCGGTCACCGAGATGGAGCCGGGGCGCAGCTCGGCGATGCGGTCGTCGTCGAGGATGAAGAAGTCGTGGGTCAGCCCCAAAATGGCGGGGATGTCCGAGGCCAAGAAGGCCGCACCGTCGGTAACACCCATGATCAGCGGGGAGACCCGGCGGGCGGCCACGATGGCATCAGGGTCATCGGCGTGCACTACGGCCAGCGCGAACGCCCCGCGTACCCGGGTGAGGGCGTCCCGGACCGCACTCACCAGGCCGTCGTCAGGACGAGCAGACAGACAGGACTCGATCAGGTGAGCCAGGACCTCGGTGTCGGTCTCGGACTCGAGGACGTGGCCGACAGCGATCAGTTCGTCGGAGAGCTCGATGTGGTTTTCGATGATGCCGTTGTGCACCAACGCCAGGCGCCCGCTGCAGTCGATGTGCGGGTGGGCGTTCTCCTCGTTCGGGCGCCCGTGGGTGGCCCAACGGGTGTGCCCGATCCCGGCTGAAGGGTGCGCCGGGGCCTCTTGGGTCCGCTTGGTCAGATCGTCGAGGGAGCGGGTGCCGTTGGCGGCCCGGACCCGCCACATCCCGTCAGCAGCCGTTGGGCCCACCAGCGCCAGCCCAGCTGAGTCGTAGCCCCGGTACTCGAGGCGAGCCAGGCCCTCGACGACGACATCCAGGACAGACGTCTCATCCCCGTCTGACCCTGGTCTCGTGGTGATGCCGATGATGCCGCACATGGGTGCCCACGCTACTTGCACCGTCCCGCGTTCGGGAAAACATCGGGGTTCTCCGGGCCTACCTGGCTCCAACCAGCAATCCGAACCGAAGATCCGAGTTCTCAGGCCCCGCCCTCGAGGTCCAGCGCCTCGGCCTCGGCATGGGCCAAGGAGATCTCGTCTCGGATGGCCGCTGCCGTCAGCAGTTCGTGCTCGATGAGCGATCGCAGTCGCTCGGCCGTCGCCTCTGCCACACCAGGCTCGGTGCACTCGACCATGATGCGCACCACCGGCTCGGTTCCGCTGGGCCGGACCAGGACCCGCCCGGTCTCTCCCATGGCGCCTATCTCCTGGGCAATGGCCATGTCGATGGCCTCGACGTGGCCGAACAGCGAGGTGTCGACGCCCTTCACGTTGACCAGTATCTGGGGCACCGGCTCGATCAGACCGTCGAGCAGTTCCACCAGCGTCGATCCGCTCCGGACCAACAGGTCGGCCAGCATCAGGCCGGTCAGCAAGCCGTCCCCGGTGGTGGCCAAGCGTCGAAAGATGATGTGACCCGACTGTTCGCCCCCCAGGGAGAAGCCCTCTTTGTCGATGGCAGCCAGCACGTGGCGGTCGCCGACGTCGGTCTCTTTGACCACGATGCCTCGGTCCTCCATGGCTCGCCGGAATCCGAGGTTGGTCATTACCGTGACCACCACGGTGTTGCCAGCCAGCTGCCCCCGATCGGCCAGGTCCCCGGCGAAGAGCGCTAACAGCGAATCCCCATCCACCAGAGCGCCAGATCCATCCACGGCCAGGAGCCGGTCGGCGTCACCGTCGAGGGCCAGGCCCAGGTCAGCATGGTGTTCGACCACTGCGCTCGACAGCAGTTCAGTGGACGTGGATCCGCACCCGGCGTTGATGTTGGTGCCGTCCGGGTCGCACCCGATGGCGATCACCTCGGCACCCGCAGCCTCGAACACGGCAGCCCCCAATGCCGAAGCGCTGCCGTTGGCGCTGTCGACCACGATCCGCAGACCGTTGAGCGATGGACCGTCTAGCGAGGACACCAGATACTCCACGTAGTCGCCACCCTGGTCGAGCTCGGAGCGGATGGTACCGACCCCGTGACCCACGAGCGGCCGAGGCCCTTTCACCGACGGATCCAAGATGCGGTGCAGCTCATCCTCGATGGCCAGCTCGAGTTCCTCTGAAAGCTTGGCTCCCCCTGCCGCGAACAACTTGATCCCATTGTCCTGGAACGGGTTGTGCGAGGCCGAGATCACCACGGCCGGCAGGTCGCGCTTCACCGACTGCCAGGCCAGCGCCGGCGTCGGCAGGACACCAAGATCGACGACGTCGGCCCCTTCGCTGGTCAGCCCCGCCCCGAGGGCGGCCTGGAGCATGGGGCCAGACTTGCGGGTATCGCGACCGATCAGGAAGGTGGGTGCGGTGATGGTGCGCGCCACCGCTCGCCCCAAGGCCACCACCAGTTCCGGCGTGAGATCGGTATTGGCGTTTCCCCGTATCCCGTCGGTGCCGAACCAGGTCCGGGACACCCGAACTACCGCTTCGAGTACTGCGGAGCCTTGCGGGCCTTCTTGAGGCCGTACTTCTTGGACTCCTTCTCACGGGAGTCGCGAGTCAGGAATCCGGCCTTCTTCAACGCGCCACGCAGCTCAGGGTCGAGCTCGCACAGAGCCCGAGCGATTCCGAGCCGGAAGGCACCGGCCTGACCGGACACACCTCCACCGTCGATGGTCACATCGATGTCCCACGACTCGGTCGTTTCGGTGAGCCGAAGGGGCTCGGTGACGATCATCCGGTGGGTCGCCGAGGTGAAGTACTCCTCGAACGTATGACCGTTGCAGGTGATGGCGCCCTCACCGGTGCGGAAGCGCACCCGTGCGACGGCCTGCTTGCGGCGTCCGGTGGTCTGGCAGATCGGGGCAGTCACTGGTGGTTCCTTCGCTTGGTACTAGATGCGTGGGTGTGGATGGGTCCGGTGCCGGACTCAGGCGCCGCTACGGGCGGACGATGTACGGCGGGCTCCGGGGATCTCCATGGGAGTGGGGGCCTGCGCCTCGTGGGGATGGTCCGCGCCGCGGTAGACCTTGAGCTTGGTGCCCATTTGGCGGCCCAGACGGTTCTTCGGCAGCATGCCTCGGATGGCGTTGGCCACTACGTCGTCGGCCCGGTCGACCATCAGCTCGGCATAGCTGGTGGCGGTCAGCCCGCCCGGGTACCCGGAGTGGCGGTAGGACATCTTGAGCTCAGCCTTGCCCGAGGTGAGGACCACCTTGTCGGCGTTGACCACGATGACGTGGTCACCCATGTCGACGTGGGGGGCGAAGGTGGGCTTGTGCTTGCCGCGGAGCACAGCAGCCACCTCAGTGGCCAGGCGGCCGAGCACGAGGCCGTCGGCGTCGACGATATGCCACACGCGGGTGATGTCGGCAGGCTTGGGGCTGAAAGTACGCAAGAGAGTTCCTTGTTCGATGGTGCTGGGTGTCCGGGCACCTGCGGGTGCAGAGCCTCGGGAGCTGGCGGACCGGCTGGACGTGCGAGTATCCGTAACCGGCCGGGGCCCGACCCGGCGACCTCCCACACTAGGTCGGAAGGAGGTGGTCGGGCAAGCCGTCAGATCAGTAGCGCACCACCATGAGCGTGAGCCCGTGTGGAGGCGCCGGCTGGCCAGCCTGGCTGCGGTCCGCCGAACGGAGGATCGGGAGCATGTCCGAGGCGCGTTTGCGGCCTCGGCCGACCTCCACCAGCGTGCCCACGAGGGAACGCACCATCTGATGGCAGAAGGCGTTCGCCTCGATCTCAAAGGCCAGCAGATCACCCACCACGGGGGCCAGGGAGGGACCGGTGGCCGCATTGCGCTCCGCATCCAGATCCGAGGTTCCCGCCGTTCGCGCCCCGCTTGGCCGACCGTCGAGCTTCGTCCAACGGGCATCCACCACGCGGCGGGGAATGGGGTCGTCGGCAGTCGTGCCGGGAACCCGCCGGCAGAACGCCCGGAAATCATGTTCACCTAAGAGTGCGTCCGCCGCCGAAACCATGGCCCGCAGGTCGAGTGGATCGGGCACATGCCAAGTCAGCCCGGCGAGCAGCGGGTCCGGCACCGGAGCGTTCACCACCAGGTACCGGTAGCGGCGGGAGGTGGCGGAATGACGCGCATCGAACCCATCGGGGGCGATCTCGGCCGTCCGCACCACGATGGCCGGGCCGATCTGGCTGTTGCACGACTTGATCAGCGCGGCCGGTTCCAGTGCGGACGACCGCTCGACGGGCACATCGAAGTGGACCATCTGATCGAGGGCGTGCACCCCAGCATCAGTGCGACCGGCGCACGTGAGCGTCACTGGGGTGCGGGTGACCCTGGACAGGGCTTCGGCCAAGGTTCCAGCCACGGTGGGCAGTCCCTCTTGGGCCGCGAACCCGTGGAAGCCCGATCCGTCATAGGCGACGCGGAGGCGCCAACGCACGGTGGCTTGGCCACTCCCCCCTTGTTCGGGGGGCGTGCTCACACCAGTTCGATGCGGGCCATCGGGGCGTTGTCGCCCTGCCGGTTGCCCAACTTCAGGATGCGGGTGTAGCCACCCGGCCGCTCGGCGTAGCGAGGGCCGATCTCCGCAAACAGCTTGTGGGCCATGTCCTTGTCACGGATGAAGCCGACCACGTTGCGCTGCCGGGCGACACCGCCCTTGGCGGCTGCAGTGATGACCTTCTCGGCCACCGGGCGAAGCGCCTTGGCCTTGGCCTCGGTGGTGACGAGATACTCCGCCGCGATCAGCGAGGCGACGAGGTTGCCCATCATCGCCTTCTGGTGGGCAGAGCTACCGCCGAACCTGCGGCCTTTCTTGGGAGTACCGAGCATGCGGGGACCTCAGTCCTTGACACGCAGGGACAAGCCCCGCTCGTCGAGCTTCTGGAGCACCTCATCGAGCGACTTCTGCCCGAAGTTGGTGATGTTGAGGAGATCGTCGAGGGTCCGGTCGACCAACTCGCCGATGGTATTGATCTGCGCCCGCTTGAGGCAGTTGCGAGGACGTTCGGTGAGGTCGAGGTCCTCGATGCGCAGGTCAAGATCGGGGGATCCGGTGCCGACGGTGCCGACTTCACCGAGCTCGAGGCCCATGGGCTCGTCCTCGAGGTCCGCCACCAGTCCGACCAGGGTGCGCAGCGTGTCGCCAGCGGAGGCCAGTGCCTCACGGGGAGTCAACGATCCGTCGGTCTCGATCTCGATGACCAACTGGTCGAAGTCGGTGGACTGCTCGACCCGGACGGGCTCGACCGTGAAGGCCACCCGACGGACCGGCGAAAAGATGGAGTCGATCGGGATGACGCCGATGGCGCCGGTGCCCTTGTTCTTGTCGGCCGAGACGTAGCCGCGACCCCGCTCGACGGTGAGGTCCACGGCGATGTGGCCCTTGGCGTTGAGGGAGGCGATGTGCTGGCCTGGGCTCAGCACCTCGACGTCAGCAGTCAGCTGCAAGTCGCCAGCAGTAGCGGCCCCCGCACCCTTCTTGTCGAGGCGGATGGTCACCGGCTCGTCGCTGTAGACCTTGAAGAGGATGTCCTTCAGGTTCAAGATGATGTCGGTGACATCCTCCTTGACGCCCGGCAAGGTCGTGAACTCGTGGAGGGCCTCATCGAACCGGACCTGGGTGATAGAGGCACCAGGGATCGACGAAAGCAGCGTCCGCCGCAGCGAGTTGCCGAGTGTGTGGCCGAAGCCGGGGTCAAGAGGTCCGACCGCGAACTTCTGACGGTTGTCCTCTTCTTCGCCGATTGCTTCGACGGTGGGTCGCTGGATGATGAGCATGCGTATGTGGCTCCTCGGCAGATGGTGCGCAGGTTCGGGTTGGGTCAGTTCGATACGTATGGCAGGTGATGTGGTCGGCTGGGCCGGCCAGTACTACTTGGAGTACAGCTCGACGATGAGCTGCTCTTGCACTGGCTCGTCGATGTGCTCGCGCAGCGGAAGTGAGAACACTCGGACCTCGAAGCGGTCCCCCACCGTCTCGAGCCACGGGGGCAGCGAGCGGTCGAGCGTGTCCATGTTGCGCTGCACGTGAAACATCGCACGTGACGACTGCTTGAGGGCGATGGTATCGCCCTGACGCAGCCGGTAACTGGGGATGGTAACCCGCTTGCCGTTGACCAGCACGTGGCCGTGACGCACGAACTGGCGGGCCTGGGAGCGGCTCGCTCCCCACCCAGCGCGGAAGGCCAGGTTGTCGAGCCGGAGCTCCAACATGACGAGCAGGTTCTCACCGGTGATGCCAGGGGCCTTGCTGGCCTCGACATACAGATTATGGAACTGCTTCTCCAGCAGTCCGTAGATACGACGCGCTTTCTGCTTCTCGCGCAGCTGGCCGAGGTACTCCGACCCCTGGCGCATGCGGTCACGGCCGTGCTCCCCTGGCGGGTAGGCGCGGCTGTGCCGGTCGTTGACCGCCTCAGAAACGGGGCACTTCATCGAGTAGCAACGTTCGCCCTTCAAGAAGAGCTTGGTGCGCTCCCGGCGACAAAGCCGGCAAACGGGTCCTGTATAACGAGCCATGGTGTTCCTTGGTTCCCTTCGTTCCCGTCCCTACACCCGCCGCCGCTTCTTGGGGCGGCAGCCGTTGTGTGGGATGGGGGTGACGTCTTTGATGCCGGCAACTTCGATGCCGGCGGCGGCGAGTGAGCGAATAGCGGTCTCCCGACCAGATCCCGGTCCACGGACCAGTACGTCGACCCGGCGCACCCCGTGCTCCATGGCACGCTTGGCGCACTGCTCGGCCGCCAACTGGGCGGCAAAAGGGGTCGACTTACGCGAGCCCTTGAAGCCGACGTTGCCGGCCGATGCCCAAGCCAGCACATTGCCCTCGGGGTCGGCGATCGAGATGATCGTGTTGTTGAACGAACTCTTGATGTGGGCGACGCCGAACGTGATGTTCTTGCGCTCGCGCTTGCGGGGCCGACGAGCAGCACCTGGCTTGGTTGCCTTGGCCATTACTTGCGAACCTTCTTCTTTCCGGCGACCGTCTTCTTCGGTCCCTTGCGGGTACGGGCGTTGGTGTGCGTGCGCTGTCCGTGGACAGGGAGCCCCTTGCGGTGGCGGATCCCCTGGTAGCAGCCGATCTCCATCTTCCGCTTGATGTCCTGGGAGATATCGCGGCGCAGGTCGCCCTCGACCTGCAGGTTCTCGTCGATGTAGTTGCGGAGCCGGGTGACCTCTTCGTCGGTCAGGTCCCGGACCCGGGTGTCACGGCTGGTCTCGGTGGCCGCGCAGATCTGCTGCGAGGTCGTCCGGCCGATGCCGAAGATATAGGTGAGTGAGATCTCCAACCGCTTTTCGCGGGGGATATCGACACCGGAGATTCGAGCCACGTGTTCTTCTTTCTCTTCTTACTTGCGCACGGTCGGCGTCAACCCTGCCGCTGCTTGTGGCGGGGGTTGTCGCAGATGACGATGACACGCCGGTGACGGCGGATCACTTTGCACTTCTCACACATCGGCTTGACGCTGGGTCGAACCTTCACGTTGTCGTCCTTGTCTCGTACCTGACGGTCGTAGGACCGTCCAGCTCCGTACTTCGCGTCCCCGCCTGATCAGCGGGGCCGGATTTGTTCACTTGTAGCGGTAGGTGATCCGCCCGCGAGCCAGGTCGTAGGGAGTGATCTCCACTTGCACCTTGTCGCCGGGGAGAATGCGGATGCGGTGCATACGCATCTTTCCCGAACTGTGCGCCAGTACGTTGTGGCCGTTCTCGAGCTCCACGCGGAACATGGCGTTTGGGAGCGGCTCTACAACCGTCCCCTCCAGCACAATGGCATCTTCCTTAGGCTTGGGCAGGTGAATCTCCTACTACTCAGTCGTTCTTGTTGGTCATCGACCCGAGAGTCGACGTGCGTCTCGAACCACGAAGATCGTTGTCCGGACCCACCGCAACCAGAGGCGTGCCTAGACAGCACCACTAGCAGCAGGATCGGCACGCCACCACACACCCGTGGCCAGCCGAAGGGATAGTCTAGCCCCTCACCCAAAAATTGCCAGTCCGACTGCGGCGGTCAGTCGGTGCATGCCCTGGAGGGGAATAGTCCCAGTTCAGAGGCTCAGAGGATCGTGAAGATCTCGGGGCCGTCATCGGTCACAGCAATGGTGTGCTCGAAATGGGCCGACAGGCGACCGTCCGAAGTGACCACGCTCCAGCCGTCGTCGAGCACCACCGTCCCAGTCCCGCCGGCGTTGACCATCGGCTCGATAGCGAAGACCATCCCCTCCTTGAGGGTCGGTCCTGGCGTGCCGGGCCAGTAGTTGGGCACCTGGGGCTCTTCGTGCATGGCCGTGCCGATGGCGTGGCCGACGTACTCGCGGACCACCGAGAAGCCGGCAGCCTCGGCTACGTCTTGGACGGCTCGGCCAACTTCGTGGAGCCGGTTCCCCGGGGTCAGTTGGTCGATACCGGCATAGAGGCTGGCCTCGGTCACCTGCATCAAACGAGTCGCTTCGGCTGAAACCGTGCCGACCGGAGCCGTATAGGCGGCATCCCCGTGGTAGCCCTCGATGATCGCCCCGCAGTCCACCGAGATGATGTCGCCTTCCACCAGGACCACTGAGGCCGACGGGATGCCGTGGACGATCATGGAGTTCGGGGAGGTGCACACCACGGCCGGAAACCCGTGATAGCCGAGGAAGTTGGAGCCCGCTCCACGCTTCTCCAAGACGGCCCGGGCGACCCGGTCGATGTCCATCGTCGTCACCCCTGGGGCGATGACAGCCCGAGTGGCCTCGTGGATCTCGGCTACGACCCGTCCGGCCTTGCGCATCTTGGCCAACTCTTCGGCGTTGCGCCTCATCGGACAGCTTGGGAAATGCCGGTCGGCCTCAACATTGCGTTCTCCTCGTCGAACATGCCCGTCATCGTAGGGTCGACATCACGAGAACCGACCGCCCTTGCGGTTCCGTCGATCTTCTATGGCCTTGACGATCCGCTTGGTCACGGCCTCGGGCGCACCAGTCCCCGATACGGCGGCCAACTGGCCTCGCTCCTGGTACCAGTCGATCAGCGGTGCGGTCTGGGCCTCGTAGATCTCCAACCGATTGGCGATGGCATCTTCGGTATCGTCCTCGCGCTGGATGACTTCTCCGCCGCACACGTCACACGTCCAGCCGATCAACGGCCGCTGTGTCAACGAGTAGTTGGCACCGCAGTCGACACACACCCGCCGCGACGCCAGTCGGCGAAGTACCTGCGACGTCGGCACTTCGATGTCGATGACCAGATCGAGGTCGACTGGAGCCAGGAGTTCGGTCAACATCTGAGCCTGGCTGACCGTGCGGGGGCAACCGTCGAGGATAAAGCCTCGATCCTTGATGTCACTCTCGGCTATACGCGACGTGACCATCTCCATGATCAGGTCATCGCCAAGAAGGTCCCCGCGCTCCATCAGATTCTTGGCCTCCATGCCGAGCGGTGTGCCCTGCTTGACAGCCTCACGGAGCATGTCCCCCGTCGAGACATGGGTGACCACATAGTGATGAGAGAGGGACAGACACTGCGTCCCCTTCCCCGCCCCCTGTTTGCCGAGGACGACGAGCCTGGCGCCGGCTACCACTTACTTGAGAAAGCCCTCGTAGTTTCGCATCATGAGCTGGCTGTCGATCTGCTTCATCGTCTCGAGTGCCACGCCCACTGCGATCAAGAGAGTTGTTCCGTAGAAGGGGTAGCTGGTGATGTTCCACGCGGCCATGAGCAGCGACGGGATGACAGCCACCGCACCGAGGAAGAGTGCTCCTGGCCACGTGATCCGGTTCAGGATGTGGGCCAAGTAGCGCTCGGTGGGCTGTCCGGGCCGGATGCCGGGGATGTACCCACCCTGCTTGCGGATGATGTCCGCCTGCTGGCGGGGGTCGAAGGCGACGTACACATAGAAGAAGGTGAAGAGGAGGATGAAGAAGAAGTACGTCATGATGTAGAAGACACTCGTGGGTGTGACGTTGTGGTTCACCCAGGATCGGAATGCTGAAGACGGGATGATGTTCGACAGCAGCACCGGGATGTAGAGCACCGAACTGGCAAAGATGATCGGGATCACACCTGCCTGATTGACCTTCAACGGGATGTACGAGTTGGAGCCCCCGAACATCTTGCGCCCCACCACTCGCTTGGCGAACGTGACCGGGATCCGGCGCTGGCCCTGGTCGACGAAGACGATGAGGACCAGTAGGGCCAGAGACACCAACAAGATGGTGACGAACTTCACCTTGCCGCCCTCCTGGAGGACGGTGTTGAGTCCGGCAGGAATACCGGCCACGACGTTGGCGAAGATGAGGATCGACATCCCCTGGCCGATGCCGCGCTGGGTGATGAGCTCGGCCAGCCACATCACGAAGGCCGTACCGGCAGTGAGCGTGAGCACGATGAATCCGGCACGCCACACGGAGTAGTTCAGGATGAGGTCGATGTTCTGGGAGGTCCCGAAGAGCCCGCCGCCACCCTTGTGGAACAGGTACACGAGACCGGTGGACTGCATCAGCGCCAGAGCCACCGTCAGGTATCGGGTGGTCTGCGTGAGCTTCTTCTGACCGACCGCACCCTGGTCACGCCACTGTTCGAGCTTGGGGATCACCGTGGCTAGGAGCTGGATGATGATGCTCGAGGTGATGTACGGCATGATGCCGAGGCCGAACACAGCCATACGGGTGAGCGCACCGCCACTGAAGAGGTTCAGGAATCCGAGGACCCCCGAGGACTTCGACGCCGCCGTGAGTTGGGCCACCTTCGAAAAGTTGATGAAGGGTACCGGCACGTTCGCCCCGAACTGATACAGGGCGATAACGGTCAGCGTAAACAGGACCTTCTTCCGAAGATCGGGAATCCTGAAGATATTGGCCAAGCTGGAAAGCATGGGACTCCTCGACGCCGCGTTCGGCAGATGCTAGCGGTTGGTGAGGGCGTTGCCCTTAGCGGGCGGACGTCCGTTGCCGAACGGGAGCGGAACGATCGAGGTCGATCCTCCCGCTGCCGTGATGGCAGCCTCGGCCGACTTGGAGAACGCGTGGGCCTCGACTCGCAAGGCACGGGGCACCTCACCGCCGCCGAGCACCTTTACCAAGTCACCCTTGTGGGCCAGACCGCACGCCACCAGAGCCTCGATGTCGGCATTGTCACCGTCGACGATACCCAGGGCACCGACGTTCACCGGGGTGTACTCCACCCGGAATGGGTTGGTGAAGCCCCGGAGCTTGGGGATGCGCTGGAGGAGAGGCAGCTGGCCACCCTCGAACCCCATCGGGATCGTGTCGCGCGCGCCTTGGCCCTTAGTGCCTCGACCGGCGGTCTTGCCGCCCTTGCCACCGATGCCACGGCCGACGCGCTTGCGTGCACGGTTCGACCCAGCTGGGGGGCGGAGCTCATGAACCTTCATGGTCAGCCTTTCCTGTCTTCTGCACCGGCCGACGTTACGTCGACCAGGTGGGGCACCCGTGCGATCATCCCGCGGATCTCCGGGCGGTCGGGGAGCACATTCGTACGTCCGATGCCGCGAAGCCCGAGGGCGCGCAGGGTGCCACGGTGCTTGGGCTTGGTACCGATGGCGGAACGGATCTGAGTGACCCGAATCCAGCCTGTCGTCGACAGCGGAGTGTCCGTGGTCGATGCCATCTCAGTTCACCTCCGTGAAGACGTCGGCCTCGCGCCGACGCTCGCGGTAGGCCCGCAGCATGGCGGCAGGTGCCACTTCTTCGACCGGCTTGCCACGAAGGGCTGCGATCTCGTCGGGGCGCTTGAGTCCCTTGAGGCCGGCAATTGTGGCGTGGGCCACATTGATGCCGTTGGAAGAACCAAGGGACTTGGCCAGGATGTCGCGGATGCCGGCCATCTCCAGGATGGCCCGTGCCGCCCCTCCGGCGATGACGCCGGTACCAGGGGCCGCCGGCTTGAGCATGACCCGACCAGCGCCACTCTCACCCACGATGGGGTGCGTGATGGTCGATCCGGCCAGCGGGACGTCGAACATGTTCTTGCGCGCCTCTTCGATGCCCTTCTGCACAGCCAGACCGGCTTCCTTGGCCTTGCCGTAACCCAGGCCGACCCGTCCGTTGCCGTCACCGACGACCATGAGTGCGGCGAAGGAGAACCGACGACCACCCTTGACCACCTTGGACACCCGGTTGACCCGGATGGTGCGCTCCTCGAATTGCAGCTCGTTGTTGTTCACAGCCATCTCAGAACTCCAGTCCTTCGGCGCGGGCGGCATCGGCCAGTGCGGCCACCCGCCCGTGGTAAGCGAACCCGCCGCGGTCGAAGACCACGGTGGTGATTCCGACGTCCTTGCCGCGGGTAGCCACCAGGGTCCCCACAGCTTTGGCCGCCTCGATGTTGCCGCCACTGGAGCTCCGCAGGGAAGCTTCCACTGTCGACGCCGAGGCCAGGGTACGCCCGGCGAGGTCGTCGATGAGCTGGGCGGTGATGTGCTTGTTGGAGCGGAACACAGCCAGGCGAGGACGCTCCGCCGTGCCCTCCACCCGCTTGCGCACCCTACGGTGGCGGCGGCGGCGGAGCTCGAGCTTGTGATCAGTGCGGGCCATTACTTGGCTGCCTTCCCGGCCTTGCGCACGACCCGCTCACCCACGTAGCGAATGCCCTTGCCCTTGTAGGGCTCCGGCTTGCGCAGTTTGCGGATGTCTGCGGCGACCTGGCCGACCTTTTCCTTGTCAATTCCCTTGATGATGATCTTGGTGGGCGTCGGTACATCGAAGGTGACGCCAGCGGGAGCGCTGACGAACACCGGGTGGGAGAACCCGAGGGCGAGCTCCAAGTCGGAGGGACCCTTGGGTATGGCCCGGTAACCGACGCCGACGATCTCGAGCTCCTTGGAGAAGCCCTCCGTCACACCGGTGACCATGTTGGCCACCAACGAACGGGTCAGTCCGTGCAACGCACGGTTTTGGCGCTGGTCGTCTGGACGGGCAACGTTCAGCACGTCGCCATCCTGGCTGATGCTGATGGCGGCCGGAATCTGTCGGGCCAGCTCGCCTTGGGGTCCTTTGACCGTGATGCGGTGCTCGTCGTCGACGGCGATCGTGACCCCGGAGGGCACGGCGATGGGTGAACGTCCGATTCGAGACATCAGCGAGTACCTCCACTCGGACTGCGGCGCTCGGCACGGATCACGAGGTGGCTACCAGACATAGCAGAGCACCTCGCCGCCCATACGCTTCTTGCGCGCTTCGCGATCGGTCATCAGGCCCTTGGAAGTGGAGACCACGGCCACACCGAGCCCACCGAGCACGCGCGGGATCTTGTCGGCCCGGGCGTAGATACGCAGCCCCGGCTTGGATACCCGCTTGATCCCAGAGATGGTCCGGGCACGGTCAGGTGCGTACTTCATGGTGATCTGGAGCGTCTGTCCGGGCTTGCCCGGCGTATCGCTCACCTCGAAGCCACCGATGTAGCCCTCCTGTACGAGGATGGCAGCCAGGGACTCCTTGAGCTTGGAGCCAGGCATCGACACGGTGTCGAAGTGGGCGGTATTGGCGTTCCGGATGCGGGTCAGCATGTCGGCAATCGGGTCGGTCATCGTCATCGTTCGTCTCCCCTCACCAACTGGCCTTCGTCACGCCGGGGATCTCCCCAGCATGGACCATCACCCGCAAGCAGATTCGGCACAGGCCGAACTTGCGGTACACCGACTTCGGGCGGCCGCAACGGCGGCACCGGGTATAGCCGCGCACCTTGAACTTCGGCGTGCGCTGTTGCTTCTCGATCAAAGCCTTCTTCGCCATGGGGTTACTGGTTCTCCTTGCGGAACGGGAAACCGAAGGCGGCGAGCAGTGCCCGGCCCTCATCGTCGGTTCGTGCGGTGGTGGCGATGGTGATATCCATGCCCCGGGTGGTGTCGATGCGGTCGTAGTCGAGCTCGGGGAAGATCAACTGCTCGGTCACACCGAACGTGTAGTTGCCGTGTCCGTCGAACGACCGGGGCGACAGCCCACGGAAGTCACGGATGCGGGGGATGGCCATGGAGACCAGACGGTCGAAGAACTCCCAGGCCCGGTCGCCCCGCAAGGTCACCTTGGCGCCGATCTCTTGCCCCTCTCGGAGCTTAAACGAGGCGATCGACTTCTTGGCCTTGGTGACGATGGGCTTCTGGCCGGCGATGCTCTCGAGGTCGCGCATGGCTCCCTCGATCAGCGACTTCTGCTGGGTCGCTCGACCCACACCCATGTTGATCACGATCTTGGTGAGACGCGGTACCTCCATGATGTTGCCGAGACCCAGCGTCTGCTGCAGCTCTGCCCGCACCGTCTCGTCGTAGCGCTTCTTCAGACGCGGCCGCTCGGCCGCCGACGTCGACGCCATCAGAGGTCCATCCCACACTTGCGGCAGACACGCAGTTTGCGTCCCTGCTCGTCCATGCGCATGCCGATGCGGGTAG
This sequence comes from Acidimicrobiales bacterium, assembly GCA_037141235.1. GTDB lineage: Bacteria > Actinomycetota > Acidimicrobiia > Acidimicrobiales > RAAP-2 > Bog-756. The sequence continues at coordinate 20,621 of JBAXCY010000007.1, read as the reverse complement.
GCCCGCACGAGTTGCACACGATGGCCACCGAAGAGACAGACACCGGCATGAACTTGTCGATGACGCCGCCCTGCATGGTCGCTCGAGTGGGCTTGGCGTGACGCTTGGCCACGTGTACGCCCTCCACGATGACCCGGCCTTCGGACGGGATGGCACGGACCACGTGGGCCTGCTTCCCCTTGTCCTTGCCGGAGATCACCTGCACCTTGTCACCCTTCTTGATTCGCATCTACAGCACCTCCGGCGCCAGCGAGATGATCCGCATGAAGCGCTTGTCGCGCAGCTCTCGTCCGACGGGGCCGAAGATCCGGGTCCCACGGGGCTGCTGCTGGTCATTGATGAGCACTGCGGCATTTTCGTCGAAGCGGATGTAACTGCCATCTGGACGGCGGCGTTCCTTCTTCGTGCGGACGACGACACACTTGACGACGTCACCCTTCTTGACCGCAGCCCCGGGGATAGCGTCCTTGACTGTGGCCACGAAGATGTCGCCGATCGAGGCGTACCGGCGACGCGAGCCACCGAGAACCTTGATGCAGAGCACTTCTTTGGCGCCAGAGTTGTCGGCCACCCGAAGTCGTGATTCCTGCTGGATCATCGTGCACGCTCCAGCACTTCAGAGAGCCGCCAGCGCTTGAGCTTGGACAAGGGGCGTGTCTCTATCACACGCACCCGGTCACCCACCTTGGCGCTGTTATCGGCGTCATGGACATAGAGCTTCTTGGTCCGCTGGACGGTCTTGCCGTAGCGGGGGTGGCGTACCCGTTCGACGACGGCCACGACCACAGTCGCGTCCATGGCGTCGGAAACCACGAGTCCCTCTCGTACCTTGCGGGCGTTGGCCCGTTCTTCGGTCGTGCCCTCGGCACGCTGCTCGTCGGCCATCAGTGACCCTCCTCTGCGTCCTCGGCAGCGTCGTCTACGTCTGCGGGCTCGACGGCGGGCGCCTCAGCGGCGACACGCTCCTCGTCCTCGGCACGGGCTGCCGCCCGACGCTCCGATGCAGTGCTCTTGTCTCGACCCTTGGCCTCGTCCTCGGTCCGGCGACGGGCTGCTGCCTTGTGTGCGGGCAGCTGCTCGAAGGCCAGACCCTCAGCCTCGGCGATCTCGCGGTTGCGTAGCTCGGTCAGCATGCGGGCCACGTCCTTGCGCACGTTGCTCATGCGCGAGAAGTTGTCGAGCTGGCCGGTGGCCAGCTGGAACCGGAGGTTGAAGAGCTCGCGCCGGGTCTCGCCCAACTGACGCTCCAACTCATCGGTGTCGTACTCGGAAATCTGTGCTGCGGTAGCCATCAGACCTGCACCTCCGGCGTGCCGTGGGTTCCAGGACGGATCACGAAACGCGCCTTGAACGGAAGCTTCTGGATGGCCCGGTCCATGGCCTCACGGGCCAGTACCTGATCCACGCCGGCCAACTCGAACAGGATGCGTCCGGGCTTGACCACGGCGACCCAGTGCTCGGGGTTGCCCTTGCCGGAACCCATGCGGGTCTCGGCTGGCTTCTGAGTGACCGGACGGTCCGGAAATACCCGGATCCACACCTTGCCACCACGCTTGACGTGTCGGGTCATGGCGATACGGGCGGCCTCGATCTGGCGCGCCGTCATCCATGCCGGCTCGAGGGCCTGGATACCGAAGTCACCGAAGGTGACCTCGCTCCCACCCTTGGCCTTGCCGCTCATGCGACCTCGCTGCTGCTTGCGGTGCTTCACCTTGCGGGGCATCAACATGTCAGTCCACCTCCTTGCGGAAGTGCGGCGTCTCGTGGTGCTCACGAGTCTTGCGCTCGATCTCTTCGTCCTCGGTGAGGATGCGCTCGAGTTCGTCGGGGACCGCCGGAGCCGCAGCAATATCGACCGGATTGAGATCGGAGAGACCTTCGGGAACTTCCATCTCGGACGCATCGGTATCGAAGGTGACTACGCTGCCGGGCTCGCCTTGGCCCGCCATGCGGCGTCCGCCACCGGCGGTGATGAGACGACGGGGGCCTTCGCCACCCTGGCCGGAGGTCTCCCCGACGGCCATGGCTGCTTCCCGGGTGATCTTCTCCTCAGAGGAGACCTTGTAGGGCAGGATATCGCCCTTGTAGATCCAGACCTTTACGCCGATACGGCCGTAGGTCGTCTTGGCCTCACGGAAGCCGTAGTCGATGTCGGCCCGCAGCGTGTGCAGCGGAACCCGTCCTTCGCGGTACTGCTCCTTGCGCGACATCTCGGAGCCTCCGAGGCGACCAGAGCACTGGACCTTGACGCCGAGGGCGCCAGCCTTCTGCACGGTTTGGATCGAACGCTTCATGGCACGGCGGAATGCGACACGTCGGGCCAGCTGGTCGCAGATCCCCTGGGCGATCAGCGCAGCGTCGAGCTCAGGCTGCTTGATCTCTTGGATGTTGAGCTGGATCCGGTTGTTCAACCCGGTGATCTCTTCGATCTTCTTCTTCAGGCGGTCGGCCTCCGCACCACGGCGACCGATGACGATGCCGGGACGGGCGGTGTGGATGTCCACCCGCAGTCGGTCACGGGTGCGCTCGATCTCGATGCGGCTGACGGCCGCAGACTCGAGCTGTGACATCAAGAAGTCTCGGATCTGCCAGTCCTCGATGACGCAGTTCTGGTAGTTGCGCTCCTCGAACCAGCGCGACTTCCAGTCGGTGGTGACACCGAGTCGGAACCCGTAGGGGTTTACCTTCTGGCCCATCTACTCAGCCCTTCTCTTCGGCGGTATCGCCGTCTGTGTTCTTGGCGGAGTCGCCGTCTGTCTCTTCGTCTGCAGCAGTGGCATCGGTGACCTCATCGGTGGCCTCATCGGTCACGTCGGAACCGCCCTCCGTGGTGGACTGTGCGGTGGAGCCCTCCTCGGTACCGTCGGTAGCTTCCGTCACCTCGACATCGGTGACTCCGGTGTCGGTAACCGCTGCCGTGTCCGTTGTCGCCGTAGCGCTGGTCGACGCCTTCGTGGCGGTCTGACCACCACTGCGCGAGCCGGCAACCCGGCGCGAACGCTGTGCGCCTGCGGCTGACTGCTTGGCCCGGCGACGGGCGATGCGCTCGTCAGGCATGCGACTCACGATGATGGTGATGTGGGATGTCCGCTTGCGAATGCGAGTAGCACGGCCTCGTGCCCGGGGGCGCCAGCGCTTCAGGGTGCTTCCCTCGTCGGCGTAGCAGGCCGACACGAACAGTTCTTCGGCGTCGAGCCCGTCGTTGTGGACCGCGTTGGCCACAGCCGAAGCCAGGACCTTGCCGACCACAGCCGCGGCCTCACGGTCGCCATTGGCCAGAATCTCGGCCGCGGTGACGGCGTCCTTGTCGCGGATCAGGTTGAGCACCTGACGCACCTTGGAGGCCGACATACGGTGATGGCGCAGGACGGCACGGGTGCCTTCACGCTCGTTGGTCTTCACTCCGGCCACGTCAGCGCCTCCCTGCGCGCTCTTGACCAGCATGGAACTTGAACGTGCGAGTGGGGGCGAACTCGCCGAGCTTGTGGCCCACCATCGACTCGGTCACATAGACCGGGATGTGCTTGCGGCCATCGTGGACAGCGATGGTGTGACCCACCATGTCGGGGATGATCGTGGAGCGACGGGACCAGGTCTTGATGACCTTCTTGTCTCCGGCCGCGTTGAGGACATCCACCTTCTTGAGGAGGTGGTCGTCGACGAACGGACCTTTCTTGAGGCTGCGGGGCATATGTGTCGTTCCCTCTGTCTTCCCTACCGGCGCGCGCCGCGCTTGCGGCGACGACGGACGATCATCTTGTCTGAGTCCTTGTTGCGGGCACGGGTGCGGCCTTCCGGCTGGCCCCATGGGGACACCGGATGGCGACCACCTGAGGTCTTGCCTTCGCCACCACCGAGTGGGTGATCGACCGGGTTCATGGCCACACCACGGGTCTGGGGGCGTACACCCTTCCAGCGGTTCCGACCGGCCTTACCGATCTTGATCAGCTCGGCCTCGGAGTTTCCTACGACGCCCAACGTGGCCCGGCAGTCGATGGACACGCGGCGCATCTCGGTGGAAGGGAGGCGCAATGTGGCGAAGAGCCCTTCCTTGGCCACCAACTGGATGCTCATGCCCGCACCTCGAGCCATCTTGCCGCCCTGGCCGATCCGGAGCTCGACGTTGTGGATGACCGATCCGACCGGGATGTAGCGCATGGGCAAGGCGTTACCGGGACGGATCTCGGCTCCCTGGCCCGACTGCAGCATGTCGCCAACCTGCACGCCTTGCGGAGCGAGGATGTAGCGCTTCTCCCCATCGAGGTAGTGCAGCAGCGCAATACGAGCGTTGCGGTTGGGGTCGTACTCGATGGTGGCAACCTTGGCCGGAATCCCGTCCTTGTTGCGCTTGAAGTCGATGATCCGGTACTGCTGCTTGTGGCCTCCGCCGCGGTGCCTTGCCGTCTTACGTCCGTGGTTGTTACGACCACCGGTACGGGGCTTGGGCACCAGCAACGACTTCTCGGGCTTGTCGGTGGTGATCTCGGCAAAGTCCGAGACGGTCTGGAACCGACGACCAGCGCTGGTTGGTTTACGTGAACGCAATGCCATGAGGTATCCCGGTCTCTCAGTTCTCGAACAGGTCGATCGAGTCACCCGGGGCAAGGGTGACGATGGCCCGCTTGGTGTCGGGGCGATGGCCGAGGCCGCCGCCCTTCCGGTTGCGCTTGGTCTTGCCCTTGCGATTCAGGGTGTTGACGTTGGTGACCCGCACGTCGAACGCCTGCTCGACGGCGTGGCGCACGTCGATCTTGGTGGCGGACGGGTCCACCACGAAGACATAGACGTTGTTGTCCATGAGCGTGTACGACTTCTCGGACACGACTGGACGGATCAGAACGTTGTGGGGATCCCTCACGACTGCTTCCCTTCTGCATCGCCGGCGATCTCGATGACCTCGGTCTCGGTCACTTCGACCACGTCACCGTCGGCGTCGAGCACAACATCGATCTGGGTGGCGGCCACGGCAAGGATCTCACCGTCGGCACCTACCACTTCGTCGACCTGGGTCTCGATGACCTCGGTGACGTGTCCGGCGGCGTCGACGAGCACGTCGACCTCGGTCTCGATGATCTCGACCACGTTGCCGTCTGCGTCCTCGACCACGTCGATCTCGACCGCCGAGAAGACCTTCGGGGTACCTGGCAGCGTCTCGTCGGTGAAGACGATCCAGTCGTTCACCAAGATGTCGTAGGCGTTGAGCTCATTGACCAAGAGCGTCTGCACCTCGGGGAGGTTCCCGAACGAGCGGTCGGCGACGAAGTCGTCCTCAGTGAGGACCACCAACACCCGGCCTTCGAGGTTGAGCGCCTTCAGGGCAGCGATAGCGGCCTTGGTGCTCGGTCCCTCGAAGGACCACTGGTCGATCAAGGCGACATTGCCAAGGGATGCCCGGTCGGAAAGGGCGGAGCGAAGAGCCAACGCCTTCATCTTCTTGGGCGTCTTCTGGGCATAGGAGCGGGGCTTGGGGCCCAAGGCCACGCCACCACCGATCCAAACCGGAGAGCGGCTGGAGCCAGCACGAGCACGTCCGGTGCCCTTCTGGGCGAACGGCTTGATACCACCACCACGCACCTCGGACCGGGTCTTGGTCGATTGGGTCCCAGACCGGGCGGCGGCTAGTTGGGCCGTCACGACCTGGTGCAGCACGGCCTGGTTGGGCTCGATCCCGAAGGTGTCCGGGTCGAGGTCGACCTCGCCGAGGTCAGCTCCGTCGATGGAGCGGCGGGTAACGGTCCGCTGGGCGGGAGCCGGCCGCAGGAAGCGTCGGATCTCCGACGGCTTGGCCGTCTCGAAGTCGATGGTATCCGCGCTCACTTGGCGCCTCCCTTGCCTGCCGGCGACTTGACGGCATTGCGCAGAACGACCATGCCCCCACGAGGACCGGGCACTGCACCCTTGACCAGGACCAACTCGCGCTCCGGGTCGGCCTGGACGATCTCGAGGTTGAGGGTGGTTACCTGCTGGCCACCCATGCGGCCGGCCATCTTGGTTCCCTTGAAGACACGGCCGGGGGTAGCACAGGCGCCGATCGAACCAGGGGCCCGATGCGCCTTGTGGTTACCGTGGCTGGCGCCCTGGCCCTTGAAGTTGTGACGCTTCATGGCACCAGCGAAGCCCTTGCCCTTGGACACGGCGATGGCATCGACCAGTTCGCCGGCCTGCATGATGTCCGCAGTCAACTCTTGACCCACTTCGTACGCTGAAGCGTCGTCGAGCCGCAGTTCGACAAGGCGTCGGCCCGGGTCGACCCCGGACTTGTCGTAGTGGCCCTGCTCAGGCCGGGTGAGGGTGCTGGAGCGGCGGTGTCCCCAGGTGACTTGCAGTGCGGAATACCCCTCGCGTTCGGGGGTCTTGACCTGAACGATCCGGACCGGCGCCACGCGCAGCACCGTCACCGGGATAGCCCGGTTCTGGTCGTCCCAGATCTGTGTCATTCCGACTTTTTCGCCCACGATCGCCTTAGTGGCCACTGGAGCTTCTCCGTCTCGACTCTTCGCTCGTGCTCGACACCGGTGGGTGCCGATCCTGTGCTGCTGGTACTGCTCGGCCTCACATCAGACCGGGGCGCTCCATCTCCGGGCAACTTCGCCCGTCAAGAAACACCGCTGGGTACTCCCCCTGGTCAGACCAGGCGACGCCGGTGATCCCCGACACACATCGGTTTGCACGCAGACGCTCCGCTCGGTTACCCGAGCGGAGCGCTCGCCTGGTGTGGCCCGAGGTCCCCACCGAAACTCGGTGGGCGCTCGAACACGTCCCATTCACATGGTTTGGCCTGCAAACCGGCCGACCGGAAACTCTATACCATCCGGCCTCAATCCGCTAAACGGATCGTCCGGCTCAGCAGATACGGAGTCTTACTGGTCGGAACTCTCCGACTAGACGGTTTGGATCTTGATCTCGATGTCCACGCCGGCCGGGAGGTCGAGACGCTGAAGCGAGTCGACCGTCTTGGGCGTGTGGTCCACGATGTCCACGAGACGCTTGTGGACCCGCATCTCGAAGTGCTCCCGACTGTCCTTGTACTTGTGGGGGGACCGAATCACCGTATAGCGGTGCTTCTCGGTGGGCAGCGGCACGGGGCCCAACACTTTGGCCTGGGTGCGCAGCACAGTCTGCACGATCTTCTCGGTCGACTGATCGAGAATTTCGTGGTCGTATGCCTTCAGGCGGATGCGGATCTTCTGACGGGGGCCTTCTGCGGCCATGGGTTTACAGCGTCCTCTCGTGGATGAACTACGTAATCGGGCGGTTACTACTCGACGATCTTGGTGACCCGACCCGAGGCGACGGTGCGACCACCCTCGCGGATGGCGAAGCGGAGACCCTCGTCCATGGCGATCGGCTTACCGAGCTCCACGATCATGTCCGTGTTGTCACCAGGCATGACCATCTCGGTGCCCTCGGGCAGGGTGATGGTGCCGGTGACGTCTGTGGTGCGGAAGTAGAACTGGGGGCGGTAGTTGGTGAAGAACGGCTTGTGGCGGCCTCCCTCTTCCTTGTTGAGGACGTAGACCGTCGCCTCGAACTTGGTGTGGGGCGTGATGGAGCCGGGCTTGCACAGCACCTGGCCACGCTCCACGTCTTCCTTCTTGGTGCCACGGAGCAGGGCGCCGACGTTGTCGCCAGCTCGGCCCTCATCGAGGAGCTTGCGGAACATCTCGATGCCGGTGACGGTGGACTTCTGCGTGTCCCGCAGGCCCACGACTTCTACCTCTTCACCGACCTTGACGATGCCCTGCTCGATCTTTCCGGTCACCACGGTGCCGCGACCGGTGATCGACATGACGTCCTCGACGGACATGAGGAAAGGCTTCTCCACGTCGCGCTCGGGCTCGGGGATGTAGGAGTCGACTGCCTCCATGAGCTCGGTGATCTTGGAGGCCCACTCGGCGTCGCCCTCGAGCGCCTTGAGGGCGCTGACCCGGACGATGGGGGTGTCGTCGCCAGGAAATTCGTACTCGTTGAGGAGCTCGCGCACCTCGAGCTCGACCAGATCGAGGAGCTCCTCGTCATCAACGGTGTCGGCCTTGTTGAGGGCGACCACGATGAACGGGACGCCGACCTGACGGGCGAGCAGCACGTGCTCCCGAGTCTGAGGCATGGGGCCGTCGGCGGCGGACACGACCAAGATGGCCCCGTCAACCTGGGCGGCGCCGGTGATCATGTTCTTGATGTAGTCGGCGTGACCAGGCATGTCGACGTGGGCGTAATGCCGGTTGGGCGTCTCATACTCCACGTGGGCGATGGAGATCGTGATGCCCCGCTGGCGCTCTTCTGGCGCCTTGTCGATCTGGTCGAAAGGGGTGAACGACGTGGTGGGGTCGCTGTCGTGCAGGACCTTGGTGATGGCCGCGGTGAGCGTCGTCTTACCGTGGTCGATGTGTCCCATCGTTCCGACGTTCACATGGGGCTTGGTGCGCTCGAACTTCTGCTTGGCCATAGCTGGGGTAATGCTCCCTGGTCTCGGACGGTAGCCCCCTCGGGCCCGCCACGACGGAGGCGGTTGCCTCTGTCATTCCTCGTGTTCGGATTACTTCGGTACTGGTGAAACGTGCTGCTGGTACATCGTTGCTGTGGTGAAACGTGCTGCTGGTACATCGTTGCTGTGGTGAAGTGTGCCGCTGGTGAAACGTGCCGGTGAGGCAACAACTGCGACACGACCCGGGATGATCCCGGCCCGCACTGCCTACTCGCCGCGCGCCTTGGCGATGATCTCCTTGGCGATCGACTCGGGAACCTCGTTGTACGCGGCGAACTGCATGGAGTACGTCGCCCGCCCCTGAGTACGGGAGCGCAGGTCGGTAGCGTAGCCGAACATGTCGCTCAGCGGTACCTGTGCTTTTACGATGTGGCTGTTGCCCCGCTGCTCCATGCCTTCGACCTTGCCCCGGCGGGACGAAAGGTCGCCGATCACGTCGCCCATGTAGTCCTCTGGGGTGGTGACTTCGACGGCCATGACCGGCTCGAGCAGGACCGGGCTGGCCAGCTGGGCCGCCTTCTTGATGGCCATGGAGCCGGCGATCTTGAATGCCATCTCCGAGGAGTCGACGTCGTGATACGAGCCGTAGGTCAAGATCACTCTGATGTCGACCGTGGGGTAGCCGGCGAGCACACCTGAGGTGATCGACTCCTGGATCCCGTGGTCGATCGAGGGGATGTACTCCTTGGGGATGACACCACCGGTGATCTTGTCCTCGAAGATGTAGCCGCCGCCGGGCCCGGTGGGCTCGAGGGTGATGACCACGTGACCGTACTGGCCCTTGCCGCCGGTCTGGCGGACGTACTTCATCTCCACCTTCTCGACAGTCTTGCGGACCGTCTCGCGGTAAGCCACCTGGGGCTTGCCCACGTTGGCGTCCACGTTGAACTCGCGGAGCATGCGGTCGACGAGAACCTCGAGGTGGAGCTCGCCCATCCCCGAGATGACGGTCTGGCCCGTCTCCTCGTCGGACTTGACCCGGAAGGTCGGGTCCTCCTCGGACAAGGAGAACAGCGCCTTGGACAGCTTGTCCTGGTCGGCCTTGGTCTTGGGCTCGACAGCCACATGGATGACGGGTTCAGGAAAGGTGAGGGACTCCAGGATGACCTGGTTGTCCGGGTCACACAGGGTGTCACCGGTGGTGGTCTGCTTGAGACCCACGGCGGCCACGATGTCGCCGGCGTACATGGCGTCGAGGTCCTCGCGGGTGTTGGCGTGCATCTGGAGGATGCGACCGATCCGCTCTTTGCGGTCCTTGGTCGAGTTGACGACGGCCGAGCCCTTGGTCAGGGTGCCAGAGTAAACCCGCAGGTAGGTCAGCTTGCCGACGTAGGGGTCGGTCATGATCTTGAAGGCCAGGGCCGAGAAGGGTGCCGAGTCGTCGGCGGGACGCTCGACCTCCACGCCCTCCTTGCGAGGCACGAGGCCCATGGTCGGCGGGATGTCGAGGGGGCTCGGCAGGTAGTCGACCACGGCGTCGAGCATGGGCTGGACGCCCTTGTTCTTGAAGGCGGTGCCGCATAGGACGGGGACGGCGTGATTGCCAAGTGTGACGGTGCGCAACGCCCGAGTGAGGTCCTCGGGGAGGATCTCCTCTTCGCCCAGGAACTTCTCCATGATGATGTCATCGTGATTGGAGACCACGTCGATCAGGGCCGCATGGGCAACCTCGGCCGAGGCCAACAGATTGTCGGGGATGGGCTCTTCCACCCAGTCCTCGCCCATGCCGTCGTCCCACACCAAGGCACGCATGCGGACCAGGTCGACCACACCACGGAACTCGCCCTCGGCGCCGATGGGAAGTTGCACCACCGCCACAGTGCAGTCGAGGCGGTCCTTGATCATGTCGACGCACATTTCAAAGTCGGCACCAGTGCGGTCCATCTTGTTGACGAAGCAGATCCGGGGGACTTCGTATTTGTTGGCCTGACGCCATACGGTCTCGGTCTGGGGCTCCACGCCGGCCACGGCATCGAACACGGCAACGGCTCCGTCCAGCACCCGCAATGAGCGCTCGACCTCCACAGTGAAGTCGACGTGGCCGGGAGTATCGATGATGTTGATCAAGGTGTCGTGCCACATGCACGTGGTGGCAGCCGACGTGATGGTGATGCCACGCTCCTGCTCTTGGACCATCCAGTCCATGGTGGCCGCACCCTCATGGACCTCACCGATCTTGTAGTTCTTGCCGGTGTAGTAGAGGATCCGCTCGGTCGTCGTGGTCTTGCCCGCGTCGATGTGGGCCATGATCCCGATGTTGCGGGTCTTGGACAGCGGGTGGGAGCGGGGCGTGATGTCAGACATGGTTCATCAACTCTCGGGTCGTACTCGTAGCGTCAGCGAAGCGGGCGAGGCGGGACGTCCGGCTACCAGCGGTAGTGGGCGAACGCCTTGTTGGACTCGGCCATCTTGTGGAGATCTTCACGGCGCTTGGCGGCGGCACCGATGCCGTTGGCCGCGTCGCGGATCTCATTGGACAGGCGCTCGGCCATGGTCTTCTCACGGCGCTGCTGGGCATAGCCCACCAACCAGCGGATGGACAGGGTGGTGGCCCGACGGGGACGGACCTCGACGGGAACCTGATAGGTGGCGCCACCCACACGGCGGCTGCGGACCTCGAGCTCGGGCCGGGTGTTCTCCACGGCCTTCTTGAGCACGGCCACCGGATCGGTACCGGTCTTCTCCTCGACGTCGGCAAGTGCGGCGTAGACGATGCGCTCCGCAAGCGTGCGCTTGCCGCGGCTCAGGACCCGGTTGACGACCTGAGTGACGAGCACCGAGTGGTAGACGGGGTCGGGCATGAGTTCACGACGGACTGCAGGACCTTTACGGGGCACGTCAGGACTCCTTCTTGGCGCCGTAGCGACTACGGGCCTGATTCCGCTCCCGGACGCCTGATGCGTCCAGGGTGCCGCGGATCACCTTGTATCGAACACCGGGGAGGTCTTTCACACGACCGCCACGGACCAGGACGATGGAGTGCTCCTGGAGATTGTGACCCTCACCGGGGATGTAGGCCGTGACCTCGAGGCCGCTGGTCAGACGCACGCGGGCGACCTTACGCAGAGCCGAGTTCGGCTTCTTCGGAGTGTGGGTGTACACGCGGGTGCACACTCCCCGGCGCTGGGGAGCGCCTCGGAGGGCCGGGGTCTTCGACTTTGTCGGCTTGGTGGCTCGGCCTTTTCGGACGAGCTGGGAAATCGTGGGCACGCGTGACCTCTAGGTTTTGGACTGCAGGGATACTTCAGGACTGATGCGGACTACTACGCACTGCTGCGGTGATCTGCGGGGCGCCCTACTCGGTAGTACCGGGCCTGACACCTGCACGCCGTCGCTTTGCTAACTGCTCGCAGGCGGACCGCACCGTGCGACACGCAGCCGCAAGGGCATCATGCTACGGCATACCCACCCTCTGGGCAAGTGCGCCTGTTCGGCCCGGTAACGGCGCCGAGCAGCAACCGGAGCGCGGGGCGGTGCTCAGCTGAGGGGAAGCGGGTGAAGCAGGGCAGGTGCGGGCCCTATCGGCCCACACCCACCCGATGTGCTCAGGCCCCGGCTTCGAGAGGCTTGTCTTCGACTGCGGGAGCCTCGGCTCCACCAGCCAGATCCTCCGACGTCGGTCCGGCGCCGAGCCAGCTGGCGTCGATGTCCGAACTGAACGTTCCGCCCGTACCCTCGCTACCGGTATCACGTAGCCATGCGGCCAGATCCTCGGTATCGGAGTCCACGCCGCCCAAGGCCCACGCCGGCATGGCGTCGGCTCCCGGCATCTCCAGCTTGATGTCCCGGTAGCGCTCCATGCCGGAGCCTGCGGGGATCAGCTTGCCGATGATGATGTTCTCCTTGAGGCCGAAGAGCTGGTCCGACTTGCCCTCGATGGCCGCCTCAGTGAGCACGCGGGTCGTCTCCTGGAACGAGGCGGCCGACAGCCACGACTCGGTGGCCAAAGAGGCCTTGGTGATTCCCATGAGCTCGGGACGGCCTTCGGCGGGACGCTTCCCGTCGGTGACCAGGGCCCGGTTGACCTCGGCGTAGATCCGGCTGTCGACGCGCTCACCGGGAAGGAACGAAGCCTCGCCCGGTTCGGCGACGAGCACCCGGCGCAGCATCTGGCGCACGATGAGCTCGATGTGCTTGTCGTGGATGGACACACCCTGGTCCCGATAGACCTTCTGGACCTCTTCGACCAAGTACTGCTGGGTCTCGCGGATGCCCTTGACCTCGAGCAGTTCCTTGGGGTCCTTCGGTCCTTCGACCAGGGCGTCACCAGCGGAAACCTCCTGGCCGTCAGTGACCTCGAGGTGGGCACGAGGGGCCAAGAGCACGGAGTGCTCATCGCCATCGTCAGCCACCACGGTCACGTGCCGTCCGGACTCGTCCTCTTCCACCCGTGCGATACCCGAGTGGCGGGCCAACACGGCCGCGCCCTTCGGGGTACGGGCCTCGAAGAGCTCGACGACGCGGGGCAGTCCGTGGGTGATGTCCTCTCCGACGATGCCTCCGGTGTGGAACGTACGCATGGTCAGCTGTGTACCGGGCTCGCCGATGGACTGTGCGGCGATGACGCCGACAGCCTCTCCGAGCTCGATCATTTCGCCGGTGGCCAGGGACAGGCCGTAGCAGGCAGCGCAAATGCCCTGCTCTGCCTCGCACGTGAGCACCGAGCGGGTGCGGACACGGTCGATGGACGGGTCGTCGCGCAAGCGCTCCACGATCTCGTCGGTGAGAATCACACCGGCGGCGATCTTGGACTTGTCCGACAGTGTCACCGGCTCTGAGGTGATGCGGCCGGTGACCCGGGTCTCGAGGTAGGACCTCGTACCCGCACCGTCCGGCACGATCCCTTCGATCCAGATGCCACGGACCGAGCCGCAGTCGTCCTCGCGAACGATGAGTTCCTGGGCCACGTCGACGAGCCGGCGGGTCAGATAGCCGGAGTCAGCGGTGCGCAGGGCGGTATCGGCGAGTCCCTTGCGGGCACCGTGGGTCGAGATGAAGTACTCGAGCACGGACAGGCCCTCACGGAACGAGGACTTGATGGGCCGGGGGATCATCTCACCACGTGGGTTCGACACCAGGCCCTTCATGCCGGCGATCTGGCGGATCTGCTGGCTGTTCCCTCGGGCACCGGAGTCGACCATCATGTCGATGGGGTTGAACTTGATCTCGGACATGGTCTTCTCCATGGCCTTACCGACCTCGGAGTTGGCCGAGGTCCAGATCTCGATCTCCTTCTGGCGACGCTCGTCGTCGGTGATGATGCCCCGCTTGAACTGCTGCTCGGCCTTGTCCGCTTCTTTTTCGTAGCGGTCGAGGATCTCGGCCTTGTTCTTCGGGGTGACGACGTCCGAGATGGCGATGGTCAAGCCGGACTGGGCGCCGTAGCGGAACCCGAGCGACTTGATCCGGTCGAGGGATGCGGCGACTTCGCGCTTCGGGAAGCCAGACGCCACCTCTTCGACGATGAGTCCGATGGCCGTGTTGCGCTTGCCCACCACGTCGTTGATGTACCGGTACGTGTCGGGCAGAGCCGTGTTGAAGAACAGGCGGCCGGCCGTCGTCTCGATCTGGATCGTCTCGTCCTCGGCGAGGCCGGTGAGGTTGCCATCGGCATCCACCTCGGCTCCGTTGGTGAGGGCGACCGAATGGGCCATGGCCGAACCGGCCACGGGACGCAGCATGATCTTGGCGTGGAGCTCGATGTCTCCGCGGTCGAACGCAGTCTCGACCTCGTAGGCGTGACGGAAGACCCGTCCCTCGCCCTTGAGTCCTTCCTCCACCAGCGTCAGGTAGTAGATGCCGAAGACCATGTCCTGGGTGGGCACGGTGATCGGGCGTCCAGTAGCCGGGGAGAGGATGTTGTTCGACGACAGCATCAACACCCGGGCCTCGGCCTGCGCTTCGGCGGACAGGGGAAGGTGGACAGCCATCTGGTCACCGTCGAAGTCGGCATTGAAGGCGGTGCAGACCAGCGGGTGGACCTGGATGGCCTTGCCCTCGACCAGGACGGGCTCGAAGGCCTGGATACCCAAGCGGTGGAGGGTAGGTGCACGGTTCAGCAGAACCGGATGCTCCTTGATGACCCCTTCCAGCACGTCCCACACCTGGGGGCGACGCCTTTCGACCATGCGCTTGGCCGACTTGATGTTCTGGGCGTACTCGGCATCGACCAGCCGCTTCATGACGAAGGGCTTGAACAACTCGAGCGCCATCAGCTTGGGCAGGCCGCACTGGTGGAGCATGAGGTTCGGGCCGATCACGATGACCGAACGGCCGGAGTAGTCGACGCGCTTGCCGAGCAGGTTCTGACGGAACCGGCCCTGCTTGCCCTTCAACATGTCCGACAGGCTCTTGAGCGGGCGGTTACCCGGCCCGGTGACCGGGCGGCCACGGCGGCCGTTGTCGAACAGAGCGTCGACGGCCTCCTGCAGCATCCGCTTCTCGTTGTTGATGATGATCTCGGGGGCACCGAGGTCGAGCAGCCGCTTCAGGCGGTTGTTCCGGTTAATCACCCGGCGGTACAGGTCGTTGAGGTCAGAGGTGGCGAAGCGGCCACCGTCGAGCTGCACCATGGGGCGCAGGTCGGGCGGGATGACCGGTACCGAGTCGAGGATCATGGCCCGGGGGTCGTTGATCCGGCCGCCGCGCTCGTCACGACGGTTGAAGGCCGTGACGATCTTCAGACGCTTGATGACCTTCTGGCGGCGCTGGGCCGACAGGGGCTTGCGCCCATCGGCGGCGTCGATCATCTCACGGAGCTTGATCTCCTCGGCGTCGAGGTCGATCCGGTCGATGAGACGAGTGATGGTTTCGGCACCCATGCCGCCCTCGAAGTAGTCCTCGTAGCGGATGCGCATCTCGCGCCAGAGCATCTCGTCTTCGAGGATCTTGCGGGAGTGGAGGCTCTTGAACTCGTCGAAGGCCCGCTGGGCCAACTCGATCTCCCCCTGGAACCGCTCACGTGCAGCCGCGATCTCTTTGTCCACCAGCTTCTGGCGGGCCTTGACCTCGGAGTCCTTGGCGCCGGCCTTCTCCAGATCGGCCAACTCGCTCTCGAGCGCCTTGAAGCGGCGGTCGAGATCGAGGTCGCGTGCCTTCTCGATGTTGGCTGTTTCCGCACGGAGCTCTGCCTCGAGTTCGGGCAGGTCCTCGTGGCGCTTGGCCTCGTCGACCCAGGTGACCAGGTTGGCGGCAAAGTAGATGACCTTCTCGAGCTGCTTGGCCTTCAACTCTTCGCGAGCCTCCGTGCCCATGAGCAGGTAGGCCAGCCAGCTACGGGTACCGCGCAGGTACCAGATGTGGACCACGGGGGCAGCCAGCTCGATGTGGCCCATGCGCTCGCGCCGGACCTTGGAGCGAGTGACCTCGACGCCGCAGCGCTCGCAGATGATGCCCCGGAACCGCACCCGCTTGTACTTGCCGCAGTAGCACTCCCAGTCCTTGGTCGGGCCGAAGATCTTCTCGCAGAAGAGGCCGTCCTTTTCGGGACGGAGGGTGCGGTAGTTGATGGTCTCCGGCTTCTTGACTTCGCCGTTGGACCATCCACGGATCGAGTCGGCCGTAGCCAGTCCGATCCTCAGCTGGTCGAACTCATTGACATCCAACATCAGAATCCCCTTTCGGCGGCGCGGCGTGCATCTTCTTCGTCTGACCCACGTTCGGGCCGGCTGATGTCGATACCTAGTTCTTCGGCGGTCCGGAACACGTCCTCGTCCAACTCGCGCATCTCGATCTCCTCGCCCCCTGGGGCCAGGACTTCGACGTCCAGACAGAGCGACTGCATCTCCTTGATGAGCACCTTGAAGCTCTCGGGGATACCGGGCTCGGGGATGTTCTCCCCCTTGACGATGGCCTCGTAGACCTTTACTCGGCCGAGCACGTCGTCCGACTTGATGGTCAAGAGCTCTTGGAGTGCATAGGCGGCACCGAAGGCCTCGAGCGCCCACACCTCCATCTCTCCGAAGCGCTGGCCACCGAACTGGGCCTTGCCACCGAGAGGCTGCTGGGTGATCATCGAGTACGGGCCGGTGGACCGGGCGTGGATCTTGTCGTCCACAAGGTGGTGGAGCTTCAAGATGTAGACGTAGCCGACCGAGATCGGGCTGTCGTACGGATCGCCGGTGCGGCCGTTGTAGAGCGTGCACTTGCCCTGGTCGTTGACCTGGATCGAGCCGTCCTCGCCGTCGGGGTTGAGCTTGCGGAAGATCTGCTGGATGGTCGGGTGACGACCAGCCTGATCCTCTTCGTCCCAGTGAGCGCCGTCGAACACGGGAGTCGATACCCACACGGCGGGCTCGGTCCGGGGCCGGGTCTTGGTCTCGGTGCCACGGAGCGGAACGGAGCCGAACTCGCCAGCACCTTCCCAACCCCAGCGGGCGGCATAGCCCAGGCTGGACTCGAGCACCTGGCCGACGTTCATCCGGCTCGGCACACCCAGAGGGTTGAGCACGATGTCGACCGGAGTGCCGTCTGCCTGGTACGGCATGTCCTCGATGGGCAGGATCTTGGAGATGACTCCCTTGTTGCCGTGACGTCCGGCCAGCTTGTCGCCCTCGGAGATCTTGCGCTTCTGGGCCACGTAGACACGGACCAGCTGCTCGACACCGGGTGGAAGCTCGTGGGCATCCTCGCGGGAGAAGACGCGGACATCGATGACCGTGCCCTGCTCGCCGTGGGGGACCTTGAGCGATGTGTCGCGGACCTCACGGGCTTTCTCACCGAAGATGGCACGAAGCAGACGCTCTTCGGGGGTCTGCTCGGTCTCTCCCTTGGGGGTGACCTTGCCGACCAGGACGTCGCCTGGTCCGACTTCGGCGCCGACGCGGATGATGCCGCGCTCGTCCAGGTCCGCGAGGATCTCCTCGGAGAGGTTCGGGATGTCCCGGGTGATCTCCTCGGCGCCCAGCTTGGTATCGCGGGCGTCGACCTCGTGCTCCTCGATGTGGATCGACGTGAGTACGTCGTCCTTCACCAGGCGCTCGGACAAGATGATGGCGTCCTCGTAGTTGTAGCCCTCCCAAGGCATGAAGGCCACGAGCAGGTTCTTGCCCAGGGCCAGTTCGCCGTTGTGGGTGGCCGGACCATCGGCCAGGACATCGCCGGCCGAGACCTTCTGGCCCTCTTCGACGATGACCTTCTGGTTGATGGCCGTGTTCTGATTGGAGCGACGGAACTTGGCCAGGCGGTAGACCTTCTTGCCCAGCGCGTGTCCGTTGCGGTCCTTGGTGCCGGCCTTGTACTCGACGACGATCTCGTCGCCGGAGACATCGACGACGGTGCCGTCGCCCTCGGCCATGACCACGTCACCCGCGTCGCGAGCGGCGCGTGCTTCAACACCGGTGCCGATGTAGGGAGCCTCTGGCACCACGAGCGGCACCGCCTGCTTCTGCATGTTGGCACCCATGAGGGCCCGGTTGGCATCGTCGTGCTCGACGAAGGGGATCAGTGCGGTCGAGACCGACACGATCTGCTTCGGCGAAACATCCATGAGGTCGACCTCTGCCGGGGGCACGAAGTCGATTTCGGAGGTGGTCCCGTACGTCGTGGTGGCTGCACCCACACGCACGCCGGTGCCTTGGGGGCCACGGCGAACGAGCACCTTCTCCTCGGTGAACCGTCCCTTGTCGTCGAGGAGAGCGGAGGCCTGAGCGATGACGTGCTCTTCCTCCTCGTCGGCGGCGAGGTACATGATTTCGGAGGTGACCTGGCCCTTGACGACCTTGCGGTAGGGGGTTTCGATGAATCCGTACTCGTTCACCCGGGCGTAGGTGGCCAGCGAGCCGATCAGGCCGATGTTCGGGCCTTCGGGGGTCTCGATGGGACACATACGGCCGTAGTGAGAGGTATGGACGTCACGGACTTCGAAGCCGGCACGCTCACGTGAAAGGCCGCCCGGGCCGAGGGCCGACAGACGACGCTTATGGGCCAGACCCGACAGGGGGTTGTTCTGGTCCATGAACTGGCTGAGCTGGCTGGTACCGAAGAACTCTTTGACGGAGGCGACGACTGGCCGGATGTTGATCAGGGTCTGAGGCGTAATGGCCTCGACGTCCTGGGTAGTCATGCGCTCGCGCACGACCCGCTCCATCCTGGACAGGCCGACGCGGACCTGGTTTTGGATGAGCTCGCCGACGGAGCGGATCCGGCGGTTGGCGAAGTGGTCCTGGTCGTCGATGCGGTACGTCGACTCACCGTCGGCCATGTGCTTGGCCAGGTGGAGCATGTAGGTCGACGAAGCAAGAATTTCGGCCGGGCTGAGTACACCCTGGGTGGGCGAAGGCCGCTCGAGGTCGATGCTCAAAATGTCAGAGATGCGCTCGATCTCCGGCCCGAGCTTCCGGTTCAGCTTGTACCGTCCGACTCGGGTCAGGTCGTAGCGCTTCGGGTTGAAGAAGGCGTTCTCGAAGTACTGGCGAGCAGCCTCGACCGACAGGGGCTCGCCGGGACGGGCGCGCTTGTAGATCTCGAGCAGAGCCTCTTCTCGGGTGGGAGCAAGATTCTGCTCCTTCTCCCACTGGCCCTCGAGGAAGTCGAAGTGGCGGACGAATCGCTCCAAGAAGGCCTGGTCCTCGTAGCCGAGGGCGCGCAGGAGCACGAACAGCGACAGGCGGCGCTTGCGGGCCACGCGGCAGCCGGCGGTGACGTCCTTGCCGGGCTTGGCCTCGACGTCGAACTCAATCCACTCGCCACGGTAGGGATGGATGGTGCCGGTGAAGACTGTCTTGGCATCGCGACCGGGCTGAAAGATGACCCCCGGGGAGCGGACCAGCTGGCTGACGACGACCCGCTCGGTGCCGTTGACGATGAAGGTGCCTTTGTCGGTCATGACGGGGAAGTCCCCCATGAAGACCGTCTGCTCCTTGATCTCACCAGTGCCGGCGTTCATGAACCGGGCGCGCACGAAGACCGGCGCGGCGTAGGTCATGTCCTTCTCCTTGCACTCCTCCACCGAGAACTTCGGCGGTGGGCGCAGGTCCGGGTCGGTCGGGTCGAACTCGAGCTCGAGGCTCAGCGTTCCCGTGAAGTCCTCGATGGGACTGATGTCGTTGAACGTCTCGGCCAAGCCACGGTCGAGGAACCACTTGAAGGAGTCCCTCTGAATGGCGACGAGGTCAGGCAGCGGAAGCGCCTCATCGATGTTGGCAAACGAAAAACGTTCCGGGCTGTTGGACCGTGTAGGCAACGGCCTACTCCTCCCAGTTGCAAGGCGAATGGGGCAAGTGCGGGATGGTGCGATGAGGTGACAGTTGATGCAGTACGTCTAATGAGTCGCCGACCACCGCTGTGGCGGTGGAAACGGGCATCCGGGCGCGGCTCACTCAGTGAAGCGGCTGAGGAAGGCGACGAGGGCAGGCACGGCAACCAACGATCATAACCGGAAGCGCACAAAATCACAACCCAGACGGGGGGAACCCCGGAGCCAGCCCCCACAAGGTACGAGAACCAGGGGGTGCAGTCAAGGATTCCGACCGCCGAACGGTGGGCCCGGGCAAGCCCGATCCCCCCGCGTCGACAACCTGCAACCCGGTCCTGGCCGCCGGTGAACCGGTAGCCAGGACCCAGGCAGTGCTACTTCAGTTCTACGGTGGCGCCTGCAGCCTCGAGTTGCGCCTTGGCCTTCTCGGCGTCCTCCTTCTTGACCTTCTCGAGGACGGGCTGGGGAGCACCGTCCACGAGGTCCTTGGCCTCCTTGAGGCCGAGGCTGGTCAAGGCACGGACTTCCTTGATGACCTGGATCTTCTTGTCGCCAGCACCGGTGAGGATGACGTCGAACTCGCTCTTCTCTTCTTCGGCTGCGGCATCGGCGCCGCCACCGGCGGGAGCGGCTGCGGCTACGGCTACCGGAGCGGCTGCGGTGACGCCGAAGCGCTCTTCGAACTCCTTGAGGAGCTCGCTGAGCTCCAGTACGGACAGCTCAGCAATGCCGTCCAGAATCTGGTCCTTGGTCAGGGTTCCTGCCATCGTCGTTACTCCTTGTTCCTGTGTGTTTCGTTGATTGGTCGGTACTGCGGTGATCGGTGATGCGGTGATCGGTGATGCGGTGATCGGTAATGCGGTGATCGGTGGAGCCGGCTACTCGCCGGCCGGTGCCTCGTCGGCGTCCGGGGCGGCGGGTGCCTCGTCAGCGGGTGCATCC